>DASRWN010000100.1:0-10043 GCA_035654595.1 Gallionella sp. | reverse complement strand
TGCGGCGAAGGTATTTGAACTGGCCAGTATGAGCAGAATCAGCAGGTATTTTTTCATGTCAGATATCCCAATATTTGGAATGAACCGTGTATCAATTTGAGAAACACAACAGTCTCACACGGGTTCAGCATAGCAAAATTCCGGAAAAAAATCTAAGGCTTGCTTTTCAATAAAATAACAGCCGCACCGGTTCCACCATCCTTGAGTGCCGCGTCACAATAAGCCAGCACCAGCGGGTGTTGCATCAGCCAATGGCGGGTGTGTATTTTTAATACTGCTTTACCATCTTTACTGTTCATCCCTTTCCCATGTATCACCAGCACACAGCGCAGCGCACGCTGTTTGGCGCTATACAAAAATTCCTGTAACTGTTGGCGTGCCGCATCGCTGCTGTAGCCGTGTAAATCAAGCCTGGCCTGAATCGGCCAGCCGTTGTGGCGCAGCTTGCGCAAGGTCAGATGCGATAAGCCATTGCTTAAATATTCATCAGGGATATTTTCGCCGACAAAATCAGAGAGGTTGTCGGGTATCGGGAGAGGTGCAGCGGGACTGTTGATAAAAAATCTGCGTGCGGGTTTTTGCGGGTTGGCGTAGTTTTGTTTGGCGAGTGGTTTGACTGCCCCGACCGCCGCACGAAAAAGTGCGGCGTCAGCGGATTTATCAGGCTGCTTCCCAGTCAAGTTTTGTTCAGCGCAGATAAATATTTATCTGCGTCCAGAGCGGCCATGCAACCGGTTGCGGCGCTGGTGACCGCTTGGCGGTAGATATGATCCTGAACATCGCCGGCTGCGAACACGCCGGAAATGCTGGTCGCTGTTGCGTTGCCACTGGCGCCGCCGCGAGTATGAATATAGCCGTTGCTCATCTCCAGTTGATCGGCAAATATATCGGTGTTGGGTTTATGGCCGATAGCGATAAACACGCCTTTTACAGCGATATCTTTGGTTTCATCGCTCTGTACCAACTTGACGCGCATGCCGGTGACGCCACTCGCATCACCCAGCACTTCATCCAGCGTGCTGTTCAATTGCAGCGTAATTTTTCCTTCTGCCACTTGGTGCATCAGGTGATCGACCAGGATACGCTCGGCGCGGAAAGTGTCACGTCGGTGTACCAGTGTGACGTGCTTGGCGATATTAGCCAGGTACAGCGCTTCCTCTACAGCAGTATTGCCGCCACCGACTACAGCTACGTCCTGATCGCGATAAAAGAATCCGTCGCAGGTCGCGCAGCCCGAAACGCCGCGTCCCATGAACGCTTCTTCAGAAGGCAAGCCAAGATATTGTGCTGATGCGCCTGTGCTGATAATCAGCGCATCGCAACTGTAATTACCCGCATCACCCATTAATAAAAACGGTTTTTGTTGCAGCTTGGCAGTATGGATATGATCAAAAATCAGTTTCGTGTTGAAACGCTCCGCATGCTGCTGAAAACGTGTCATCAGTTCCGGACCCTGCACACCCATCGCATCGGCAGGCCAGTTATCCACATCAGTGGTGGTCATCAACTGCCCGCCTTGCGCCAGGCCGGTGATTAACACCGGCTTGAGGTTGGCGCGCGCGGCATACACGGCTGCGGTGTATCCGGCCGGACCCGAACCCAGAATGAGGAGAGGATGGTGTTGAGTAGTGATGTTCATTACGTTCAAATTCCAGTCATATTAGTTAAACGAGGGGGCGGAATTTACCAGTAGTTACGGCTGACTGTCGAGCTTCAGGTAAAATTCGCCGTCATGAGACCCGTATTTTATTTTCTAGTTGCAATTATTTTTTGTCCTGCTGCTTTTCCTGCGACAGCAGCCACTCCGCCCGGCATATCTCAATTCATCGACGAGATGGTGGTTAAACACCAATTCAAGCGTGCCGATCTGGAGAAAGTGTTTGCGCGTGTGCAATATCAGCCTGCTGTCATTGATGCGATTTCCCGGCCATATACCACACGCCCGTGGCCGGAATATCGTGCCGCCTTCGTTAATCCGCGGCGGGTTCAACTTGGCCTGGATTTCTGGAAAAAATATCCCAAATCTTTACGCCGTGCCGAGCGGGAATATAGTGTGCCACAGGAAATCATCGTTGCAGAGATAGGGGTCGAAACCCTCTATGGTGAAAATGCAGGAAATTTTATTGATCTGGATGCGTTGACCACTCTGGCATTCTATTACCCGCCTCGCGCTGCGTTCTTTCGTAATGAGCTGGAAAACTACCTGCTGCTGGCACGCGAGCAAGGTTTCGATTTGCTGTCCGTGCGCGGTTCATATGCCGGTGCGCTGGGTATCCCGCAATTCATGCCGAGCAGTTACCGTAATTTCGCGGTCGATTTCAACCACAATAACAAGATTGATTTGCTCAATGAAGCCAGCGATGCAATCGGCAGCGTAGGCAATTATTTACAGAGCTATGGCTGGATCAAAGGGGCACCGGTTGCAGTGCCTGTGCAGATCACCGAGACCACCGCGCATGAAGAGATCAAGGCGCAAAGCCTGGCCGACTGGGCGCGCGATGGAGCGGAAATCCATGCGCAGCTGTCGCGTAAACTGGTTGCGCGTCTGCTGGACTTTACGTTTGACGGCAGTAAGAGATATTGGCTGGGGTTCAACAATTTTGACGTCATCACACGCTACAACAACAGCGACTATTATGCGATGGTGGTATTCCAGCTGGCGCAGCAGCTCAAGGTCGCGCACGACAAAGCGATTGCGCAAAAATGATGCCTGCCACGAAAAATTTAATCGCTCCCTTTTATTTCCTTCTCTGGATGGGGCTGCTGTTGCCAGCTTGTGCCTGTGCCGACCAGCTTGAGATCATTCCTCTCCAGCATCGCAGTGTAGAAGAAGTGCTGCCACTCATACGCCCCCTGCTGGACCAGGACGATGTTGCGAGCGGCATGAACTACCAACTCATATTACGCACTTCGCCGCGCAATCTGGAACAGATCAAGCAGTTGCTGCAAAGCATAGATATTGCGCCGCGCCGTTTGAAAATCACCGTCATGCAAGACGTGGATAGCGCGACCGTTGCGCGACTCACCGCGCTGTCGGGCAATATCGGAGTGGGCAAAAATGTCCGCATCATTGTGCCTGGCAGCCGCGACAATAGCGGCTTAAGTGTCGAAGCTGGGCAGGGTCAGGACAAACTCAAGGCGCGGGTGCGCGAAGATATTTCGCTGGAAGATGATAAGAAAACCCAGCAAATTCAGGTGCTGGAAGGTAATCGCGCATTGATACACAGCGGACAATCAATCGCCGTTCCGCAACGTCAGGTGATTCAACAACCATCGGGTGTTCATGTAATAGACAGTTTTCAATATCAGGATGTCAGCAGCGGTTTTTACGTATTGCCACGGGTGAACGGCGATAACGTCACGCTGGAAATCACCGCGCAGAACGACTCGCTGCCGTTCGATACTCGCGGCGTTCCAGCGCCACACATACAGCAAGCCTCAACTACGGTGGCGGGTCGCTTGGGGACATGGATAGTGGTGGGAGGGCTGAGCCAGCAAAAAAATGACGATGACGCGAGTATCTTTGCGCGCCACGTTTCGCAACAGCATGAGCAACGCAATGTGCTGATTAAAGTAGAGCAACTTGAATAACCATGCTGAGCTATCGCCACGCTTTTCACGCGGGTAATCACGCGGACGTGTTGAAGCATTTTATCGAGATGCAATTGCTTGATTATCTGCGACAGAAAGACAAGCCGTTCTGGTATCTCGACACGCACGCCGGGGCGGGCTGCTATGCGCTGGACAGTGGTTATGCCGCACAGAATGCAGAGTATGAAAGCGGCATTGCGCGGTTATGGCAGCGTGACGATTTGCCCGTGCCGCTGGCGGAATATGTGGCGCTGGTGAAACGCCTCAATACTGCCGGGCAGTTGCAGCTATATCCCGGTTCGCCGCTGATTGCGCTGGAGTTGCTGCGTGAGCAGGACCGGATGCGCTTGTTCGAGTTGCATCCGACTGACAGTGAAATTCTGCAGCAGAATTTTGCCAAACATGGCACGCAGGTGTTAACACAAAACAGCGACGGGTTCGCTGCGCTCAAGGCTTTGTTACCGCCGCCGCCGCGCCGCGCGCTGGTGTTGATTGATCCGCCTTACGAAGACAAGCAGGATTATCAGCGTGTCACTGCGGCGCTAAATGCAGGGCTTAAACGCTTTGCCAGCGGCATGTATGCGGTGTGGTATCCACAATTGCAACGTGTTGAAACGGAACGCTTGCCCGAACAGATGAAGAAATTACCGGTAAAAAGCTGGCTGCATGTTGCGCTTGCCGTGCGTGCCCCTGACGCGGATGGTTTCGGCATGCATGGCAGTGGCATGTTCATCCTTAATCCGCCCTGGCTGTTGCACGCTGTGTTGCAGGAGGTGATGCCGTATCTGGTTAAAGTATTGGGCCAAAACGGTGAGGGTCATTTCACATTAGAATACAGCGCTCCATGAATAAACCAGAGCCCCTGTTGTTTGATAAAAGTTGTCGTTGCTGTCCGCGTCTTGCGCAGTTTCTTGATACCGTGCGCACCGAACACCCGGATTATTACGCGCATCCGGTCGATTCATTCGGCGCGCCGCACAGCCCGTTCCTGATTGTCGGCCTGGCACCCGGCATGCATGGTGCGAACCGTACCGGACGCCCATTCACCGGAGACCATGCCGGTAATTTGTTGTACCAGTCGCTGCATAAATACGGTTTTGCCAGCAGCGCACAGCCGCTGGCTGCATCAGGTGAAGCCAACCCCGCATTGAGTTTGCGCAGTTGCCGCATCACCAACGCGGTGCGTTGCCTGCCACCGCAAAACAAACCGGAACCCGGCGAGATTCGTGCTTGCAATGCCTATCTGTCAGAGGAGCTAGGTATACTGCCGCGCGGCGCGGCAATCATGGCGCTTGGTGGCATCGCGCACAATGCGGTGATGATGGCATTGCAACTGCGCAAAAGCGCTTATGCCTTTGCGCATGGTGCACAGCACTTGTTACCCAATGGCGCGATGCTGTTCGATAGCTATCATTGCAGTCGCTACAACACCCAGACTAAACGCTTGACCACGTCAATGTTCGAAGCGGTGATTGCAAATATTCAGCGGCATGTGCAGCAACGTGAAGCCTGACCAATCATTCGACCCCAAGCCAATACTTGCCAGCCTGCCGTTGTTGCCGGGGGTGTATCGCTACCTGAACAGCAAAGGCGAGGTGTTGTACGTCGGCAAGGCAAAGCAACTGAAAAAGCGCGTCAGCTCTTACTTCCAGAAAGCCAATATCTCGCCGCGCATCCGTTTAATGGTGTCGCATATCGCACGCATCGAAACCACTGTGACGCGTACCGAGGCCGAGGCACTGCTGCTGGAAAACAATTTGATCAAGTTGCTCAAGCCGCGCTACAACATTTTATTCCGTGACGACAAATCCTATCCCTACATCGTGCTCACCGGGCACACGTTTCCGCGCCTGACCTATTTTCGTGGTACGCCTGACCGTAAGCATCAATATTTCGGCCCGTATCCAAACGCGTATGCGGCCAAAGAGAGCATCCAGCTGCTGCAAAAAATTTTTCGCATCCGCACTTGTGAAGACAGTGTATTCAACAATCGCACCCGCCCTTGCCTGTTACATCAGATTCATCGTTGCACCGCGCCCTGCGTGAAGCTCATTGACGCTGAAAATTATCAGGCCGCCACGCGTAATGCAGTGCTGTTATTGCAGGGAAGACATCAGGAAGTCGAGCAAACCTTGCGTACTGCGATGGAGCAGGCGGCAGAGCGGCAGCATTATGAGCAAGCTGCGCTCTTGCGGGATCAGCTGCGTGACTTACATGTGGTGCAGCAAAAGCAGTTTGTCGAATCCACCGGCAAGGCTGCCGATGCCGACATTGTCGCAGTGGCGAAGCTGGACGATATGGTATGTGTGAACCTGGCGATGGTGCGCGGCGGGCGGCATCTTGGCGACAAGTGTTTCTTCCCCGAACATGCCGAAGAACTGCCTGCGGATGAAATCGCCGAGGCATTCATCGCGCAGCATTATCTGAACCGTGGCGTGCCGCCGCTGCTGATATTGGACAAGCCATGCGGCGATGAGACTCTGGCGCAATTACTCAGCGAGCAGGCCGGCCAGCCGGTGCGCTTGATCCAAGCGCTGAGCGGCGAGCGCAAGCAATGGCTGGAGATGGCGCAACGCAATGCTCTGCTGGCTTTGCAGCAACGCAAAATGCAACAAGGCGGGCAACAACTGCGTCTGGACAAATTACGTGAACGACTGGATATGCCGGAATTGCAGCGTATTGAATGTTTCGACATCAGCCACACCATGGGTGAGGCGACCGTCGCATCGTGCGTGGTATACGAGAATTTCGATATGCGTTCCGGTCAATATCGCCGCTACAACATCACCGGCATCACCCCCGGCGACGATTATGCGGCGATGCGTCAAGCCTTGACACGCCGCTACCAAAAGCTGGCAGAAGGTGAGGGGGCACGTCCCGATTTGATTTTGATTGATGGTGGGACAGGGCAATTACACATCGCGATGGAAGTGATGCACGAACTGGGGCTGAACGATTTGGTGCTGGTCGGGGTGGCAAAAGGTGAGCAACGAAAAGTCGGGATGGAGCAGTTAATCTTTCCCAATGGCGCATCAATACGGTTGCCCAGCGACGACCCCGCCCTGCATCTTGTCCAGCAGGTGCGTGATGAAGCGCACCGCTTTGCCATCACCGGACATCGCGCCAAACGCGGCAAAACGCGCACTACGTCCAGTCTGGCAGAAATCAGCGGGATAGGAGATAAGCGGCGGCGTAATCTGTTGACCCATTTCGGCGGGTTGCGGGAAGTGGCGCAAGCCAGTGTAGAGCAACTCTGCCAGGTGCAAGGAATCAGCAAATCACTTGCTGAAAAGATTTATCAGCAGCTACACTAGCCCACCTTTGTTCAACCCTGTTCTAAACGCGCTGTCGCCCAATGCCATTTAACATCCCAAATTTATTCACCTGGCTGCGCATCATTCTCATACCGGTGTTTGTTGCAGTGTTTTATCTGTCTGACCAAAGTCTCAGCCCACATCTGAAAAACTTGATATCGACCAGTGTGTTCTTGCTGGCGGCGCTGACCGATTGGCTGGATGGTTATCTGGCGCGCAAGCTTGATCAAACCTCTGCATTTGGCGCATTTCTCGACCCGGTTGCCGACAAGTTGATGGTGGCGGCGGCATTAATCATCTTGGTCAAGCTCGGACGTGCCGATGCAATCATTTCGTTCATCATCATCGGGCGTGAAATCACCATCTCTGCGCTGCGTGAATGGATGGCAAAGGTTGGCGCCAGCAAAAATATCGCGGTATCCATGCTCGGCAAGGTTAAAACGACGCTGCAAATGCTGGCTGTTTTACTGCTGCTTTTTCACGAACGCATACTTGGCCTGGATTGCCAGACCATCGGCGCGGTGTTGTTGTACGTCGCCGCGCTATTGACATTGTGGTCGATGGGCTACTACCTGATGTTGGCGATGCCACAATTAACAAAACCCAAAAATCCAAATTGATTTCCCGGTATGCGTCTGTATAATGCCCAGCCTTCGGGGTGTAGCGTAGCCTGGTAGCGCGCCTGCTTTGGGAGCAGGATGTCGGGAGTTCGAATCTCTCCACCCCGACCAGGTTTCAGTAGACAGATCAATCGCCTGCGCAAACAATTGTGCCCGTAGCTCAACCGGATAGAGCACCAGCCTTCTAAGCTGGGGGTTGCAGGTTCGATTCCTGTCGGGCACGCCAGTGTCTGTTAGGTGTCCGGACAAAGATTTTTCGTCCGGTGTGTTTCGTCAGTGGTTTTATCGGTTGTTTCTTCAATGGTGGCTGTAGCTCAGTTGGTAGAGTCCCGGATTGTGATTCCGGTTGTCGTGGGTTCGAGCCCCATCAGTCACCCCAGTTAAAATAAAAAAACCGCCACGATTGGCGGTTTTTTTATTTTGTCTTTTCCGCTGAAGCTTGCCCCTGAAAAACGGCGGGTGGTGTTTGCAATCGCTAAACGATGCTGGGGCGATGGCATTCCTGGCAGCGGTTGCCAAGGCATTTTGTGGAGTATATTGCCGGATAACAGCAGGCCGATAAAACGCGGGTGCGACTTGTATTAATTTGTGGCCCGATTCAAAATGACACGCAGTTTTGAAGCTGCAACCGGACAGGAGGACATTCGATCATGAATATAAATCCAATTACATCGTTCCTAGTTGTCGTTTGTGTTGTCGTAGGCCTTGCCATGGGCCAGTGGGTGAATGACTCTCTTGCGCTCGTGTTTTTTGTGGCCGCAGTGATTATCGCCTTGTCATTGAAAATGGCTAATACCTGGCAGAAATTCGTCATTCTCAGGATGGGGAAATTGCAAAGCGTCCAAGGGCCGGGTTTATTCGCCATTATCCCGATCATCGACAATGTGGTGGCAGTTATCGACGAGCGTATTCAGACCACGGCTTTTAATGCCGAACAGGCACTGAGCAAGGACACCGTTCCGATCAACGTTGATGCGATCATTTTCTGGCGTGTGCACGATGCCGAAAAAGCGGCGTTAGCCATCACCAATTATCGCGAGGCCATTGACCGGGTTGCGCAAACCTCGCTGCGCGAAATGATCGGCTCTTCGATGTTGGCTGCCCTGTTGTCCGATCGTAAAGAGGCAGACGATCACTTGAAGGATGAGATCGGTAAAAAAACCGCTCCGTGGGGCATATCAGTCAATTCAGTGGAGATTCGTGACGTAGCCATTCCGGAGGCGTTGCAGGATGCCATGTCTCGTCAGGCTCAAGCTGAACGCGAGAAACAGGCGCGGGTAATTCTCGGCTCAGCCGAAGCTGCCATTGCCGGGAAGTTTGTCGAGGCCGCCGATATTTATGCTGGACATCCCGCAGCGCTCCAGCTTCGTGCCATGAACATCATTTACGAGGCGACAAAAGAACGGGGAGCCACGATTCTGATTCCGAGTTCGATGGTCGACAGCCTGAATCCTTCCGCAACGACTCTCGCGCTTGCGCTCGCCGCCAAAGAAACACCCGTCCCGGAGACTGCTCCCACCACCAAGGTGCAGCCTGAACCTTGACGGGAGAGGCATTGCGTAACAACGGCCTTAAAGGATTTATGCGGCTTGGTGTTGTAGCTTTTCTGTGTTTTGCTACTCAATGGAGGAATCAATGATGCGTGCCTTATGGGTAATTTTGCTGGTGCTAATGTTGAATGGCTGCGGCTATAACACTTTTCAAACTACCGATGAACAGATCAAGGCAAGCTGGGCCGAAGTGCTCAACCAGTATCAGCGCCGTGCCGACTTGATTCCCAATCTGGTGAATACCGTGAAAGGCTACGCTGCCCAGGAGCAAACCGTGTTGTTGGGTGTCACCGAGGCGCGTGCCAAAGTGGGCAGCATTCAGGCCACGCCTGAGTTGATTAACGACCCACAGGCATTCGCCAAATTTCAGGCTGCGCAAGGTGAGCTGACTTCGGCATTGAGCCGCCTGTTGGTGGTGACAGAAAATTATCCGCAGTTGAAATCCGATCAGAATTTCCGCGATTTGCAGGCGCAACTCGAAGGCACTGAAAACCGCGTGACGGTCGCGCGCAACCGGTACATCAAGTCGGTGCAGGAATACAACATTGCGATACGTTCTTTCCCGACCAACCTGACCGCGATGGTTTTTGGCTACAAGGTGAAGCCGTCGTTCACGGTTGAAAACGAGAAAGAGATTTCTCATGCGCCAACGGTGGATTTTGCCGCACCCAAAACTGCGACACCCAGCGTCGCTGCACCGGTGAAATAAATGAAAAGTTTTGCGCAGGTGGTTCTGCTTGCGCTGTTTTTGACTGGCGCGGCGCGGGCTGAGGTGGCCGTGCCGCCGCTCTCGAAGCGTATCACCGACCTCACCGCGACGCTGGACGTTCAACAAACCCAAACACTGGAGTCCCGTCTTGCTGAATTTGAAGCGAAGAAGGGCGTGCAGCTCGCGGTGCTGATCGTGCCGACCACCCAACCGGAAAGCATCGAGCAATTCGGCATCCGTGTCGTTGAGGTGTGGAAGC
>DASRWN010000099.1:0-17397 GCA_035654595.1 Gallionella sp. | reverse complement strand
CTATCCGGATTGATTACCCCAACCAGAGTCAGCGCAGGAAAATCATGTCCTTTCGCCAACATTTGCGTCCCGACCAGAATGTCCACCTGATTAGCGTGTATCTGCTCACGCATGACTTGCCAGGCACGCTTGTTGCGTGTGCTGTCACGATCTATACGTAAAATGCGTGCTTCAGGAAAATGTTCCTGCAAGACGCTTTCCACACGCTGCGTGCCGCTCCCCAGCGGAATTAAATCCGCATTGCCGCAACCCGGACAAGCGGTTGGCACCCGTATCTGATAACCGCAATGGTGGCAGCGCAGGCGTTTTTCACCAAGGTGCAATACCAGCTTGCCCGCGCAATGTTTGCAGTCGGACAACCAGCCGCATCCCGTGCACATCAATACCGGTGCATAACCACGGCGGTTGATAAACAACAGGCTTTGCTCCTTGCGCTTGATGCGTTGCTCAATTTCACGCAGCAGGTTTTCACTGACGCCTTGGTGCATGACCGTTTGGTTGATATTGACACAACGCACTGCAGGCAGGCGCGCTTCGGCTTGCGCACGCTTGCTGAGCTTGAGCAGTTGATATCGTCCGTTTTGCGCGTTGTAATAGCTTTCCAGTGACGGCGTCGCCGAGCCCAGCACGATGCGAATACCAAGCTGCCTGGCGCGAAAAATTGCTACATCACGCGCCGAATAACGTAGCCCGTCCTGCTGCTTGAACGAGCTGTCGTGTTCTTCGTCCACGATGATGAGCGCCAAGCTGGGTAATTCAGAAAATACCGACAGGCGCGTGCCGAGCACAATCTGTGCTGTTCCAGCTTGTGCCCGCTGCCAGTTATGCAGACGCTCTCCATCCGACAAGCCACTATGCAGGCTTACCAGTGCCGCGTCGGGAAAACGGCTGCGAAAATAACTTTCCAGTTGCGGGGTGAGATTGATTTCCGGCACTAGCAGCAGCGCCTGGCCACCGTGCTGCAACACATTGCGCAGCAAATGCACATACACTTCGGTCTTGCCGCTACCGGTAATGCCATGCAATAGAAAACAGCCGTAGCCACTATGTTGCGTGATACTGTCTATTGCCTTTTGCTGCTCGGCAGTCAACGCATGCGCGTTGCTGAAAACATGTTCACTCGGCGCGCTTGCCTCCTCGCTAATCTCGACATAGCCCTGCTGCACCAGCGTGTCAAGCTGCGCGGCGGCAGTCGCTGACAGCGACTTGATTTGCGCAAGATTGCACGGCTGTTCGGCAAGTCTGGCAAGAATGCGCCGCTGCACCACTTTCCGTTTCGGAAAAATCTCAAAATCAAGTTCCGCACCGCTTGCACTCAGACGATATAAAAAAACCTGTTTGCTGATAATGGGCTTGTCGGAACGTAACTGTGCAGGCAAGGCGGATAGTGCCGTCTGGCCAATCGGGTAATGGTAATAGTCGCTGCAAAAATTCAGCAATTCGAGCAGTTGTGGCGACAACGGCGCGCTATCGCGCAACACCTGCGCAACGGGCTTGATCTGTTGCGGCGACATCCCGGTTGTGGCAACCCGTTCCATCACCACCCCGACCATTTGCCTGCGTCCGAATGGCACAACCACGCGCTGCCCCGGTGCAACCACAATACCTTCATCCACCGTGTAATCGAACAGGGTGGGCAGCGGGACATCGAGGGCGACACGGACAATGGACATATTTACTCAGGTAATCAACGTTGCGATTGTCGCAGAAATACAAAAGCCGCAGGAATTACCTGCGGCTTTCTGTTCGAGCCAATTATTTAATGATACTTCTTGCTCAACTCATGCACCGCCGCAACCAGTGCCGCCGCATGTTCCGGTTTGGTGTGCTGCGAAATGCCGTGCCCCAGATTGAACACATGCCCGCTGCCAAACCCGTAGCTGCTGAGCACGCGCTCCACCTCTGCGTGGATGGTATCCGGTGCGGCAAACAATACTGTCGGATCAAGATTACCTTGCAGCGCGACTTGATGCCCGACCCGTTGCCGCGCAGTGCCGATGTCCATCGTCCAGTCCAGCCCCACTGCGTCGCAACCGATAGCTGCGATACTTTCTATCCATAGGCCGCCACCCTTGGTGAACACGATGGACGGAACACGCACCCCGTCTTTTTCCTTGATCAATCCCTCCACAATACGCCGTGTGTAGGGCAGCGAAAATTCATGGAATGCCGCATGCGACAACACCCCGCCCCAGGAATCAAACACCATGACCGCCTGGGCGCCTGCTTCGATTTGCGCATTCAAATAGGCAATCACCGCTTGGGTGGTTACTTCGAGTATGTGGTGCATCAGTTTCGGCTCGTCATACATCAAGGTTTTTACCTTGGCATAGTCATCGCTGCCACCACCCTCGACCATATAACAGGACAGCGTGAATGGACTGCCGGAAAAACCGATCAGCGGCACACTGCCATCCAGCGCCTTGCGTATCTGCGTTACCGCATCTGTGACATAACGTAAATCTTTGTCTATATCCGGCACGCGCAACGCCTTGATCGCCGTTGCGTCGCGCAACGGGTGATTAAACTTCGGGCCTTCGCCTTCGGAAAAATACAGCCCCAAACCCATCGCGTCCGGCACGGTCAATATGTCGGAGAACAGAATCGCCGCATCCAGCGGAAAACGCTCCAGCGGCTGCAACGTCACTTCGGTAGCAAAATCGGGATTCTTGCACAACCCGAGAAAACTGCCCGCGCGCTGCCGTGTAGCCCGATATTCGGGCAGATACCGGCCAGCCTGACGCATCATCCATAACGGTGTGTATGTGGTTGGTTGACGCAACAGGGCGCGTAAAAAGGTGTCGTTCTTTAATTTGAAATTCATTTGTGCCTCTGTAAATGCATTTATCGGGCGCACCGCTCAACGCGGTAATACGGAACTGCCCATCAAATATTCATCCACTGCTCGTGCGCATTGACGGCCTTCGCGTATTGCCCACACCACCAGCGATTGACCACGCCGCATGTCACCCGCAGCAAATACTTTATCCTTGCTGGTGCGATAATCTTCGGTGTTGGCCTTGATGTTGCCGCGCCCGTCTTTTTCCACACCGAAGGCATCCAGAATTTTTTGCGCCGGACTGACGAAACCCATCGCCAACAGCACCAGATCAGCCTTTATTTCGAATTCGCTGCCCGCGACTTCATTCATCTTGCCGTCTTTCCATTCGACGCGTGCCACGCGCAGTTTTTCAAGCTTGCCGTTCGCACCGATAAATTCTTTGGTTGCCACTGCCCAATCGCGCTGCACACCTTCTTCATGCGAGCTGGAAGTACGTAACTTCATCGGCCAGTCAGGCCACACCAACGGTTTGTTTTCTTGCTCGGGCGGGCGCGGCATCACCTCGAACTGGGTGACCGACAATGCGCCGTGACGATTGGATGTACCGACGCAATCCGAGCCGGTATCGCCACCGCCAATCACGATGACGTGCTTGCCGGTTGCCTTGGTCTGTTCCGGCAACGTATCACCGGCATTGACGCGATTTTGCTGCAGCAGAAAATCCATGGCCGGATAGATGCCGCTCAATTCACGTCCCGGCACAGGTAAATTACGGGGGATTTCAGCTCCACCGGACAAAATCACGGCATCAAATTCAGCCATTAGCGTTTGCGGTGAGATGGTTTCGGTTGCCATATTATTCACACCAAGATCCTTATCGGTACCGATAAATATTCTGGTGCGGAATACCACACCTTCCGCCTGCATTTGCTCAATGCGCCGGTCGATGTGCGACTTTTCCATCTTGAAATCGGGAATGCCATAACGCAACAAGCCGCCGATGCGATCATTTTTTTCGAACAACACCACGTCGTGTCCGACGCGTGCCAGTTGTTGCGCTGCCGCCATGCCGGCAGGCCCGGAACCCACCACCGCAACTTTTTTACCGGTTTTTTTGCTCGGTGGTTGCGGCACAACCCAGCCTTGTTCCCAGCCTTTGTCGATGATCGCATGCTCAATGGATTTGATGCCCACCGCATCGTCGTTGATGTTCAGAGTACAAGCCGCTTCACAGGGCGCAGGGCAGATACGTCCGGTAAACTCTGGAAAATTGTTGGTGGAATGCAAGACATCCAGCGCCTCGCGCCAATTGCCGCGAAACACTAAATCGTTCCAATCCGGGATGATGTTATTGATCGGGCAACCGGTGGTACAAAATGGAATACCGCAATCCATGCAGCGCGCACCCTGGGTCTTCGCCTGCTCATCGGTCAGATGTAATACAAACTCCTGATAACTTTTGATTCGCTCTGCTACGGGTAAATTTTCTTCGCTCAACCGCCGGAATTCCATGAAGCCTGTTGCCTTACCCATTATGCCGCCTCCAATTGCCTGGCATTTTGCTCAGCCATTTCCTGCAGTGCGCGACGATATTCGGTCGGCATCACTTTGATGAATTTCGGCAAATATGCCGACCAGCTATCCAGAATATGTTTAGCGCGCGGACTGTCGGTGTAGCGCAAATGTTTTTCGATTTGTGTCCGCAGTACCTGTTCATCCGCCAGATTGAGGTGATTGAAATGCACCCGACCATGGCTTTCGGGCACGGCATCCGTGCTTTCCAGCACGGCTAACTCGTCCAGCATCGGTTCAAGTGCGACCATCGCCAGATTGCAGCGCTGCTTAAAACCACCGTCTTCATCCAGCACATAAGCCACGCCGCCGGACATGCCCGCCGCAAAATTGCGCCCGGTTTGTCCCAGCACCACAACCATGCCACCCGTCATATACTCGCAACCGTGATCGCCCAAACCTTCCACCACGGCAATCGCGCCGGAGTTACGCACCGCAAAACGCTCACCGGCCACACCGGAAAAATAACATTCACCCGAAGTCGCGCCATACAGCACCGTGTTGCCGACGATAATGTTTTCATGGCTAACCAGCCTGGAACTGTCCGGCGGCATAATGCTGATACGCCCACCACACAAACCCTTGCCCACATAGTCGTTGCCTTCGCCAAACAATTCAAATGCAATGCCATGCGCGAGGAATGCGCCAAAACTCTGACCGGCCGTGCCGAGAAATTTCACATTGATGGTGTCGTCGGGCAAGCCAGCCTGACCATAACGTTTGGCGACTTCATGTGACAACATTGTACCCACGCTGCGATTGACGTTGCTGATTGAACTGGAAATGTATGCGTCTGCCTGAATACTCAAGGACTGCTGAGCTTGCGCGATGAGCATGTTGTCCAAAGCTTTTTCCAACTCGTGGTTTTGCGTTTGCGTATGGCGACGCGACACGCTGGCGGCAACCTGCGGCTGGTAAAACACTTTGGAAAAATCCAGCCCCTTTGCTTTCCAATGCTCAATGCCATGCTGCATTTCCAGCAAATCACTGCGTCCGATCAAATCGTCAAATTTACGTATGCCCAGTTGCGCCATATATTCGCGCACTTCTTCCGCGATAAAGAAAAAGAAGTTCACCACATGCTCCGGCTGACCGGTGAATTTTTTGCGCAACTCAGGGTCTTGGGTGGCAACGCCGACCGGGCAGGTGTTGAGGTGACACTTGCGCATCATGATGCAGCCTTCCACCACCAATGGCGCAGTGGCAAAACCAAATTCATCCGCACCTAACAGCGCGCCAATCAAGACATCGCGCCCGGTCTTGAGTTGACCATCCACTTGCAGCGCAATGCGTCCACGTAACTGATTCAACACCAGCGTTTGTTGCGCCTCTGCCAGACCCAGCTCCCAAGGCGTGCCGGCGTGCTTGAGTGAAGAGATCGGCGATGCGCCGGTACCACCATCAAAACCGGATACCGTGATGTGATCGGCCTTGGCCTTGGCAACACCGGCCGCCACCGTACCTACACCGACCTCGGATACCAGCTTCACCGAAATTGAGGCGGACGGATTGGCGTTTTTCAAATCATGAATCAGTTGTGCCAGATCTTCGATTGAGTAAATATCGTGGTGCGGCGGTGGCGAAATCAAACCTACACCCGGTACCGAATAGCGCAACTTGGCGATGTATTCGGAGACTTTATGTCCGGGTAATTGTCCGCCTTCGCCGGGCTTTGCACCCTGCGCAATCTTGATCTGGATTTGATCAGCGCTGGCGAGATACTCGGCCGTGACACCAAAACGACCCGAGGCAACTTGCTTGATGCGCGAACGCAATGAATCACCCGCCAATAATTCGCGGTCACTGAAAATACGGCCATTGCCGATAACATCAGATAGTTTTTCGCTCCCTTTAGAGGAATTGAAACGCGCCGCGTCTTCGCCGCCTTCGCCGGTGTTGGACTTGCCGCCAATGCGGTTCATCGCGATCGCCAGAGTGGTGTGCGCTTCTGTTGAAATTGAGCCCAGTGACATCGCGCCGGTAGAGAATCGCTTGACAATTTCTTTGGCCGTTTCCACTTCTTCCACCGGCACCGGAACACCGGCCGGTTTAATCTGAAACAAGCCACGCAAGGTTTTCAGGCGCTGGCTTTGTTCATTGATGAGCTTGGCGTATTCTTTATAGGTCGCAGCATTATTGGTGCGCGTGGCGTTCTGTAGTTTCGCCACCGTGTCAGGAGTCCACATGTGCTCTTCACCGCGCACCCGCCAGGCGTATTCACCACCCGCTTCCAGCGCATCAGCTAATACCGGGTCAGTACCGAACGCACTGCGATGGGTGCGCACCGCTTCTTCGGCGACTTCGGCCAAGCCAATGCCTTCGATCTGGGTAGCCGTACCGGTGAAATAGTCATTAACAAAAGAGGCGTTCAGCCCAATTGCTTCAAATATCTGCGCACCACAATAAGATTGGTAAGTGGAAATACCCATCTTGGACATCACTTTCATCAAACCCTTGCTAATGGCTTTGATGTAGCGTTTTTTAGCTTCTTTGACATCAACCTTTGCCGGTAACGGCATCGCCGCGATGGTTTCATAAGCCAGCCACGGACACACCGCTTCGACGCCATACCCAGCCAGCAAAGCGAAATGATGCACTTCGCGCGCCGAGCCGGTGTCCGCCACCAAACCGGTGCTGGTACGCAAACCTTCGCGCACCAAATGGTGATGAATACCGGAACAAACCAGCAAGGCGGGAATTGCCACGCGCAGCGGCGACACGGCACGATCCGACAAAATCAGCACGTTGTAGCCGCCTGCCACCGCCTTGACAGCGGCGCTACACAAGGCTTGCAGGGCAACTGTGCAACCCGCCGCACCTTCATCTGCCGGATAAGTCATATCCAGCACCAGCGAACGATAGCGTCCGTTGGTCAGATCGGCGATGTTGCGCAACTTCGCCATGTCATCGTTGGTCAGCACGGGTTGATGTACTTCCAGACGCAATGGCGGATCGGTTTCTTCTATGCCCAGCAGATTGGGTCTGGGACCAATGAACGAGGTGAGCGACATGACAATTTCTTCGCGAATCGGATCAATAGGCGGATTAGTCACTTGCGCGAACAGTTGCTGAAAATAATCGTAGAGCGAACGGTTTTTGTTTGATAACACCGGCAGCGCAGCGTCCATGCCCATTGAGCCGGTCGCTTCTTCGCCTGCGCTGAGCATCGGTGCCAGAATGAATTTGAGGTCTTCTTGCGAGTAGCCAAACGCCTGCTGAACATCCAGCAGTGCAGCCTTGAGCGCTGACTGGTCAACGACTTCAGCCAGATCACTCAGGAAATAACGTGATTTTTCTATCCATGCGCGATACGGCTTGCTGGCAGCGAGCTGATTCTTTAATTCGGTATCGCCCACGATGCGCCCGGCAATGGTATCAATGAGAAACATTTTGCCCGGCTGCAAGCGCCATTTCTTGATGATCTTGCTTTGCGGGATGTTCAGCACACCCATCTCCGACGCCATCAGCACCAGATCATCATCCGTGATGAGATAGCGTGCCGGACGCAAACCGTTACGATCCAGTGTTGCGCCTATCATCCGGCCATCGGTAAATGCCACTGCCGCCGGGCCATCCCACGGCTCCATCAGCGCAGCATGATATTCGTAAAAGGCGCGGCGCTCTTCGTCCATCAGCGGATTGCCTGCCCATGCTTCGGGTATCAATAACATCATTGCGTGCGGCAGCGAATAACCACCCGCCACCAATAATTCCAGCGCGTTATCAAAGCACGCCGAATCGGATTGACCCTCTACAATCAACGGCCAGAGTTTTTCCAGGTCTTCCCCCAGCAGTTGCGACGACATCGCCGCGTGGCGCGCAGTCATCCAGTTGACATTGCCGCGCACTGTGTTGATTTCACCATTGTGCGCGATCATGCGAAACGGATGCGCCAGATTCCAGGTTGGAAAGGTATTGGTAGAAAATCGTTGATGCACCAGCGCCAATGCGCTGACCATGCTGGCATCCTGCAAATCGAGGTAATACTTGCCGACCTGGTCAGCGAGCAGCATGCCTTTATAGACGATGGTTCGCGCCGACAGGGAAGGAATATAAAATCCCTTGCCCTGCCCATCAGGTAAATTGCATATCGCATGTTCCACCGTTTTGCGTATCACGAACAACTTGCGCTCAAACGCATCGGCATCCGGACAATTCGTGCCACGCGCGATGAACACCTGGCGTATCACCGGCTCAACTTTTTTAACGCTTTCACCCAATCCGGAACCATTCACCGGCACATCGCGCCAACCCAGCAACTGCTGGCCTTCCAGGTTAATTTTGGCGGTGATGATTTGCTCACAAACGCTACGTGCCGTCGCATCGCGCGGCAAAAATAACATGCCCACACCATAGTTTTCCATTGGTGGCAAAACCAACCCTTGCGCCGCGCATTGCGCACGCAAAAACGCATCAGGAATTTGTAGCAGGATACCCGCCCCGTCGCCTGCCAGCGGGTCAGCCCCGACCGCACCGCGATGCGTCAAATTCTCCAGGATCTGCAGGCCCTGACGGATCATGTCATGGCTTTTTTTACCTTTGATATGAGCGACAAATCCCACCCCACAGGCATCGTGCTCCTGGCGCGGATCATATAAACCCTGCTGCGCAGGCAAAGAAGAATTGCTCACGGTATTCCCCAGTTCAAATTCTGTAAACTTGAAACATCAAGCTAAAAATGGCGACACACGTCGCCATGCCAACCACCACTGTATAAACATATACGCGAAAGGGCGGGAATCTTACCTTTTCTCACGTCACGGGGCAACCGCGCAGCCCGCCATTGACCGAAGACCGGGCGGCGGCAAGGATTGCTATTGCATCACGCGAGTACACGCCTACGGTGTATTCACCGGATCGCTTTCCCATCCGCCGCCCAGCGCCTTGTATAAAGCAACCAGACTGGATGCGCGACTTGCTTCGGCCTGCGTCAGCTGGGTCTGCGTTGCCAGCAGGGTGCGTTCACTGGTCAATACTTCCAGCACACTGCTCAAGCCACTTTGATAGCGTTGTTGCGCGAGATCGTGAGCACGCTGATTGGCAGTGTAGGCCGCTGCCAAGTCACGCAGGCGTTCTTGCTCATTGTGGTATTCAAGCAGTGCATTTTCGACATCTTCCAGCGCAGCCAGCACGGCGGACTGGTAGCTGAACAAAGCCTGATCCTGCGCCGCGCTGAAAATGGAAATGTTATCGCGTATCTTGTCGCGGCCAAACAACGGCAGGGTGAATCCGGGCGCGATTGTCCACGTCTTGCTGCTGCTACTCAACAGATTGCCCGAAGCGGAACTTTGCAGACCGACCGTCGCGGCAAGATTGAAGCGCGGATACAAGTCAGCAGTTGCCACGCCGATCTCGGCACTGGCATGTGCCACATCTTGTTCAGCGCGACGAATGTCGGGGCGGCGCAACAGCAATTCGGAAGGTAAACCGGCTTCGACGGATGCACTCGACGCAGGTATCGCGGTTGGTTGCTCGAGTTGCTCCTGTAATGCTTGCGGTGGTTTGCCGAGCAGCACGCTCAAACGGTGCATGGATTTTTTAATATTGGTCTGTAACGGCAACAAAGTGGCGCGCGCAGCGGACAATTGTGTTTCGGCATTTGCCACTTCCACTTCATTCACTAACCCTGTTGAGCGGCGTTGCTGCGTCAGCTTGAGCGTATCGTCCAGGCTATTGACAGTTTGCTGCGCCAACAATAACTGCTGCTGAGCGAAACGCAGTTCAATATAATTTCGTGCGACTTCGGCATACAGTGAAATCAACACGCCGCGACCGCTTTCTATGGCAGCCTGAAAATTGGCGGCAGCCGCCTCATTGCTGCGCCGGATGCCGCCGAATAAATCTATTTCCCACACGGCATCGAAACCGATTTTATACAAATTGAATGGCACGCCGCCGGGGGCGAATTGACTGCCATTCGTACCAATCTGCCCGATGTTCTGTTCGATGTTCGCACTGACCAAAGTGCGCGCCGCCGACCCCGACAATACTGCGCTGATATCTCCAGCGGCTTCGTCAACATCAAGCTGGGCACGTGCCTGGCGAACGCGGGCGACGGCAATCTTGATGTCCAGATTCGCTGCTTGCGCGGCCGTTATCAACTGGTCCAGCGTGGCATCGTGAAAATTTTTCCACCATTCGCGTGACGCTTTTTCCTGGCTCTGTGTTTCGTCCTCATGCTGTTCGGCAAACCGTGCGGGCAAATCCGTTTGCGGGCGTACATAATCCGGTCCGACAGCTTTGCAGGCAGCCAGTGTCGCACAGGCCAGCAGAGCAATCACGAGTTGTGGTTTCATGACTTGCCTGAAACTGCGCCAGATATAACCGGCTCGGCTGGTTCGGTCTTGACCGGACGCAAGTCGTCGATAAAAATATCCATTTGCTGCCCGACATAGGCAGGCAATTGCGCACGGTCAAAGCTGTAAATTACCTGCAACACGCGGGTGTCCACCCGCTCGGTACTGTCACCGGTCAGCGAAATTTTCGGCACGACAAAAGGCTCGACACGTACAAATTTCAGCTCTGTCCCGGCATTGCGATTGCCGCGTAAAAACCCCTGCGCAGCGGCGCTGGATTTGAAGCGCCACGCATCGTTTTCATCAATATCGACACGCACATGCAGTTTGCCCAGATTACCCAACAGCAGCAACGGCGTCGCCAGCACACTCGCTTGGGCATATTCGCCGCTACGCACATTCACCTGCAACACTTCGCCATTGATCGGTGCACGCACCACCAGCCTATCGAGATGAACTTGCGTCGCCTGCGCCTGGGCCTGCACATTATCCAAGCGCGCTTTCGCCAAGTTGACAGCGATGCGGCGGCGATCCAGCTCTTCGGCACTTACTGCGCGCTGGTCAGGGACTTGCGCAACGCGTTGCAACTGATTTTGCGCATCCTGCAGGTTGGCTTGCGCCTCGGCAATATCAGCGCGCCTGATTGACAGTTCAGCCTGCACGTCGCGCCCTTCCAGGGTAAACAATACATCGCCAGCCTTGACACGACTGCCGACCGCAACTGCGACGTTGCTCACCACGCCGGAGAGCGGCGTGCCGATGCTGATGTTTTCCGACTGCGCTTCGATCAAGCCGGAACCGGCAATATAATTTTTGAAACCGGTCTGTGCGGGCTCGGCAACCGGTAAGGCAATTTGCGCCGGCTTATTGCTCTTGAACACAAAATACAGCGCAAACAAAAATCCGATCACGGCAAGAATTGGCAATTTATACTTGGCTAGCATGGCATCCTCTATAAATCAGCATGTGACGTAACGACTCTGGCGATATGCCCGTCATCCATGCGGGCAATACGATCGGCAAATTCAAAGATACGGGCATCGTGCGTAACGATGATCAGTGCGCGGTTTCGATCCAGAGCGATCGCTTTCATCAATTCCATTACCTTGTGTCCGGTTTCATGATCCAGCGCGCTGGTTGGCTCATCGCACACAATCAGGCGCGGGCCGTGGATCAGGGAGCGCACGATCGCAACACGTTGCTGCTGACCGCCGGATAGCTGCGCGGGCAGTGATTTTTGCCTGCCGCCCAAACCCACTTTTTCCAGCATTTCGCCAGCCTGCTCTACAGCCTGTTTGCGCGGCGTGCCGTTGATGATGAGCGGTACGGCGGCATTTTCGGCAATGGTTAGCGTGGGCAAAAGGTTATAGGCCTGAAATACGAAGCCGATATTCTTTGCCCGATAGGCGAGTTTTTCGGCAGACTTCATCGACAGAAAATCTTTGCCGTATATCAGGCAATTGCCCTGATTCTGATCGAGAATACCTGCAATGATCGAAATCAGTGTGGTCTTGCCACAACCGGATGGGCCAACCAGCATCATCAATTCACCGGCATATACATCCAGCTCGACATCATTCAATGCCTGCACACGCGCATCGCCCGTTCCATAATGTTTGGCGATGTTGCGGCATCGCACCGCCAACTGCCTTTGCTCCACCATGCTCACTTGAACACAACCGCAGGCTCTAATTTGAACACGGTGCGAATGCTGATCAAGGCCGCGATGCAGCAAATCAGCATCACCCCCACTCCGCTGAATATCAGTAATTGCCAGGTCATGCGAAATGCCAGCACACTGCCGCTCATCGCAGCGCCAAACCACGCCGTCGCACCCACGCCCAGACCATAACCGATGCCGCCCACCACAGCCGCCTGCAATAAAATCATGCGCAACAACATGCCATTGCTGACACCCATCGCCTTGAGCACGCCAAATTGCTTGATGTTTTCCAGGGTGAAATTGAAAAATGTCTGTCCGGCAATCGCTGCGCCGACGATAAATCCCAACAATACCGCGACACCGAAATTGATCGGAATCCCGGTATTTTTCATGAAGTAATTCATGGTCACATCCTCGAACTCATCCCGACTATAAGCCGCCAAACCGGTGCGCTCAGTGATGCGCTGCGTGAGCCGGCTGATATTTTCTCCCGCACCGGCCTTGACCAGGATAAATGACAGCAACTTGCGCTCACTGGGCGCAAAATTGACGGCCCGCGAATAAGTGGTATAGAGCACCGGCTGCGATTGAAACGTGGGCGAGGTCTTTGCGATGCCGACCACGACGGCACGCTTGTCGTTTAACTCCAGTATGTCGCCGACTTTCAGCGGGACGGCTTTGCCGCCCGGGGCGGTCGGTTTTTTTGCCAGCTTTCCGTTGGCGCCGTCCTGATCGACGATGATGCCATCGGCCCGGCGCAGATCATCCAGCTTGCCCTGTAACATGTTGGCCGGTCCGCCTACCAGAGAGGCATCATCCAGACCGATCACGTTACAGGTTTGAAAATTACCGTTTGCCAAACGCGCTTTCAGCAAGCCCTTGTACATCGGCACTGCCCACTCCACCCCCGACACACTGCGCACCCGGTACAGCTCTGTGTCCTGCATGGGTTTTATGTCATCGACGAATTGCACACGCGGATCCATCACCCAGATGTCTGCCAGGCCGGAATCAGTGATGAAACTATAAGTGCGCGACATGAGGCCGACAAAAATCGACGGTTGTTGCGTCATGATCAAAGTCGCAAAAGTGATGCCCATGACGATGCCAAAGTATTTACTGCGGTCACCCATCAGCATTTTCAGCGCAATCAGGTACACGATTTATCCGATCTGGATTGGATGCCCGCCAGTGAAAACCCGGCGATATGTTTTGCTATTGCCTGAATTTCCTTGTTGTCATAGCGCAGTTTGGGATTCAAGCGCAATAGCACCGGGTGTGTATGGCGGTAATATAAACACTGCCCCATGATGCTGTGCACACAACACCGTAACTCGGCTTCGCTGACCTGTCGCCCGATGATTTCGCACACCAATTTACCGAGAAATTTGTGTAATGGCGCGATGGCCTCGCGCACAATCTGGTCCAGTGCGGGCGTCGGGTCGGCGAGCTCACGCGCCATGATGCGGCATTGCGATGAAGCATTATTTTCGTCCAGCAGCATCAGCATGAAGTCTGCAATAAACAAGCGCAGGCGAGTCTCCGGGCAATCATCCGCCTTGAGGTTGGCTTTTTGCAATGCCTTGAGCGAAGCAAAATTCAATGCTTCGGCAAGCAAACCATCTTTACTGCCAAAGTGATAATTCACTGCGGCGATGTTCGCTTCGGCACGACGACAAATTTCGCGTACCGTCGCACCCTGAAAGCCTTGTTGCGAAAACACTTCACGCGCCGCTTCCAGCAGACGCGTGCGCGTCTGTTCGCTGGCAGCCTTGATTTCAGTTGCGCCGGTCACTTGTTGGTAATCTCGTTCACGGCAGGAGTCACGGAACGATTCGATTCGCCCGCCAGCGCCTTGTAAAGTTGCGTGGCACTGCTCAACCACACACGCCTCACTTGCACCGCAAGCTGCTCGGCAGTGTAAGCCTCGCGTTCTGCATCCAGCACTTCAAGGTGATTTGCGATGCCTGCTTTGTAGCGCGCTTCCACCAGGGTCAGCAGCCGTTTCTGCGTCTGCGCATTGGCGGTCTGCGCCGCAAGCTGTTCGGCAATTTTTTCACGCGCGCTCAACAGATCGGCCACTTCGCGAAACGCCTGCTGGATGGTTTTTTCATACTGGGCAACGGCAATCACTTTGCGCGCCGCGGCCACGTCAAAATTGGCGGCAGTCCGCCCCGCATCAAACAGTGGCAGACTGATAAGGGGCCGAAAACTCCAGGCGCCACTGTCCGAACTAAACAGGCTGGATAAACTACCGCTGGAAAACCCCAGACTGCCTGATAAATTGATGCTCGGGAAAAACGCTGCACGAGCAGCACCGATATTGGCATTTGCAGCAATCAACTGCTGCTCGGCGGCCAATACGTCGGGACGTTGCAGCAACACCTCAGAAGGCAAACCCGCCAACAAATCGGGGACGATACCTTGTTCTTCCAGGCTCTTTCCCTCCGGCAAATTCCGCATTTCCCGCAGTGACTGGCCAACCAGTAGATCCAGCAAATTTGCCGCTGCAGCCTGCTGCTGCTCCAGGTCTGCACGGTCTGCCAACGCGGCCTGATAAGAACCATCTGCCTGTAATAAATCAATGTCGCTGGAAATTCCCAGTTCACGGCGACGCGCCAATAACGCTCTGGTTTCTGCGCGCGAGCTGAGGGTTGCGACAGTGAGTTGGGTTCGCTCAGTCAACTCCAGCAGCGACAGATACGCGCTCGCCACGTCGGCGATCAGCGACAGGCGAAACGCGCGTTGCGCCGATTCGGTGGCAAGGTAACTCGCCTTGGCAGCCTCGGTCAGGCTGCTGACGCGCCCCCAAAAATCCAGCTCAAAAGACACCACACTGACATCCAGGTCGTAATGTTTCAGCTTTAACTTGCTGCCGATAGAGGAAGAACTTGCCGGGGTCACCGACTCATTAAATGACCCGCCCAGATCCACGGTCGGCAAACGATCCGCCCGCTGTACTCCATATAGCGCCCGCGCCTCAGCAATACGCGCAGTTGCGATACGCAAGTCACGATTGTTTTGCAGCGCGGACGCGATCAAAACCTGCAGACGCGGATCAGGGAAATAGTCTTGCCACGCAGTATTGACAATGTCGCGTCCGGTATTGCTTGAACCACCGCCATTCCAGGTCGCAGGTACCGGTGCGGCGGGTCTCTCATAGGTGGGCATCATCGAGCATCCGCTCAGCAGAATAAGAACCATGCCCGACATCAATTTTTTATTCATGCTTGCTCTCCTCGGAATGCAGATCCGCTGTGGCAATATTGCGTGCGTGGCCGGGGAAAATTTTTCGCATCACGACAAAAAACACCGGCACCAAAAATACCGCCAGCAAAGTCGCGGCAATCATGCCGCCCATCACGCCGGTACCAATCGCATGACGGCTTTGCGCACCGGCACCGCTGGAAAGCGCCAACGGCGTTACTCCGGCAATGAAGGCAATCGAAGTCATCAGAATCGGGCGGAAGCGCAACCGGCACGCCTCTAAAATTGCATCGATCAAACTCATCCCTTCATCCTGTAACTTGCGCGCAAATTCGATAATCAGAATGGCATTTTTGGACGACAAACCTATGATAGCGATCAGCCCCACCTTAAAATACACGTCGTCTGGCAAGCCCCGCAGCGTTACCGCGAGCACCGCACCAAACACACCGAGCGGCACGACCATCAATACCGTAAAGGGTATCGACCAGCTCTCGAACAAAGCTGCCAGACACAAGAACACCACGATCAGAGAAACGCTGAACAGTAACGGTGCCTGCTGGCCAGATTGACGCTCTTCAAACGAAGTGCCAGACCATTCATAGCCGATACCTGGCGGCAGCTTGGTGGCGATATCCTGCATCGCCGCAACCGCTTCACCACTGCTGCGTCCCGGCGCAGGACCCCCGGAAATTTTCATCGCCGACAAACCGTTGTAACGGTCCAACTTGGGCGAGCCTGTTTCCCAACGCGGCGTTGCCAGCTCGGACAACGGAACCATCTCGCCTTTGGCGTTGCGTATCGTGATGCGCATTATGTCTTCGAGTGTGCGTCGCGTATCCGGATCGGCTTGCATCTGTACTCGCAGGATGCGTCCTTGGCGGGTGAAGTCATTGATGTAAGCAACCCCCAGGGTTGATTGCAGGGTGTCGTTAAGATCGGTGATCGACGCGCCTAAGCTCTCTGCTTTCAAACGATCAATATCCAGCAACAGTTGCGGCCCGGCTTCCTGACCTTCCGGGCGCACCCCTGCCAGCACCGGATTCTGGGCTGCCAGTCCGAGCGCCATATTGCGCGCCTCGAGTAATTTCTCCCTGCCCACACCGCCGCGATCCTGTAAACGAAAATCAAAACCGCCGACTGCCGCCAATTCTGGAATAGGTGGCGGGTTGATGGCAAAAATCAGTGCCTGCTTGATGCCAAACAATACTTTATTCGCCTTATGTACCAGCGCAGTTGAAGTGCTGTCCGGTGATGGCCTGACATCCCAATTTTTCAGCCGCACAAAGACCAGCGCCGCATTTTGTCCGCGGCCAAAGAAGGAAAATCCGGCCACGCCGATGACGTGCTCGACTTCAGTTTGTTTGCTGTAAAACTGCTCGACCTGCGACAGCACTGTCAGTGCCCGCTCCTGCGTGGCGCCAGGCGGAAGCTGGATCATGTTAATGAAATAACCCTGATCTTCTTCAGGCAGAAAACTGCCCGGCAGCTTGCTGAACAACCAGCCCATCGCGATGAAAATCGCCACATAGATAAGCAGATAACGCGCTGCCTTTTTAACGATGCGGGCAACCGTATGCAGATAGCCCTGTGTCGCGCGCGCGAAGAATCTGTTAAACCAACCAGTGGGCACAGAATTCATCGCGCCGCTCGCCGAATGCTTCAGCAATGTCGCGCAAAGCGCCGGTGTCAGCGTCAAAGCCATCAACGCCGAAAATCCCATGGTTAACACCAGCGTGACAGCAAACTGACGATAGATCGCGCCGGTAGAACCGGGAAAGAATGCCATCGGGATAAACACCGCCATCAGCACCAAGGTAATGGCGATAATCGCGCCGACGATCTGATCCATCGCCTTGCGCGTTGCATCGCGCGCC
>DASRWN010000098.1:0-5048 GCA_035654595.1 Gallionella sp. | reverse complement strand
CGCGTAAAATGTGCCCAGTTCTCCGCACCGGGAATAATTTCATGCAGATTACTCATCATCTGGCAACCATTGCACACACCCAGCGCGAAGGAATCATCGCGCTGGAAGAATGTGGCGAACTCATCACGGGCGCGTGCATTGAATAAAATGGACTTTGCCCATCCTGTACCGGCACCCAGCACGTCGCCGTAGGAGAATCCACCGCACGCGGCCACTCCCTTGAAGTCAGTCAACCGCACGCGGCCGGCAATGATATCGCTCATATGCACATCCACCGCCGCAAATCCGGCACGCTCGAATGCTGCCGCCATTTCGAGCTGCCCATTCACACCCTGTTCGCGCAAGATAGCAACCTTGGGGCACGGATGTATAGCGGATGAAAATTTGGCGATGGGGTTCTCATTCAGATCGTACGTCAGTTCGACGTGTAACCCAGGATCAGCGGCATCCAACAGGCAGTCATACTCTTGCTGTGCGCAAACAGGGTTATCACGCAATTTCTGCATCTGATAGGTCGTCTCCGACCAAGTGCGTTGCAACACCACGCCACTTTCGGCAAATAATTTTTTGCCTTCTCTGACAATCTCCAACATGCCGGTCTGATTCAGCGTGGCGATTTTTTGTATGCTTTTTAACCCCATCTCGCGGGCCAACTGCACCACATGCGGCACATCATGATTGCGCACCTGTATCACTGCGCCCAACTCTTCATTGAATAACGAGCGCAGTATGTCACCGTGCAACTCGTCGAGTTGAATAGTCAAGCCCAGGTGTGATGCAAAAGCCATTTCGCAAAGTGTCACAAATACACCGCCGTCAGAACGGTCGTGATAACTCAACAATTTGTCGACAGAATTCAAGCGCTGGATCAGTTCGAAAAAAGACTTCAACAGTTGCGCGTCGTCCACATCAGGCGCGACATCACCCACTTGTTTATACACCTGCGCCAGCGCCGAGCCGCCCATGCGGTTTTTGCCTTGCCCCAGATCGATCAACAACAGCGTGCTGTCAAGATCGGCAACGAGTTGGGGTGTAAGCGTATCGCGCGCATCTGCACACGGGGCAAAGGCAGTGATGATGAGTGATAGCGGTGCCGTTACTTCTTTTTTGACCGCCACGCTCACCTTGTTTTGGCTATGACTAACCTGCCGTGCGGACAAACCCTCGCCGAAACCAGTTGGGTCTTCGACCCAGCTCGTTTTCATCGACATGGAATCCTTGCCGACCGGAATACTGATACCCAGATTTGGGCACAGCTCCATGCCGATCGCACGCACCGTATCGTACAGCGCGGCATCTTCGCCATGATGTCCGGCGGCGGCCATCCAGTTGGCCGATAATTTAATGTCACCGATCTTTTCGATATGCGCTGCCGCAATGTTGGTAATCGCCTCGCCCACCGCCATGCGTCCGGAGGCCGGTGCGTTCACCAGCGCCAGCGGTGTGCGTTCGCCGATGGCGAATGCCTCGGCGCGATTGCCATTGAAACCCATCAATGTCACGGCGACATCCGCCACCGGCACTTGCCACGGCCCGACCATTTGATCGCGTGCGGTCATGCCACCCACGCTACGATCACCGATACTGATGAGGAAGGTCTTGTTTGCCACCGCAGGCAGGCGCAATACTCGTCCGATCGCTTCACGTAAATCAATCTGGCCACTATCGAAAGACGACAGGCGCGGCGTTTCACGTTGCACGTTACGTGTCATTTTGGGTGGCTTGCCAAGCAATACGGACAGCGGCATGTCCACCGGATCATTTTTGAATTCGGCATCATGCACGACAAGCCGGTCACCTTGTGTCGCCACCCCGACCACCTCGAATGGGCAACGTTCACGCTCGCACAATGCGCGGAATTCGGCCAGACGTTCCGGCGTGATAACCAGCACATAACGTTCCTGTGATTCGTTACACCAGATTTGCTGCGGCGACATACCGGTTTCATCCAGCGGAATCTTGCGCAACTCAAAGCGCGCGCCGCGTCCGCCGCCATGTACCAGTTCCGGCAACGCATTCGACATTCCGCCTGCGCCAACATCGTGAATCGACAAGATCGGATTGTTCTCGCCCATCTGCCAACAACGATCAATCACCTCCTGCGCACGGCGCTGCATCTCGGGGTTGCCGCGTTGCACCGAATCGAAATCCAGATTCTCGGCGTTACTTCCAGTATCCATGCTGGATGCGGCACCACCGCCCAAGCCAATCAACATGCCCGGCCCGCCCAGATGCACCACCAGCGCGCCGACCGGCAATTCATGTTTGTGTGTATGCTGCGCCAGAATGTTACCTATCCCGCCCGCCAGCATGATGGGCTTGTGGTAGCCACGCATTTCTCCGCCGATTTTTTCTTCAAAGGTACGGAAATATCCGGCCAGATTCGGACGACCAAATTCGTTGTTGAATGCCGCCCCGCCAAGCGGCCCATCCAGCATGATTTGCAACGCAGAAGCGATACGCGCCGGTTTGCCGTACGCTGATTCCCACGGCTGTTCAAACCCGGGAATGTTCAAGTTGGATACCGAGAACCCGGTCAACCCCGCCTTGGGTTTGGAGCCGCTGCCGGTTGCGCCCTCATCGCGTATCTCGCCACCCGCCCCGGTAGCCGCACCGGCAAACGGGGCAATCGCGGTGGGGTGATTATGCGTTTCTACTTTCATCAAAGTATGAGTCAATTCTTCGCTGAACGCGTAGCTGCCATCGGCACGCGGATAGAGCCGTTCAACACGTGCGCCTTCGATGACGGAAGAATTATCCGAGTAAGCAACCACGGTGCCTTGCGGGCTGACTTTATGAGTGTGCCGGATCATGTCAAACAGGGAGGTGTCCTGTACCTCACCGTCAATTACCCAGTCGGCATTGAATATTTTGTGTCGACAATGCTCCGAATTCGCCTGCGCGAACATCATCAACTCTACGTCGGTCGGATTGCGTTGCAACTTCTGAAAATTTTCGACCAGATAATCAATTTCATCGGCAGAAAGCGCCATGCCCATGCGCCGGTTAGCGGCTCTCAACGCTTTGCCTGCGCTGTTCAGGACGTCCACCGTTGCCATCGGTTGCGGTGGGTAATGCCGGAATATTTTTTCCGCCGCATCATCCATACTGTGCAAAACCGACTCGGTCATGCGGTCATGCAACAACGGTAAAGCCGTGGCACGCTCTGCCTTGCCCAATGGTGCACCGCTGTAAGTGCTCAGGTAATACAGCACACCACGCTCGATACGTTGTATTTTTTTCAGCCCGCAGTGCTGTGCGATATCGGTTGCCTTGGTTGACCAGGGTGAAATCGTGCCCAGACGCGGCACTACCAGCAGCCGTTCGCATGTGTCCGCCAAACTGGGCTCGCCGGCAGTCTTGTCCAGACCCAACACCTTGTCCAATAATTTATCTGCCGCAGAGTGTCTGGAATCATTGCTGCCAGGTTTGCTGAACTGACTAAAATAGCAATGTCGCGTATCCGCGAGAATCACATTGGGAACGATCTCATGCAGCGCGCTACGCAATTTTTCCAGCCGGAAAACAGACAGGGCGGCAGTGCCGACACAGACTCGAAACATGGACAGGATGGTGATATTAAATATGGAGTGTGATTATACTATGCGCCGCTACCCCTAATAATGTGCCGTTATTGCCGGTCGATGATGAAAATGTAAAAACATCAAGCGATTTTGCGCACCGGTTAATAAACAGATACAACTCCATGACCACTCCCATCAATATTTCTGAACAGTCCGGCGTGCGCTATCTGCACTTTGGTTCGTCGTGGGTGCAAGGTGCGATGCGCATCGCACGGCCTTGGTCACTGGAACTCGAATACACCCGCGAGATGATGGTCAGTTTATTATTAAAAGATACCAACCATTGGCCGCAAAAAGTCCTGCTCATCGGCTTGGGTGCAGCATCGCTGACCAAATTCCTGTACCGCAACTACCCACTCGCCCACCTCACCATTCTGGAGACAGAGCCTGCCGTGGTCACGGCTGCGCAGCAATATTTCAAATTTCCGCAAGATGCCGAACGCATCAACCTGATCATGGGTGACGGTGCAGAATACGTGCTGGGCTGCAATAAGGTTTTTGATTTGATCCTGGTCGATGGCTTCGACCAACATGCGCGCGCCGGAACATTGGATACCCTGCCTTTTTATCAGGCGTGCCGCACCCGGCTGAGTGCTGACGGCATCGTGGCGGTCAATATCTTGGGGCGTAGCCGTGGTTTCAATAACAGCTTGGCACGTATCTGCAAGGCGTTTGAAGATCGCGCGTTGCTGTTGCCATCGTGCGAAAGCGGCAATGCCATCGCTTTCGCGGCGGCAGGTAACACGGTCGAGATTTCCTTTGCCAAGCTCAAGGAAAACGCACTGGCGTTAAAGGAACAAACCGGCTTGAACTTGTTACCCACCCTGACGCGGCTTGCGCAAGCCAAAACCTGTCCGAATGATTTATTGATAATTTGATCGCTGTACCGTGGTCGTCATAACGCGGGAGAAAATCAAATTCGATAATGCAGGTCAATCTTTTCTGCGTAGCGACATTCTGCTCATCAATCCGTCTTTTGAAATAAACTGGTGCTTGATCGCACCGAGAATATGCAGCGCCACCAGCAAGATCAATGCAGTTATCAATGTTTCATGCACCTCATGCGCAAACACCTTGTCATAACCGTGTTCTTTCGGCAACAAACCTGCATCTCCCGACAGCAAGGCTTTGCCCGTATCGCTGGTGATGACGGTCACCACGCCGCTCAACGGCAGCAGGATCAGCACAGTATAAAGCAAATGATGCACACCCCTGGCGACCTTATCCAGCGCCGTAACACCCATCGGAGCAGGCGTTCCATCCTTGCTGCGGAAAAACAAGCGCACCAGCGTCAGTAGTAAAATTGCACCGCCAACCGACATATGCATGATGTATCCGGCCAATGTCGCTTTGCTGTCATCAGTCGCATCTGCCAGATCGTCGCCCAAAAACCAGGCGACAACCAGCAGCACTAAAGTCAGCCAATGGGCGATTACCATGCGCTTGCTGTATTGGGTCATATCC
>DASRWN010000097.1:0-2819 GCA_035654595.1 Gallionella sp. | reverse complement strand
CGGCAGCAACCCGCCGTTAATTGTGATACACGGCAGCGGATTGGATGATGTCCCGGCTGGTTATACCCGTTATCTGGAGCGCACCTTTTGCGAAATCTTCAAGCTCAAGGGAACGCCAATGAAGATTCAATATAACTCCAGTAAAAATCCGTTTGAAGGAAAGAAACCCAGAGAGCTAACCGAAGCCGAGCAACGCCGCGCTCACCGGGCACGCATACGCGGACGCAAACTTTATGGATAGTTTGCGGGAATGACGGAATTTTAGAGATTCGTTTATGACCACACGTACTCGTTTTGCCCCCAGCCCAACCGGCTATCTGCACATTGGCGGTGCACGCACCGCACTTTTTTCCTGGGCGTATGCACGCAGGCATGGTGGCACTTTCATTCTGCGTATAGAAGATAGCGATGTGGAGCGTTCTACACCCGAAGCAGTACAGGGCATTCTGGATGGCATGGCGTGGCTGGGTCTGGATTATGACGAAGGCCCCTTCTATCAGATGCAACGTATGGACCGCTACCAAGCGGTGCTTCAGAAAATGCTGGACAAGGGCGACGCGTATTATTGCTATACCGCGCCAGACGAGTTGGATGCGATGCGTGAAGCGCAGCGCGCACGCGGTGAAAAGCCGCGCTATGACGGACGCTGGCGTCCCGAGCCAGGCAAAAACCTGCCCACTCCGCCGCAAGGAATTACTCCGGTAGTGCGCTTCAAAACACCGCTGACTGGTACGACCGAGTGGCATGATTTAGTCAAAGGGCATATCGTTTTTGAAAATAATGAACTGGATGATTTAATCATTGCTCGTGCAGACGGTACGCCCACTTACAATTTTTGCGTGGTGGTGGACGACTGGGATATGGGCATCACGCACGTGATTCGCGGTGACGATCACGTCAATAACACTCCGCGCCAAATCAACATTCTCAAGACATTGAATGCCACTGTGCCGCAATATGCTCATCTATCCATGATACTGGGCGACGATGGACAGAAATTATCCAAGCGCCATGGCGCAGTCAGTGTGATGCAGTATGAAGAGGATGGTTATTTGCCAGAAGCGCTCGTCAATTACCTGGCGCGCTTGGGTTGGTCGCACGGTGATGCGGAGATCTTTTCCGCGCAGCAATTGGTCGAATGGTTCGATCTGGATCACATTACGCCTTCTGCCGCGCAATTCAACAGCGAAAAATTACGCTGGTTGAATCAGCATTACATCAAGCTGGCAGATAACAGCCGTTTGGCGGTATGGGTGCGAAAGTATCTGACAGCACATGGTGTGACGCCAACTGATACTCCTGCACTGGAAGCGGTGATCGCCTTGTATAAAGAGCGCGTCGCAACCTTGGTTGAATTGGCGAACGAGGCAAAAGTTTTTTATGGCGAAGTGCATCCGGCGCAGGAATTACTGGATGCCCAACTTGTTCCAGAAGCCATCCCGGTTTTGCGCGAACTTGCCGGGCGTTTTGTCGATGTTGCCTGGAAAGCGCCTGCCCTGGCAGCGCTGATCAAAGAATTGCTGGCCAAACACAATTTGAAAATGCCCAAGTTGGCCATGCCGCTGCGCGTCATGCTGGTCGGACAAACACATACCCCTTCGGTAGATGCCGTGCTTGCATTGCTTCCGCGTGAAGTGGTGCTGGCACGCATGAAAAAATACCTGTAAGTCCTGTAAAGTCGTCTTTACAAGCCTAGGGCGCATCACTATAATGCGCCCTCTTTTCGAGGTACCGGGGGTATAGCTCAGCTGGGAGAGCGCTTGCATGGCATGCAAGAGGTCAGCGGTTCGATCCCGCTTATCTCCACCAACTGGTTTTTAAGTAATTCAGTAACGCCCTTCGAATGAAAACGTTATGTTGCTGCGTTCTGCGCCGTTACGGCCTGGATCGCCCCAGTCGATTTCTCTTCAGTCTCTGTGATCATCGTGGCCACGACCTTCATCATGATGGTCTCGCCCATGACCATGTTCGCGCTCGTCATCCCTGCGTTCATCATCATGCCGTTCGCCGCGATATTCCCTGCGTTCGCGATAACGGGGGGAATAAACCTCGTTGTACCATCTGTCCCGAATGAAGTAGACCTGCCTCCCGCAAGCGTCATACTCGCGGCAATGCTTGCGCCAGTGCTTTTCATGTCCGGGTGGCACATGCAGATAAAGTGGTTCGGAGGATATCGGGTACGGCGCACGTTCAATGATCACCGGTTGCCGATAGATGATTTCCGGCTGGGGCTCATCGCCGATGTCTATGCGGCCGTAGAAACCGGGCTCACCGACGCTGATTGATACGCCGACATCCGCGGCAAGTACAGGCGCAGCAATTAAGGTCAGGGTAGCAGCCAATAGAAAGTATTTCATGGGAAACGCTCCTTAATCGAATAAAATAGCTTGCTCATTTTAGTAAAGCTTGCGGCACATGGCTAGTGTTTATTTGTTGGCCCGGGTCTGAGGTATTGAATGCAAGCCACAAGCCTGGTTAATGAGCGAACCCATCTGACAAATTTGCTGAAGTGAAAGTACAAAAACTGCGTGGAGGCTAAAGCGTATAGACAGGGGAGGGCGCAATGAATATAATGCGCGCCGCTGCATTGGGCGTTTTCACTTCAGAAAGATGCAGCCCAAAATTTTTGGGGGAATTATACGGGTAACCCTATAAACCAAAATGCGAAGATCGGACATTTATGCGGTTTCCGCATTATTGTTTGGTTGGGCTTATCCCACCAAAAGAGTTTTCAAGTCTACGTCCCCATCGTCTAGAGGCCTAGGACATCGCCCTTTCACGGCGGTAACACGAGTTCGAATCTCGTTGGGGACGCCAAA
>DASRWN010000096.1:0-8445 GCA_035654595.1 Gallionella sp. | reverse complement strand
GAACAGGACCGTGAAACGACTCAGCGCCGATGATAGTGTGGATTACCCATGTGAAAGTAGGTCATCGTCAGACTCCTTATGAAAGTAAAACACCCCGCCTAAAAACGGGGTGTTTTACTTTATCAAACCGCTCAATGTGATCTTCGTCGTTTGTAGGGGGAAAAGAGATGACTCCTTTGACAGCGCAGAGGTTGAATTGTTATCCGCTGTTGCGTAACCCGGTTGCAATCCCGTTGATGGTGATGTGGATGCCTCGTTTAACCAGTTCATTGTTATCCCCAGTGCGATAGCGATGCAGCAGTGATACCTGTAAATGATTAAGCGGGTCTATATACGGTGTGCGGGTCAGCAGGCTGCGTGCAAATGTCGGGTTATCTTGCAATAGTGTGGTATTGCCGGTAACGGCAAATAACATTTCCACGGTCATTTCCCATTCGTGGTGAATCGCACCGAAAATCCGCTCACGTAACTTGATATCTTCCACCAGTTCGGCATAACGTGATGCGATACCCATGTCGGTTTTGGATAGCACCATGTCCATGTTGGACATCAGCCCGCGGAAGAATGGCCAGTTTTTGTACATTGCCTGCAGCTGTGCAAGTCCGGCATCTCCTTCGCGCTCAAGGAATTTTTGCACTGCGCTGCCGAATCCGAACCAACCCGGCAACAAGACGCGGTTTAACCCCCAGCTGAATACCCATGGAATAGCGCGTAAATCCTCGATACGGCCGGACGCCTTGCGTGCCGAGGGGCGACTGCCGATATTCAGTTCGGCAATCTCACGTATCGGTGTGGCAATAAAAAAATAGTCGGTAAAACCCGGCGTTTCATATACCAGTTTGCGGTACGAGGTAAAGGCATCAAGACTTAATGCCTCCATGATGCGGTGATATTCCGGCATGGCGTTACCTGCGCCATGCTGATGCAACAACGTAGCTTCCATGGTTGCAGCGATCAACGTTTCCAGATTACGTTTGCCGATCTCGGGATTGGAATATTTACTGGAGATTACTTCACCTTGTTCGGTGATACGAATCTGGCCGTTCACGCTGCCCGGCGGTTGCGCCAGAATTGCGTCGTAACTCGGCCCGCCACCACGACCGACCGTGCCGCCGCGTCCATGAAACAAACGCAGTTCGATCCCATGTTTGGCGAATACTCGGACCAGCTCAAGCTCGGCTTTATACAACTCCCAGTTTGCGGTGAGATAACCACCATCCTTATTACTATCGGAATAACCCAGCATCACTTCCTGGGTATTGCCGCGGCTATTTAACAGTTCGCGGTAGTAGGGAATCGAGAATAGCTCGTCCATGATGACGCCGCAGCCGCGCAAATCTTCGATGGTCTCGAACAGCGGAATGATATTGACGTGCAGGCAAGGTTTTTCACCGCCTTCCAGCAGATCGACCTGTTGCAGCATCAGTGCGAGTTCCAGCATATCGCTTACCGAATCGGTCTTGGAAATGATGTGATTAGGTAGCGCAGCACGACCAAAATGCTGGTGAATATACGCGGCGGTTTGCATGATGTGCAGCTCGCTTTGCACCGCCGGCCCATATTGTTCTATGTCGCCAAGTAACAGTTTCCTGTCCTGCAGGGCGGCAAGCAACACCTTGCGGCGCCGGGATTCGCTCAAGGATTGATAGTTGTCTGTGGCGCTGTTGCGCGCAAACAATTCACTGACAACCTCCTCGTGAATGGCACTATGTTGACGCATATCCAGAGGCGCAAGGTGAAAGCCAAATACCTCGGCGGCACGCCGCAAATCGGCGATACGACCACGGGCCAGATAAATCGCACCATGCTTGAATAATGAATCAATCAGTACATCCAGATCAGACACAAACTCTTGCGGTGAGGCATAAGGCTGCGCATGTCTGTCTACTGGCGGGCGATGTAAAATTTCATGCCCTAATTGTTTGGCGGTTGCGGACAGGCGCGAGTAAATCAGGATCAGCGCGCGGCGGTAGGGCTCATCATTACGACTGGCGGCTTTATCCGGAGAGGCATCCGATAGTTTGCGCAACTCATCGCTGACATCCACCAGGCGATCAGTCAGGCTCAAGCGTGCGCCGAGAATATGGGTTTCGTTGAGATAATGTTCGAGTGCCAATGCCGAGTGTTGGCGCACTGCATCCAGCATTACATCATGGGTGACGAAAGGATTACCGTCGCGGTCGCCGCCTATCCAACTGCCAACACATAGAAACGGCGGAATGTGAATATCTTTGCCGAACTGCGCCTCAAGTTGCTTCCCCAGATGAGCATAAATTTTTGGGATTTCAGTCAGGAAGGTGTAGCGATAAAATTCCAGACCATTTTTGATTTCATCACGCACGTTCAACTTGGCGGTGCGCAACATTCGTGTCTGCCATAAGATGAGCACGAAACGGTGCAGGGTTTCCTCGTTGTCGGCCAAATCCTCAGGAGTCATGTCCACGCGGCCACGTTCGGATAGCAGACGTGAAATAATCAGTTGGCAATCAAGTATGCTCTTGCGCTGGACTTCGGTGGGATGCGCGGTGAGTACCGGTGAGATTAATGCGCTGTTGAGGAATGCTTGCAAGGCTTCTTTGCTGACCGATTTTTCTTCAATGCGCTGCAAGGCTAATAGCAGGCTCCCGTCTTTGGCTGGCGTACCAGCCTTGAGATGGGCACGGTGACGGCGATTATGATGCAAATCCTCGGCAATGTTGGAGAGCTGAGAAAAATAGCTGAAAGCACGCACCACGGCCAGGGTTTCACTCGGGCTCAAAGTATCCAGGGTTTGCTCCAGTTGAATGCGGTCCCGATCGTCTTGTGTTTTGCGAAAGCGAACTGCAGCGCGGCGCACATTCTCGACCAGCAAAAAGGTCTCTTCCCCTTCTTGTTCGCGCAGCGTCTCGCCCAGAATACGCCCAAGCAGACGAACGTCTTCGCGCAGCGGCAAGTCTTTACTGGAGATATCGGCAGGGGTAGAAAACAGATTCATCTTGACTCATACATAAAAAAACGCGGCGCGCCCCATGTTAGAATGCGCCGCGCAATACCACTAAAATTTAGGAAATCCGATGCGCTTATCGCCCTCGCCAATTATACCTGCTCGCTTAGTGATCGCTTCACGTGAAAGCGCTCTGGCCATGTGGCAGGCCGAACATATCCGCGACAGATTGAGCGCATTATATCCGCAAACCGCAGTCAGCATATTAGGCATGACGACGCAGGGAGACCAAATTCTCGACGTGACGCTCTCCAAAATCGGCGGTAAAGGATTATTCGTCAAAGAACTTGAAACGGCGCTGGAAGATGGTCGCGCGGATCTTGCCGTGCATTCATTAAAGGATGTGCCGATGAATCTGCCGGATGGTTTTGTTCTGGCCGCTATTGGTGAGCGCGAAGACCCGCACGACGCTTTTGTTTCGAATAACCATGCCAATCTGGCTGCTTTACCTGTCGGCAGCGTGGTCGGCACATCCAGCTTGCGCCGCGAAAGCCAGTTGCGCGCGCGCTTTCCGCATTTGCATATCGAGCCACTGCGCGGCAATGTGCAAACCCGTTTGCGTAAACTCGACGAAGGCCAATACGCTGCCATTATTCTCGCTGCTGCAGGCTTGAAACGTCTGGGTCTGGGTATGCGCATTCGTGCGTTGATTCCCAGCGAAGACAGTCTTCCCGCAGTTGGGCAAGGCGCGTTGGGCATCGAGTGCCGTGCCGATCGTGCTGACGTAATTGCCTTGCTTCAGTCACTACACCATGCCGATACGGCGGCTTGCGTGTTGGCAGAACGTGCCATGAGCCGCGCACTGGCGGGCAGTTGCCAAGTGCCATTGGGCGGTTTTGCCGAAGTTCAAAGCGGTAAGCTGCGTATGCGTGGCTTTGTGGCGAGTCCGGACGGCAGACAGATGGCGCACGCCGAATTAATCGGCGACATCAGCCATCCTGAAGTGCTGGGAAATAAAGTTGCCGACGCGTTGCGCGCGCAGGGCGCGGATGAAATTCTTGCAGCGCTAAATGGGTGAAGGATCCCTGCACGGATTAACCATCGCGGTCACGCGTCCGCGCGAGCAAGCCGCGCAATTGGCAAAACGAATCGAACAGGCTGGCGGCAAGGCGTTGCTGTTTCCGTTACTTGAAATTACCGAGCTGGCAGATAAACGTACATTACATGAGCAATGCTCCCGGCTTGCTCAATTTAATCTCGCGATTTTCATCAGTCCCAATGCGGTGCGTCACGGCATGGCGGCGATACGTACGGCGGGTGTACTCCCGGCGAATCTGGGCATTGCCACGATAGGACAGAGCAGCTCAAAAGCATTGCGCGAATCCGGTATCACCAAGGTCATTGCGCCGACTGAACGTTTTGACAGCGAGGGCATGCTGGACTTGCCGGAACTACAGAATATCGCCGGATGGCGGGTAATGATTTTTCGTGGTGACGGGGGGCGCGAGTTATTGGCCGATACGCTCAGGTCACGCGGTGCACTGGTGGAATATGCAACGTGTTATCAGCGCAGCAAGCCGCAACAAGATGTACGGGTGTTGCTGGATGCAAAGCCGGATGCGATTACCGTCACCAGCAGCGAAGCTTTGACCTGTTTATGGCAAATGCTGGGCGGCGAGGTAAAAACGATGGACCTGCCTTTGTTCGTTCCACATGCACGTATCGCTGCACTGTCCAGGCAGCAAGGCTGGCAACAAGTGCACCTGAGCGGCGCAGGGGATGACGGTTTATTTGCTGCATTAACAGAATGGGCGAAGCCATTCGCCGGCAGATAACAGGCGTAATATCCAGACTGTCTGAATCGACCAACACCTCATACACTGCATTTTCGGGATAACTAAAAACTCAAACATGAGTGAGCCAGATCAAAAACAAGGCAAGGCCGGGGCGGACGGTTCAGTCACGGCGATTGGGCCTGATCGGCCCGATCGAAACTCGATGGCTGCAGTTTTCACGCGCCTCAGTATCACACAGTTGACTATGACAGCGCTGACACTGGTTTTTCTCTGGCAATGGTTTGATGCGCATCACGAGATCAACGGTATGCAGCAGCAACTGTCTAAAAAAATCGCGGAGATGGACGGCATCAACAGCGCCAATCAGATATTGATGGCGCAAAGCCGTGATCAGATGCGCGAGCTGGCGGCCAAGGTGGCAGAGCTTGAATCAAGTTACGCCGAATCACAGAGTCAGCGCGCCGCACTGGAAGCGCTATATAACGATTTATCAGCCAGCCGCGATGAGACTGTTTTGGCGGAGGCCGAACAAATGTTGCTGATCGCTGCTCAGCAATTGCAAATATCGGCCAACGTAAAGGCTGCGTTGATTGCCATGCAGAGTGCCGATTCCCGCTTGCAGCGCATGGATAGACCGGCATTGAATGGCCTGCGTAAAGCGATAAGCCAGGATATGGACAGATTGCGTGCACTGCCTGATGTGGACCTGACCGGCATCAATTTTCAAATCGAAAATCTGGCTGTCATGGTAGATGAGCTGCCATTACTCTACCAGCAACGGATTTCGAGCGAGACAGGTAAAAATTCCGCATCGCCGGACGATGGAATTATCTGGCAAAAAATGTTGCGTGAAATCTGGCAGGAAGCAAAAAAATTGGTGCGCATCGAAGATACCGGTCAGGCTGAGATACCCTTGCTGCCACCCAACCAGGAATTTTTCCTGCGCGAAAATCTGAAATTGCATTTATTGTCGGCGCGTTTTGCACTGCTCTCGCATGACGAGGAAAGTTTCAAACGGGACATCCGTGCAGCGCAAACCTGGACGTCGCGCTATTTTTCAGCCAAGTCGGCTCAAGGCACGCGGATGCAAACTGAGCTCAAGCAAATTGCAGCGGCGAATATCGGCATAGAGATACCGGACATCAACACCAGCCTGCAAGCCGTGCGGAACTACCGCCTCAGCCGAGACAAGACGTTACGATGAAATATCTGATCTGGATACTGTTGCTGTTTGGTGCGGCTGTTGCACTGACTATTACAACGCACAATCCTGCATATGTATTGCTGGTTTATCCGCCATACAAGATCGAAATATCCCTCGTCCTGTTTTTCATTTTGTTGCTGTTCATGTTCATGCTCAGTTACGGGTTGATACGTTTGATCTCCGCAGCCGTGCAGCTACCTGCTTATGTGCGGCAATTCAGAACGGAGCGTGTCCAGGTCAAAGCGCGCGAATTGCTGAATGTGGCCATGAATGCTTTTTTTGAGGGTCGCTACGCCAGTGCTGAGAAGGCTTCAGCCCAAGCAATGAAACTGGGCGATACCTCCGCCTTGCACCCCATCATTGCGGCGCGTTCTGCGCATGAATTGCGCGGATTTAAAAGGCGTGACACTTATTTATCCGCCGCAGAAGGCAAGTCAACAGGCGAGTCCACCATGCGCCTGATGGCAAGTACCAAATTCATGCTTGATCAACATGATCCGCTGGCCGCGCTGAATATGCTGAGAGAATTACGCAAGAACGGCATCAAAGATCACACCGGCGCTTTGTTATTGGAACTCAAGGCACAGCAGCAAGCGGGGAATTGGAATGAAGTGTTACGTGTACTCCAGCAACTGGAAAGCCGCTCAGCCATTGATGTCCCGGTCGCTGCTCAAGTACGTCAACAGGTATATCTGGAAAACATTCAGCAGCAACGCGATGCGACCGGGCTGACGGCTTATCTCAAAAGTATTCCGGCAGATTTCAAGCGGCGCAAAAAAATCGCTGCAACGGCGGCGCGCGCATTGATAGCGTTGCACAGTTATTCAGCCGCTCAGCAAATACTTTCGGACAGTTTGAATGCGCAATGGGATAGTGAACTGGTTGCCCTGTATGGCGACTGTGCATCGGGTGATTTGGTTGGACAAATCGAGCAAGCAGAAAAATGGCTGAATCAGCACAAGAATGATGCTGGCTTATTGCTTGCGCTGGGTAAATTGTGCCTGCAGCAAAAATTGTGGGGTAAAGCGCAAAACTATCTTGATGCCAGTGTCAGTGTGTCGTCGAGCAATGCCGCATATACTGCACTTGGCCAGCTTGCAGAGCGTTTGGGCAATACGACCCAGGCGTTTAATTATTACCAGCAGGCCATGGCGTTGAAGTAGTATGTACACCAAAGACATTTCAGCCGGAAGAGGAATAATGTCCAGAGCCTTTTTTGTCATGCCGTGTGTCATCGTTCTGCTGCTGTCAGGTGGTAATGCGTGGGCACAGGGCAAAATATACAAATGTAAAAATCAGCAAGGCAGTCTGATTTATCAGGAGTCGCCCTGCACGCAGGACGTTCAGACAATCACTTCGTGGGCCTCTCCGGAAGTAAAACAGCCGGAAAATGAAACCGATAAAAATTTCAGCGGCACGCTGATTGTCAAGCAGGGCATAAATGGTAATTATTTTCTGGGCGGGTCAGTTAACGGCAAAACGCTGACATTTGTGGTGGATACCGGTGCCACTTATGTTTCGTTGCCAAGTTCGCTGGCCCTTTCAGCGCAGATATATTGCCAGAATAAAATTCTGATGCAAACGGCAAATGGCCCAGCCAGCGCCTGTACGGCGGTCATCCCCAAGCTCAAATTCGGGCCATTTCTAATCAAGAATGCGGCTGCAACAATTTCCCCAAACCTTACCCAGCCTTTGCTGGGGATGAGCGCCTTGCAACAATTCAAAATGGAACAGGAAAACGGAGAGTTGCGTATCTCTTCGCGTATTAATCCTTCGGCGCAAAAGTAAACGCATCAGAAAAGAACGCGTCCTGTGGCAAGCCGCGCAGTGTGGTGAAATCACGGTGAGCGGCTTCCACCACCACGGGCGCACCGCAGGCATACACCTCGTGTCCGGCAAGATTGCTGAAATCATCCAACACCGCTTGATGCACAAAGCCGCTGCGGCCCTGCCAGGCATCCTCGGGCGCAGCCTCCGAAAGAACCGGGATGAATTCAATGCCGCGTGCTGCCCAGTTTTTTGCCATATCCAGCAGATACAGGTCAGCCAGTTTTCGGGCTCCCCAATAAAAGCGCATCGGGCGTTTCAGGCCAATGTGCAGGGCATGTTCAATAATGGACTTGATCGGCGCGAAGCCAGTGCCGCTGGCGACGAAAATAATGGGTTTGACCGTGTCAGTGCGCAGAAAAAAAGTGCCGAGCGGGCCTCTGAAGCGCAGTATGTCGCGTTCTTTCATGCTGCCGAAAACATATTCGGTAAATGCGCCGCCGATGATATTGCGCACGTGCAGTTCCAAAAACTCGCCGTCATGTGGTGCGTTGGCCAGTGAAAAGCTGCGTGGCTTATGGTCTTTCATCAGAATGTCGATGTATTGCCCGGCCATGAATTGAAGCCGCTCATTGGCAGGCAGCTTGAGCGAGATGATCATCACATCCGGGGCGGGTTGCTGCATTTTCTGCACGCGACAAGGCATGGTCTTAATCGGAATATCATCCACGGCGCTGATTTCGCGGCACTCCAGC
>DASRWN010000095.1:0-9644 GCA_035654595.1 Gallionella sp. | reverse complement strand
GCGGTGATCGTGCGTCAGGAATTGGTGTTATTCATCATGGGTGGCGTGTTTGTGGTGGAAACCTTGTCGGTAGCCATTCAAGTTGCGTCGTTCAAATTAACCGGCAAGCGCGTGTTCCGCATGGCACCGTTACACCACCATTACGAACTCAAAGGCTGGAAGGAGACCCAAGTCGTCGTGAGATTTTGGATCATAACGATGTTGCTGGTTTTACTGGGTCTTGCGACTTTGAAACTGAGATGATGAAGCTGAAAGATAAATTGGTGCTGGTGCTGGGTCTTGGCGAAACAGGACTGTCCATGCTGCGCTGGCTTAATGTGCATGGCGCACGTTTGCGTGCGGCGGATAGTCGTGGCGAACCTCCCGGTTTGGCCGAAGCAGCCAGCTATGTTGTTGCGGGGCAAATATTCTGTGGCAGTTTTGATAATGCGTTGCTCAACGACGTCGATTTAATCGCGATCAGTCCCGGCGTATCGATGCGCGACGCAATCGTGGTGCAAGCCATTACGCGTGGTATTCCGGTGGTGGGCGACATAGAGCTATTTGCACAGATGCTGCCGGAAATCAATCGTCCATGCGTTGTTGCGATTACCGGTTCGAACGGCAAGACTACTGTTACCAGTATGGTAGAACACTTGTGCAAGGCAGCAGGCAGGGATGCCCTGGCGGCTGGCAACATCTCTCCGGCGTTGTTGGATGCGGCGCTGGATCGTGGCGCCAGACAACCGGCAGTGTGGGTACTGGAGCTGTCCAGCTTTCAGCTTGAGAGTACCACGACGCTGAGGCCGGACGCTGCAGCAGTGTTGAATATCAGTGAAGATCATCTCGATCGCTATGCCGATATGTCTGGTTATCGCGCCGCCAAGGCGCGCATTTTCAACAACGCAGCAGTGCAAGTGCTGAACCGTGATGACTTGTACAGCATGGCGATGGCGGATTCGGGGGGGCATTGCATCACTTTTGGCTTGAACTTGCCTGCGCGTGAAAATGATTTCGGCATAGACCGTGCTCAAAATGACATATGGCTGACGCAGGGCACGCAGCGCTTGCTTAAAGCCAGTGAATTGCAAGTTGCTGGGCTGCATAACGTAGCCAATGCGCTGGCAGCTTTGGCGTTGTGCCACGCAATTGGCTTACCACTGGCAAAACTGTTGGACGGCCTGCGCAGCTTCAAAGGTTTGCCGCATCGCGTCGAGGCAATCGCCGAAATCCATGACGTAATTTATTACGACGATTCCAAAGGGACTAACGTAGGCGCGACCGTGGCCGCACTAAATGGCCTGGGAAGAAAGGCAGTGTTGATTGCCGGCGGCGAAGGCAAGAGCCAGGATTTCACGCCGCTTAATTCGGCTGTTGCGCAACACGCACGCGCTGTCTTGCTGATTGGTCGTGATGCGGTATTGATTGAGCAGGCGTTACGCGGCTGCGGAGTATTGGTGGCACATGCGAAAGATATGCGTGATGCGGTACAGCAAGCAGCCTCATTGGCTCAACCCGGCGATGTGGTTTTGCTCTCGCCCGCCTGTGCCAGCTTCGATATGTTTCGTAACTATGTGCATCGCGCAGAGACATTTGTGGAAGCGGTGCAGGGTTTGGCAAAGGAGGGCGCATGGTCTCATTCGTAAAAACACGCACCCGCCCGCCACAGACAGAATTCGATGAATTACTGATCTGGATATTCGTCGGTTTGCTCACGCTTGGACTCGTGATGGTCTATTCCGCTTCAATTGCCACTGCGGAAGCCAGTAAATTTATGGGCTACCAGCCAACTTATTATTTGCTGCGACACGGAATTTTTATCAGTGTCGGCCTGGTCGCGGGAATTTCCGCTTTCATGATTCCGCTGCAAATATGGCAAACCTATGCGCCATACCTGTTTTTACTCGGCGTGGCGTTGCTGGCGCTGGTATTGATACCCGGGATAGGACGAGAAGTGAATGGCAGTCGGCGCTGGTTGTCGTTATTTTTGATCAATTTGCAGCCATCCGAATTGATGAAATTATTCGCCGTGCTTTACGCAGCCGATTACGCCACGCGCAAAAGCAACATAGGCCATTTGTTTGTGAAAGCTTTTGTGCCGATGTTTGCGGTAATGGTGGTGGTCGGCGGACTGTTATTGCTTGAACCGGATATGGGCGCATTCGTCGTGGTGTGCCTGATTGCCCTGTCCACCTTGTGGCTGGGCGGCTTTAACCTGAAAGTATTCGCCGGTCTGATGGCGGCGCTGCCGTTGGCATTCGCCGCATTGATCATTTCTTCACCCTACCGGATGCAACGCGTAATCGGCTTCATGGATCCCTGGTCCGACCCTTATGGCAAAGGTTACCAGCTTAGTCATGCGTTGATCGCCTTTGGACGAGGTGAATGGCTGGGCGTGGGTTTGGGTGCAAGCGTTGAAAAATTGTTTTACCTGCCGGAAGCGCATACCGACTTTCTCATGGCGGTGATAGCAGAAGAATTGGGCTTGCTCGGCGTAACAACAGTGATTGTATTGTTTGCGTTGCTGGTAGTGCGTGCATTTCAAATCGGGCGACATGCCGCTTTTCTGGAGAAGAATTTCTCGGCACTGGTCGCGCAAGGCATTGGGGTGTGGATCGGTGTGCAGGCAATGATCAATATCGGCGTGAACATGGGCGTGTTGCCGACCAAAGGATTGACGCTGCCATTTCTGAGTTTTGGCGGTAGTGGCGTGGTTGCGAATTGCATCGCAGCTACGGTGTTGCTGCGCGTGGATTATGAAAACAGAAGGATTGCACGGGGGCTGCCGATATGAAACTAATGGTTAATCATTCTTCTATTTCGGTGCAGGCTGACCTTCAGGTTGAATCTCAGCTGGGCGGCACAGCCGCGATCGTATTTCTGCTTTGTGGATTGGGAGCCGTTGCGTGAACTATTCCATACTCATCATGGCTGGTGGTACCGGAGGCCATATTTTTCCGGCGCTGGCGGTTGCGGACATCTTGCGTGCTCAGGGCTGGCAGGTCGCCTGGCTGGGCGCGCCGCGTAGTATGGAGGCCGAGCTTGTGCCAAAACATGGTTACACAATGCTGCCGATAAATTTCTCTGGTGTACGTGGCAAGGGCTGGTTACGCAGGGCGGTCATGCCATTCGATTTGGTTGCCGCATTGTGGCAAAGCGCACGTGCGATATTCAAGCTGCGTCCCGATGTGGTGCTGGGAATGGGTGGCTACATCACGGTGCCGGGCGGGCTGATAGCGGCTTTTTTGCGCCGACCGCTGATTATCCACGAACAAAACTCCGTTGCCGGTTTGAGCAACCGGGTGCTGGCACATATTGCGCAACGCGTGATGAGCGGTTTCCCGAACGTGCTGCCCAAAGCAATATGGTGTGGCAATCCGGTACGCAGCAGTATTGCCGGATTAGCCGATCCGCAACAGCGCTATGCGGCGCGGCAGGGGAAATTAAATATATTGGTGGTAGGCGGCAGTTTAGGCGCCAAGGCGATCAATGAAATCATGCCCTATGCGATTGCTTTATTGCCGACAGAAAGTCGTCCACAGCTTATTCATCAAACCGGTAAAAAACACTTTGAGTCAGTGAACCAGTTATACCGGCAAGTCGGGGTGCAGGCTGAGGTGAAACCCTTTCTGGATGATATGGCGCATTACTATGCTAGCGCCGATCTGGTGATATGCCGTGCCGGTGCGCTGACCATTGCAGAGCTTGCTGCTGCGGGCGTGGCGAGCATATTGATTCCTTTCCCTTTCGCAGTAGATGATCACCAAACCAGTAATGCGCGATTTTTGAGCAGCCGTGGCGCGGCATGGTTGATACCGCAAAGTGATTTCAGCGCAGAAAAATTAGCCCAGCTATTGAGTGAAGTCAGCCGTGAAAAATTGTCGGCAATGGCGCAGCAGGCACGCGGCCTTGCGCAAACTGATGCGGCAGTCGCGCTGGCAAACGCTTGCGAGGAGTTGGCGCGATGAAACATAAAGTCAAGCATATACATTTTGTCGGCATCGGCGGCTCGGGCATGAGCGGCATCGCAGAGGTGCTGCTGAATCTTGGTTTTCGGGTGAGCGGTTCTGATCTGGGCGAAAACACTGCCACCAGACGCCTCAAACGACTAGGCGCAACGGTCTATGTTGGCCATGCACAGCAACAACTCGGCAATGCCGATGCGGTGGTGGTTTCCTCTGCGGTGGACAATGATAATCCTGAGGTATCGGCTGCGCGTATACGTCGCATTCCGGTGGTGCCGCGCGCCATGATGCTGGCTGAATTGATGCGTTTGCGTCAGGGTATCGCAGTTGCGGGCACGCATGGCAAGACCACAACTACTTCGCTGGCGGCAAGCATTCTGGCGAAAGGCGGATTCGACCCGACTTTTGTGATCGGCGGAAAGCTCAACAGCAGCGGGCGTAACGCAAAGCTGGGCACAGGCGAGTTTATCGTTGTCGAAGCCGATGAATCGGATGCCTCGTTTTTGCACCTGCAACCAATCATCGCGGTGATTACCAATATTGACGCTGATCATATGGAAACGTATGGGCACGATTTCGGGCGTCTCAAGCAAGCCTTTGTAGATTTTGTTGAGCATCTGCCGTTTTACGGTATGGCAATGTTGTGTATCGACGATGCCAACGTGCGTGAAATTTTGCCGCAAATCACCAAACCGGTGACAACTTATGGATTGGGCGAGGGAGCGCAGATACGCGCGGTGAATGTACGTCATCAGGCCGGCAAAATGTGCTTCACCGCACAGTGCAGGCAGAACGGCACGCCCAGAGATTTGGACATCACGCTTAACCTGGCCGGGGTGCATAACGTGCTGAATGCCCTGGCCGCGATAGCGATCGGATTGGAGATCGGCGTGGCATATGAGGCTATTGTCGCTGCACTGGCAGAATTTCAAGGTGTGGGCAGGCGCTTCCAAAACTATGGCGAAATCGTCCTGCCGAACGGCGGCAGCTTCACCTTGATTGATGACTATGGACATCATCCGGTGGAAATGGCCGCAACACTGGCAGCGGTGCATGGCGCTTTTCCGGATAGACGTCTGGTACTGGTATTTCAGCCGCATCGTTACACACGCACGCGCGATTTGTTCGAAGATTTTGTCAGGGTGCTTTGCACCGTGGATGCGCTGATATTGACCGAGGTGTATGCGGCAGGAGAGGCGCCGATTGCGGCAGCGGACGGGCGTACATTGATGCACGCCGCGCGTGTTGCAGGGCAACAAGAAGCGGTATTTGTCGAACAGGTTGGTGATATACCGCAGGCAATTTTGCGCATGGCCTGCGCAGGCGATGTGGTTATCACCATGGGCGCAGGTTCGATTGGCAGCACGTCCAATTTGGTTAGCGGGGGTAGCGGCGACATCACCGGAAGCATGGCTGTCTACCCCTTCAAATCAAGACGTTCGGGTGAGTTATGAATATGGCAGAGCCGAACCAATTTATTCAGAAGGCATTGCGCGGCAGCTTGCGTCATCGGGTCGACATGAGCAAACACACCAGTTGGCGTGCGGGCGGTGTGGCAGACCGGATATATCAACCGGCTGATCTGGATGATTTGATCTTGTTCTTGCAAAACACGCCAGCAAACGAACCGCTCTATGCGGTGGGTCTGGGCAGCAATCTTCTGGTGCGTGATGGTGGTTTGCGCGGAACGGTTTTGTTGCTGCACGGTGTGCTGGACAAATTGCGCCTGGAAATGGATGGCAGCGTTTACTGTGAAGCAGGTGTGCCGGGTGCAAAACTGGCGCGCTTTGGCGCTCTGCACAATCTGCAAGGCGCAGAATTTTTTGCCGGTATTCCCGGCACATTGGGTGGCATGTTGGCGATGAATGCCGGTTGCTATGGCAGTCAAACCTGGGACAAAGTGCAGCGCGTGCAAACTATCAACCGGCTTGGAGAGGTGCGCGAGCGCGAGGTGAGCGACTATACGATCGGCTATCGCCATGTGGCGCTGTGCGATCGGCAGGAAGAATGGTTTGTCGCTGCATGGCTCAAATTTTCGGACGGAGCGGGCGTAATCGCGCGTCAGGAAATCAAGGCGCTATTAAGCAAGCGCATCGCCAGTCAGCCTTTGAATTTGCCTAACGCCGGATCGGTATTCCGCAACCCCGAGGGCGATCACGCGGCGCGTTTGATCGAGCAATGCGGCTTGAAAGGGCAGCGTAGCGGCGGCGCACAGGTTTCAGAAAAACACGCCAATTTCATCGTCAATCTCGGCATGGCAACAGCGTCAGATATCGAGCGATTGATTAACCGTGTGCAAGCCACTGTCGAACAGCAGACCGGTGTGCGTCTGCAATGCGAGGTACGCATCATCGGCGAGCCCGTGCAAGGAGGCCTGCCTTGATGAATTTCGGCAAAGTTGCAGTGCTGTGCGGCGGACGTTCTGCCGAGCGTGAGGTGTCGCTGAAAAGCGGCGCGGCGGTGCTGTCCGCATTGCAAAAACAGGGTGTAGATGCGCACGCTTTTGATCCGGCCACAACAAATTTGCAGGCAATCGTGGAGCAAGGTTATGACCGCGCCTTCATCGTGCTGCACGGACGCTATGGAGAAGATGGCACCGTGCAGGGCGCACTGGAGCTGTTGAATGTGCCCTATACCGGCAGCGGCGTCATGGCGTCAGCTTTGGGTATGGACAAATGGCGCAGCAAGTTGGTCTGGCAGGCGGCGGGGTTGCCCGTCCCCGATTACGAATTGCTTGGTACAGAGACGGATAGCTCTGCGGTCGTGGCAAAACTGGGGCTGCCTTTATTTGTGAAACCGGCGAACGAAGGTTCCAGTGTAGGCATCAGCAAAGTGAAAGCGGCTGATGAATTGTTCCACGCATATCAGGCGGCAATCCAGTACGACAAATTGGTGATCGCAGAAAGTTTCATTGGCGGGGGCGAATACACCGTAGCGATATTGGGCGAACGCGCTCTGCCGGTCATCAAGATCGAGCCTGCCAACGAATTTTACGACTACGAAGCAAAATATTTGCGCAATGACACACGTTATCTTTGTCCGAGCGGGCTGAGCGCCGCGCAGGAGGGCGCCATGCAACGGCTGGCTCAACAGGCATTTATGTTGATCGGTGGACAGGGGTGGGGGCGGGTGGATTTTTTATGTGACGAGCAAAACCGTATGTATGTGCTGGAAGCGAATACTTCGCCTGGCATGACTGATCATAGCCTGGTGCCGATGGCAGCTCGTCAGGCGGGTATCAGTTTTGCGCAACTCGTGTTGAAGATATTGGAGTCGGCCCATGTGGGATAACGCGCCATTGTTGCGCAGCATCGCCAACACACTGATCACAGGCAGTGTATTGGCGATGCTGTATGGCGCAATCTGGTATTGGGTGCATCTGCCGGGCTCATTGCCGTTGCGCAGCGTGCAGTTAAGCACAGCCCCGCAACGGGTAGCTGTCGCAGAAATTATGGCGGTGGTGCAACGTGAAGTGCAGGGTAATTTCTTTACCGTAGATATTGAGCGCTTACGCACTGCACTGGAAAAATTGGCGTGGGTGCGCAGTGTCAGTATCTGGCGCGAATTTCCACACGGCCTGATGGTGCGACTGGAAGAGCATCAGGCGCTGGCACATTGGAATGACAACGAATTAGTGAATGTGCAGGGTGAATTATTCAATGCGCACAGCGACCAGGTTTTGCCGGAATTTTTTGGTCAGGAAAAACGCGGAGATTCATTCGAGATCGCCAAACATTACTCAGTATTCAGCCAACAGTTTGCAGCATTGGGCATCAGCGTGTCGCAACTCGCGCTTTCGCCGCGTCATGCCTGGCAAATGCATTTGAGTAACGGCATGGTGCTGGAATTAGGCAGGGATGATGTGCAACAGCGTTTGGCGAGATTCATAGCGGTGTATCCGTACGGTTTTGCGGCAATTCAAAAGACGGAAATTGGAGCGCAGAAATCAGCGCGTGTACCGAGCTATGTTGATTTGCGTTACAGAAACGGATTTGCAGTGAAATAGGCGAAATGGAATGCAGACTAATTCAGGGGATATTGAACTGCTGGGCGGAGACAGATTTTCTGTCTCTTGCCAGGCAGGGAGCGAGCGATGAGCAAAAACAAAGAAACTAAAAATTTGATTGTCGGGCTGGATATCGGCACCTCCAAAATCGTTGCCATTGTCGGTGAGGTCAAGCCGGATGGGGCGCTAGAGGTGATTGGCATGGGCATGCATCAGTCGTCCGGCATGAAAAAAGGCATGGTGGTCAATATCGAAGCCACCGTGGGGGCGATTCAGCGCGCCCTGGAAGAGGCCGAGTTAATGGCCGATTGCAAGATACACGCGGTTTATACCGGCATCGCCGGCAGCCATATTCGCAGCACCAATTCACGCGGCATGGTGAAGATCAAAGAAAAGGAAGTTGCCGGTGCCGACATCGAACGTGTGATCGAGACGGCGAGCTCAATCAGTCTGCCGGGCGATCAGCAGATTCTGCACATCCTTGAGCAGGAATTCAGTATCGACGGCCAGGACGGCATTAAAAAACCGCTGGGTATGAGCGGTATGCGACTGGATGTCGAAGTGCATATTGTCAGCGGCGCAGTGGCTGCGGTGCAGAACATCATGAAGTGCATACATCGCTGCGGCCTGGAAATAAACGAACTGATCTTGCAGCCACTGGCGTCGAGCAAGGCCATTCTGGCAGAGGATGAAAAAGAGCTGGGCGTGTGCATTGTGGACATCGGCGGAGGGACAACCGATATCGCGGTATTTACCGGCGGGGCGATACGTCACACTGCGGTGATTCCGATCGCGGGCGACCAAATTACCAATGACGTTGCCATGGCATTGCGCACCCCGACGCAAGATGCCGAGGACATCAAGATCAAACATGGCTGCGCATTACGTCAGCTGGCCGATGAAGGCGCTATCGAAGTGTCTGGCGTAGGGGAGCGCGGCCCGCGCATGTTATCGCGTCAAACCTTGGCGGAAGTGATTGAACCGCGGGTAGAAGAGTTGTATTCGCTGGTGCAGGCGGAGTTGCGCCGCAGCGGATTCGAAGATTTGCTGTCATCCGGCATCGTGATTACCGGTGGCAGCAGTGCGATGCAGGGCATGGTTGAGCTGGGTGAAGAGATATTTCATCTGCCGGTGCGTTTAGGCACACCGAAATATGTAGGCGGTTTATCGGATGTGGTGAAAACGCCGCGCATGGCAACTGGTGTCGGGTTGTTGCTATACGGCCTGGAGCATCATCAACGTAATCAGGAAATGCGTATGCAGTCCAATTCGTTTGGCGACGTGTTGGCACGGATGAAGATATGGTTTCAGGGAAATTTTTAAATTGGTTGTTCGGACGCATCGCGGCGCTCGCAAAAAAGAATTTGCAGGGTTGTGCGGGTTAGATTTTAGGGTGGGCTCGGGGTTGATTTTGTAATTACAAAAAGGAGACGGCAATGTTTGAAATCATGGAAGCGGAAACTAAGGATGCAGTCATCAAGGTGATTGGCGTGGGCGGCTGCGGTGGTAACGCAGTGGATCACATGATTGAGCAGGGCGTGCAAGGTGTTGAATTCATCGTCATCAACACCGATGCGCAAGCACTCAAACGCAGCAAAGCGCAGGCCCAGTTGCAGATTGGCGCAACCATCACCAAAGGTCTGGGTGCGGGCGCCAAGCCTTCGGTTGGTCAAGCCGCAGCGGAAGAAGATCGC
>DASRWN010000094.1:0-7581 GCA_035654595.1 Gallionella sp. | reverse complement strand
GCCGAATATTTGCCCTCGCCAGCGAAGACATGGACATCAGCGGTGGAAATATTCAGCAATCCATTTTATGACCATGGACTGAATGACAAGGGCATCGGCTACCAGCTATTGGCTTCACTCAAACGCGTTTTCGAAGGCTTTGGCCTGGCGGCTTTAGTGGGTATTCCACTGGGATTTTTGATTGGTCGTTTTGTCACTTTGCACCGCATGATGTCACCCGTTATCAGCCTGTTACGTCCGGTCTCGCCACTGGCGTGGCTGCCGATTGGCTTGGCAGTTTTCAAGGCAGCCGATCCCTCGGCAATTTTCGTGATTTTCATTACCAGCATCTGGCCGATGGTGATCAACACCGCGCTCGGTGTCGCCAGCGTGTCGCAGGATTATTTGAATGTGGCGCGTGTGTTGAAATTATCCGAATGGAAAGTGTTCAGCAAAATTTTGTTGCCCGCTTCGCTGCCTTACGTGGTCACCGGTATCAAATTGTCACTGGGCATCGCTTGGTTGGTGATTGTCGCGGCAGAGATGTTGACCGGCGGTGTGGGAATCGGTTTCTGGATTTGGGATGAATGGAACAACTTGAACATGGCGCACATCATCGTCGCTATTTTTGTGGTGGGCATTGTGGGGCTGATTCTGGAACAGGGTATGGCTTGGGTCGCCAACCGCTTTGATTACCGGAAGAACTAAAAATGAAAACCAAACCATTTGTCGCAGTCGATCACGTAGATGTGATTTTTGATACCAAAAACGGCCCGTTTCAAGCCTTGACCAATATCAATATCGGCATCAGCAAAGGCGAGTTTGTCACCATCATCGGGCATTCCGGTTGCGGAAAATCCACTGTGCTCAATCTCATGGCCGGACTGCTCGACGCAACCACTGGTTGTGTGCTGCTGGAAAATCGTGAAATCAAAGGCCCGGGACCAGAGCGTGCGGTGGTTTTTCAAAACCATTCGCTGCTGCCGTGGCTGACGGTATTTGGCAACGTCTATCTGGCGGTGGAACGGGTTTTTGGTGACAAGGAAATAAAATCCACCATGGTGAAACGCACCGATAAAGTGATTGATATGGTGGGCTTGAGCCATGCGCGGGACAAGCGTCCCAATGAAATTTCCGGCGGCATGAAACAACGGGTGGGCATCGCGCGCGCGTTGGCGATGGAGCCGAAAGTGCTGCTGATGGATGAGCCATTCGGCGCGCTGGATGCGCTGACCCGTGCGCATTTGCAGGATGAATTGATGCGTATTACCGCTGAGCTCGGCAGCACGGTGCTGATGGTGACGCACGATGTGGATGAAGCGGTGTTGTTGTCGGATCGCATCATCATGATGACCAATGGCCCGGCCGCCACAGTGGGCGAGATTCTCGATGTCAATCTGACACGTCCGCGCAATCGTCTGGCGCTGGCTGACGACCGGAACTACCAGCATCTGCGCAGCGAAGTATTACATTTTTTATATGAACGGCATGCTCATCCGGTGGCGGTTTGACGTAGTTACAAACAACAATTTTTTGTTTCCCCCTGTTTAACTTTTGGAGATTATCATGTTGGAAAGTAAGTATTCTGCACTTAGCATCACGGTTTTATCAGGGTTGCTATTTGCTCAGGACGGCTGGGCAGTAGGCACACCGGCAATGACCATCTGGCCACAATCACCCAGTGGCAAGCTACCCGCGCCGGCTGCCTCTGCGGATACCGTGGAGAGTGCAGTGACGGGTGGTAAAGTCTCCCTGAATATGCGCTATCGCTACGAGTCTGTGGAGGATGGCAGTATCCCGGCAAAAAACGGGCATGCGTCAACACTGCGTACGCGCCTGGGCTACAGCACGGCAAATTATCAAGGCGTAGGCGCACTGCTGGAAATGGAAAATATTTCGGTGTTGGGTGATGAGCACTACAACAGTACCGTGAATGGGCTGACCAAATTTTCAACTATAGCCGACCCTAAAGGCACTGAAATTAATCAGGCCTACTTAAGCTACGTGGGGATAAGCGACACGCTGGCAAAATTTGGTCGTCAGCGCTTCACCCTGGACAACCATCGCTGGATCGGTAACTCGGATTGGCGCCAGGATGAACAGACTTTTGACGGTTTGACCGTGGTCAATACTTCATTGCCCGATACACGTGTTACTTACGCGAATATTTATGGTGTGGAACGGGTGTTCGGACCTTCTTCGCCAGTTGGCAGATTTTCCAGTGACTCAAACATCATTAACGTTGCCTATAGCGGCTGGAATGTCGGCACGCTGATCGGTTACAGCTATTTGATCGATCTGAAAAATGCACCTACCTTCTCTTCCAGCACCTACGGTGGGCGCTTTATTGGTAAACATGCGGTGGGTACCGGGGTAGATGCACTCTACACTCTAGAGTTCGCACGTCAATCTGATTACGCCAACAATCCAGCCAAATTTAATTTGGATTATAGCTTGATAGAAATCGGTGGTCTGGTGAATGGCATCACTGGAACGTTGGGTTATGAAACGCTGGGCAGCGATGGTGTCCATGCGTTGCAGACGCCGCTGGCGACCTTGCATGCGGCGAATGGTTGGGCAGATAAATTTTTAACCACGCCGGCAACAGGTTTACAGGATACGTATGTGAGTTTGGCCGGGACGATCAACAGTGTAAAAGTGATGGGTGTTTACCATCAATTTTCGGCAGATTCTGGCGGCGCAAACTATGGTAACGAATGGGGTGTGCACGTTTGGTATCCATTCGCAAAATATACCGTCGGTGTGAAGTACGCAGACTATTCAGCAAAAACCTTCAGCTTTGATACCAAAAAACTGTGGCTGTACGGCGAATACAAATTTTAAAAACCCACTGGATTGTCATTCCCGCCTACGCGGGAATGACGGGATGATGTAGAAATAAAGGATGTTTCGTTCACGCCCGAATTTGGGCTAGACATGCACCAAAACCATTCACCGACATGGGCAATATTTCGCGGTGGTTTTATTAAACAAGATTAAAACTGGCTAGATGTATGGAGATTAACCATGATTAAAATCATTGGCATGACTGTTGCTTCATGTTCAGCAGCTAAAGCAGTCAATCAAGGTTAAATAGCGCAACGAGTAAAGACGTCTTACTACAATAAGGTTGGTGTAGCAGACGTCTTTATGTTTGAGAGCGATGCCTAATCCCGATAAAAATCATCACGCGGGTTAGAGAAAAATCGCCACGCGGCAAAATAATATTCAACTTACGGAGAAGCTTAAAATGAAATCAGGATTTTGGCAGGCGGGACACCGACCTACGTTGTTTGCGGCTTTTTTATATTTTGATTTGAGCTTTATGGTGTGGGTAATGCTGGGTCCGCTTGGCGTACAAATTGCCCATGACTTGGGGCTGACTGCGGCACAAAAGGGTTTGATGGTGGCGACGCCGGTATTATCTGGTGCCTTGCTACGGCTGGTGATGGGGATGTTGGTAGATCACCTGAAACCCAAGCTGGCAGGGGCAATTGGTCAAATCATTGTGATTGCGACATTGCTGTTTGCTTGGTGGCAGGGCGTGCATAGTTTTCAGCAGGTGTTGGTGTTGGGCATCTTGTTAGGTGTGGCTGGCGCCTCGTTTGCGGTGGCACTGCCATTGGCATCACGCTGGTATCCGCCGGAACATCAAGGTACGGCATTAGGCATTGCCGGTGCGGGGAATTCCGGTACGGTGTTGGCGGCTTTATTTGCGCCACTGCTGGCGGTGGCGTTTGGCTGGAACAATGTGCTTGGTTTGGCCGCTATGCCGTTAATCTTGGTGCTCTTCGTTTACTGGATTATGGCTAAAGATAGCCCAAGCTGCCCACCACCGAAGTCGCTGGGCGATTATTTCAAGATTTTGAAAGACAAAGATGCGTGGTGGTTCATGTTTTTCTACAGTGTAACGTTTGGCGGCTTCGTTGGTTTGGCGGCATCACTGACGATTTACTTTAATGTGCAATACGGACTCAGCGCGGTCACTGCCGGTTACTACACCGCCGCCTGCGTATTTGCCGGATCGCTGTTTCGCCCGCTTGGCGGCATGTTGGCTGATCGTATCGGTGGTATTCGCGCCTTGTCTATCATGTACATATTCGCTGCCATTTTCCTGGTCGTTGTGAGCTTCGGTTTGCCGCAAGCATGGATGGCACTGCTGGCTTTTATCGCTGCGATGTTGGCATTGGGCATGGGTAATGGTTCGGTGTTCCAATTAGTGCCGCAGCGTTTTCATCGCGAGATTGGCGTGATGACTGGGCTGGTTGGCATGGCGGGCGGCATCGGCGGTTTTTATCTGGCATCCAGTTTGGGTTACGCTAAACAACTGACTGGGCGGTACCAAATCGGCTTCTTGATTTTTGCTGGCTTGGCGATACTTGCGTTGCTGGGGTTATCTGGTGTAAAAACCCGCTGGCGCACCACGTGGGGCGCATCACACCTAACTGCGGCAAAAATATAATCAGCTGCGCAGTAATTCAGAGCGACGCTTATGGCGTGCCCTAAAAATCCGTCATTCCCGCCTACGCGGGAATGACGGAATATGAGTTTTTAGAGGTTTCTTTATGGCATTAGCAGTTAGCAGCGGTCACGTTAGCGCAACCGGCAGTAGGGCATCTAATGAGGATTTCTGCGGCATCGTCATGCCAGAAGGTCGCTTGCTGGAAACTAAAGGTATCATTGCGGCGGTGGCAGATGGCGTGGGTAGTAGCGGCGGTGGGCGCGAAGCGGCTGAATACAGCGTGCGCGGTTTGCTCGCCGACTATAACGCCACACCCGATACTTGGGCGATTCCGCATGCGCTGGACCGGGTGTTGCGCGCGATCAATCGCTGGCTGCTGGCGCAAAGTTTTTCTCGTCCCGACAATCAACAATTAGTCAGTACCTTGAGTACCATAGTGTTGCAGGGTGACCGTTATGTGATTGGGCATATCGGCGACAGCCGTATTTATTTATTGCGCGATGGGCAATTACGCGTGTTGACCGTTGACCATGTTTGGGATCAGCCCGGCATGCAGCATGTGCTGAAGCGCGCCATGGGGCTGGATCAGCATCTGGTGCTTGATTACAGCGATGATGTGCTGCATGTTGGCGATGTTTTTCTGCTTGCGTCAGATGGTGTTTGGGAGGCGGCAGGCGACGTTGCAATAGAGTATTTGCTCACCACACATCGGCACGATGTGCAACGCGCGGCAGAGGAGCTGGTGCGCGAAGCATTGATCGGCAAGGGCGGCGATAACGCCACAGCCCTGGTGTTAAGAGTTGATCAAGTGGGCACGACCAATCGCCATTACGCGGTGCTGGAAGCGCAGAATTTAGCTGTTCCAGAGCGCCTCAAGGTAGGGCAGGTGCTGGATGAATTTGAAGTGATGCAGTTGCTGCATGAGTCGCAAGGTTCGCTGCTGTATCAAGTTAAGCACACCACCACGCAGCAGATATTGGTGCTTAAAACGCTGCCGCAAGCCTTGCAGCATGATGTGCCGAGTCGCGAAGGTTTGCTGGTTGAAGAGTGGCTGGCAAAGTCGCTCATCTCACATTATTTCCCGCAGGTATTGCCGCTTACCCAGCAGCAGCGTCATCATCTTTACTATGTGATGAGCTTCCACGAAGGCGCAACACTGCAACAGCATCTCAAGCATAGCCGCCATTTTTCCATCGCCGAGGCGATCCAGATCGGTATACGTTTGGGCAAGGCGCTGGGTATGCTGCATCGCAGAAATATCATTCACCGCGACATCAAGCCGGACAACATTCATCTCGACACAGAAGGAAAATTGCGCCTGCTGGATTTAGGCGTGGCGCTCAATCCTGCCACCATGCGCGCCGAAGGTGTGCCCGGCACGCCGAGCTTTATTGCGCCGGAACTCTTTGCCGGCCAGCCGCCTTCCAACCAAAGCGATTTATATGCGGTGGGGGTGACCATTTATTATTTGCTGACGCGCAAATATCCGTATGGTGAGATTGAGCCCTTCCAACATCCGCGCTTTACCGAGCCGCTGCCACCGACCCGTTATCGCCCTGATATTCCACAGTGGCTAGAAGGCGTGTTGTTGAAGGCAGTGGCGAAAGATCCGCTCAAGCGTTTTGAAACCGCCGAGGAGTGGGTTATCACACTTGGCAAAGGCGAGCATGACGCAGCTTTGCCGTATCGTCGCGGGCCCTTGTCCGAGCGCGATCCATTACGTCTTTGGCAGCTGGGTATGGTGTTTTCGGTGTTGTTGAATTTGCTGTTGCTTTATTTACTCTGGGTAACCTAAAGTACGCACCAAAAATGTTTGCGCCGCACTGTAAATAGGCATGCTGCGGGCAGCAAACAACGCATTTTCAAGCAATTTTCAGTGGCACGTGAATTGCTTGTGTCACATAATAGGCAGCACAGAGCAGGTCGTCCTGACCCAACGGCGGGGGGGATGGTAAGCAGCATCGACAAAGGCGTCGTTCCGACCCGGGAGAGCGTATTCATGCGTGTTCCTGATGGCAGGACGGCGTTTTATTTTTGGAGGGTAACAACATGAGCACAAAGAAAACCAGATTAGTCGTTATCGGCAACGGCATGGCAGGCATACGCACACTGGAAGAATTACTCAAGATGTCGGCGGATGAATTTGACATCACGGTGTTTGGCGCGGAACCGCAGCCTAATTACAACCGCATTCTGCTTTCTCCGGTGTTGTCTGGCGAAATGACTTTTCAAGACACTATGCTCAACGATTGGAGCTGGTATGAACAGAACCATGTCACGTTGCATGCCGGCAAACTGATAACCAAAATAGATAGAAAACGTTGTGTGGTTGAAACCGACGATGGCGTGGTCGTACCCTATGACCGCTTGCTGATTGCGACCGGTTCTAACCCAATCATGTTGCCGATACCGGGCATGAATCTGCCCGGCGTGCTGGCGTATCGCAGCATAGATGATGTGGAAAAAATGTTGGCCGCGTCAAAAACCAGCAAGCGTGCCGTGGTTATCGGTGGCGGCTTACTTGGGCTGGAAGCGGCAAATGGCCTGTCGCTGCAAGGCATGGAAGTATCGGTGGTGCATTTGTGCGATTGGCCGATGGAGCGCCAACTGGATAAAGTGAGCGGCGGTTTATTGCAAGGCGCACTGGAAAAACGCGGGCTGAAATTTTATTTGTCGCGTCAGACCGAAGCGGTGCTGGGCGAAACGACGGTGACCGGATTGCGCTTCAAGGGTGGCGAAGAAATCCCGGCTGATTTGCTCATTATGGCGGCGGGGATACGCCCTAACATCGCGTTGGCAAAATCGGCTGGCATTCATTGCGAGCGGGGCATTGTGGTGAACGACACCATGCAAACTTACGATCCAAAAATCTACTCGGTCGGCGAATGTGTGCAGCATCGTGGACAAACTTACGGCTTGGTTGCGCCATTGTTCGAGCAAGCCAAAGTCGCCGCCAATCATCTGGCTGAATATGGCCGGATGCGCTATGAAGGCTCGTCGGTTTCGACCAAACTTAAAGTAACCGGCATTGATCTGTTTTCGGCGGGTGATTTTAATGCCGGACCGGACGACGAAGAATTGTTGCTGCAGGATGCAGCACGCGGCGTGTATAAAAAACTGGTGTTGCGCAATAATAAATT
>DASRWN010000093.1:0-6762 GCA_035654595.1 Gallionella sp. | reverse complement strand
GGCCGCCTGTGACGTCATCAGCACACAAGATTTAACGGATATTCAGCGTGGTTTTGCCCAGATAGAAAATGAAATCATCAATGGTGAGTTTGTCTGGTCGCTGGAGCTGGAAGACGTGCATCTCAATATCGAAAAACGCCTCACCATGCTAGTCGGCGACGCCGGCAAACGCCTGCATACCGGACGCTCACGCAATGATCAAGTGGCTACCGACATACGTTTGTTTTTACGCAATGCGATTGACGAATTGCGCGAGCTGATTCAGGCGCTACAAAACGCGCTACTCGATCTGGCCGAGCAACATACTCACACCATCATGCCCGGCTTCACGCATTTGCAAGTGGCTCAGCCGATCAGCTTTGCACACCATCTAATGGCGTATTTTGAAATGCTCAAGCGTGATGCAGAGCGCTTGCAAGATTGCCGTAAACGCGTGAATCGTTTGCCGCTGGGTGCCGCCGCACTGGCCGGTACCAGCTACCCGATCAAGCGCGAATATGTGGCCGAACTGTTAAGTTTTGATGGCGTGTGCGAGAATTCGCTGGATGCCGTTTCCGATCGTGATTTTGCCATCGAATTTACCGCCGCCGCCGCGCTGATCATGACCCATTTATCACGCTTGTCAGAAGAACTGATTTTGTGGATGAGTCCATGTTTCGGTTTCATCGACATTGCCGATCGATTCTGTACCGGTTCATCCATCATGCCGCAGAAAAAAAACCCTGACGTACCGGAACTGGTGCGCGGCAAGACGGGGCGGGTAAATGGCAATCTAGTGGCGTTGCTGACTTTGATGAAGGGCCAGCCGCTGGCATACAACAAGGACAATCAGGAAGACAAGGAACCGTTGTTCGATACGGTGGATACGCTAGCGCAAACCCTGCGTATTTATGCTGACTTGATGGGTGGCATCACGGTCAAGCCGGAAGCGATGCGCGCTGCCACGTTGCAGGGTTACGCTACTGCGACCGACCTGGCTGATTATCTGGTGAGGAAGGGTGTGCCATTCCGTGATGCGCACGAAACTGTTGCACTCGCAGTGCGTGCGGCCTTGCAACGTAACTGCGATTTAAGCGATTTGAAACTGGAAGAGTTGCAACAATTTTCCGCGCACATCAACAAAGACGTATATCAAATCCTGACGCTGGAAGGCTCACTCGCCAGCCGCAACCACATCGGTGGCACTGCGCCAAATCAAGTTGCCAGTGCCATCACCCGGGCACGCACCAGCCTGATGAAACAGGGACTGGCCTAAGCTTCCAGTAATTTTTTTAACTCGCCACTCTGATACATCTCGGTCATGATGTCAGAACCGCCGATGAACTCGCCCTTGATATAAAGCTGCGGAATGGTCGGCCAATTGGCGTAATCTTTAATGCCCTGACGAATCGCTGCGTCTTGCAGCGCATCTACCGTAAACAAATCCTTTACCCCTAACGCGCCCAAAATCCGCACCGCATTGGCTGAAAATCCACACTGCGGAAATTGCGGATTACCCTTCATATAGAGCACTACCGGATGGGCAGTGACTTGTTCGTGTATGCGTTGTTGTACATCAGTACTCATGGTGTCATTACCTGAATTAAATAGTCGGACATTTTAGTTGCGCGCGGCCAACAGCGTCAAGAGAGTTGCGGCAAATCCGTCCGCCGCTCACCCGCTCTATGCCGGCCAAATCCGGTGCGGAAAATACCCCGCTAAACCCAGCTTGTTGCAACAACGCCACCACCTTTGCAGCCTGATCGTGACCATGCTCAATCAATAACCAGCCGTCGTTATTGAGGTGGGTACTCGCTTGTGCGGTGATGAGACGAATATCATCCAGCCCATCCAAACCGGACACCAAAGCACTGCGCGGCTCAAAACGCACGTCACCCTGCGTCAGATGCTCATCGGCAACAGCAACATATGGCGGGTTACACACAATCACATCGAAGCATGCATTTTGCAGCGCAGCAAACCAGTCACTATGCAGCAGCCGCACATTGCATACGTGCAGTTCGTGCGCATTAAGCCGCGCCACTTGCAACGCCGCTGCCGACTTATCTATTGCCAGTACGTCAGCATTCGGGCGGGCATGTGCAATACTCAGTGCAATCGAGCCGCTGCCGGTGCCCAAGTCCAGCACTCGACATACGCCCTGTTGCGCAATACGCTGTAGTGCCAATTCGACCAACAACTCGGTCTCAGGTCGGGGAATTAAGGTAGCGGGAGAAATTTTGAAATTCAGACCAAAGAATTCGCGTTCACCAAGCACATAGGCGACCGGCTCACCACACCGACGACGCTCGAATAATGCCGTATATGTTGCGCGCTGCTCGTCGTTGAGCGACTGCTCCGGGTGCGTCATTAAATAAGCGCGATTTACTTGCAATACCGCTTGCAACAGGCATTGCACTTCAATGTGCGCCGTACTCGAATCCAGATTCAGCACTTCTTCAAGCAGCTTACTGTGGTGTTGCAAAATTTTTTGAATACTGGCTGTCATGCACAAGCCATCTCTAACTTTATGCAATATCTGCTGCCATCGCGGCAAGCTGCTCGGTCTGATATTCAGTCATCAACGCACCGCACAGTTCGTTAATGTCTCCATCCATGATCGCATCCATTTTGTATAACGTCAGATTGATGCGATGATCGGTAACCCGGCCTTGCGGATAGTTATAGGTTCGGATGCGTTCGGAACGATCGCCGCTGCCAACCAGACTTTTGCGTGTCGCAGCCGTTTTGGCATTTTGTTCGCGCACTTGTGCATCCTTGATACGCGCCGCCAGCACGCGCATTGCCTGCGCCTTGTTCTGATGTTGTGAACGGCCATCCTGACATTCCACCACAACACCAGTAGGTAAGTGCGTGATGCGCACTGCCGAATCGGTTTTGTTGATGTGCTGTCCGCCCGCACCCGAAGCGCGAAAGGTATCAATGCGCAAATCCGCGGGGTTCAGCACCACATCGTTTACCTCGTCCACTTCCGGCATGATTGCCACAGTGCACGCCGAAGTATGCACGCGGCCTTGTGTTTCGGTGCTCGGTACACGCTGCACACGATGCGCACCCGACTCAAATTTCAGCACGGAATAAGCGCCATTGCCAACGATGCGCGCGATAATTTCCTTGTAGCCGCCCATTTCGCCGATACTTTCGGAAATGACCTCGACTTGCCAGCGTTTACGTTCGGCGAAGCGCGAATACATACGGAACAGGTCACCAGCAAATATGGCCGCCTCGTCACCGCCGGTTCCGGCACGCACCTCCAGAAACACGCTGCGCTCGTCGTTGGGGTCTTTGGGCAATAACAGTTTTTGCAACTCGGTATCCAGTTGCGCCAAGCGTTGCTGACCTTGCTTGATCTCGGTCTCGGCAAATTCGCGCATTGCCGGATCGGCGGTCATTCCCTGCGCAGTCTCAATGTCGGATTGACAGGCTTGATAAGTGTAATACAGCTCTACCACCGGCTCCAATTCTGCGCGCTCACGATTCAGCTTGCGGAACGCATCCATATTCCTGGTGGCTTCTTCACTGCTCAACAGTTGATTAACTTCCAGCAGGCGCTCGCTCAGCTGAGCGAGTTTGTTAGCGACGCCAGGATTCATTCGTCACTATGCAGATGGTACAAACGGCGAATGACATCGAGGAAAGTTTCGCGGTCACGGCCCTGCACCTGATTCAGCGCATGCGTCGGCGCATGTAAAAATTTATTGGTCAGACTGCTACTCATCGCTTCCAGAATTTTCTCCGGATTTTCGCCCTTGGCAAGCAGGCGCAGCGCCTTCTCCATTTCATGGCGGCGATTTCGTTCGGCATGGTCGCGCAATGCGCGAATGGTAGGCACCACACCACGCGATTCCATCCAGTGAATAAAATCGGACACGCCGGAATCAATGATGACTTCTGCCTCCTTAACCGCTCCCTGCCTTGCATCCAGACCATCTTTCACCACTTCGGCAAGATCATCCACGGTATACAAGAACACATCTTCCAAATCGGCAACTTCGGCTTCTACATCGCGCGGCACGGCCAAATCAACAATAAACAGCGGACGATGTTTGCGCGCCTTGAGCGAGCGTTCCACCATGCCCTTCCCCAGGATCGGCAGCTGACTTGCGGTGCACGTTACGATGATATCGTGCTGCGCCAACTGTTCGGGCAGATCAGACAGGGTGATTGCTGTTCCATTGAAACGCCGCGCCAATATTTGCGCGCGCTCCAGCGTGCGGTTGGCAACCGTGATATGGCTGGGTGAACGTGCGGCGAAATGTACCGCGTTGAGTTCTATCATTTCACCCGCGCCGATGAACAACACACGTTGTTCGGCGATACTTGGGAAAATACGTTCGGACAGCCTGACCGCCGCCGCCGCCATGGAAACCAGATTTGCGCCGATTTCTGTTTGGGTGCGCACATCCTTGGCGACTGAAAAAGTGCGCTGAAATAATTTGTGTAATAAAAAACCCAATGTACCGGCTTGTTCGGCCTGACGCACAGCCTGCTTCATTTGTCCGAGGATTTGCGGCTCTCCCAACACCATTGAGTCCAGTCCGCTGGCAACGCGAAATGAGTGCTTGACGGCTTGCTCGTGCGGCAAGGTGTAAAGATAAGGTTCGATGTCTTTGCGCGGCAGGTGGTGATATTGCGCCAGCCAATCTATCGCGTGGTCAGGCTGTGCGGCATTGCAATACAGCTCCATGCGATTGCAGGTGGATAAAATTGCCGCCTCTTTCGCCGCACCATTCTCCACCAGATCACGCAGGGCATTTTCCATCCCGTCCGTATTGAACGCGACTTGCTCGCGCATACTGAGCGGCGCGGTTTGATGGTTAATGCCCAAAGCATACAGTTGCATGTTTATAGGTACTCGGCTGAAAGTCTATACAGGAGGCAGATTATAGCCCAGCATCGGCACGCAACGCCGCCGCCTTGTCGGTGCTCTCCCAGGTAAAGTCCGGTTCTTCGCGTCCAAAGTGTCCGTATGCCGCAGTATTCTGATAAATCGGGCGCAGCAAATCCAGCATCTGAACGATGCCCTTGGGGCGTAAATCAAAATGCCGTAATACCAGTGCGGTCATTTTTTCATTGGAAATTTTGCCCGTACCATAGGTGTCCACCATCACACTGGTCGGTTTGGACACGCCGATCGCATAGGAAATCTGCACCAGGCACTTGCTGGCCAAACCTGCTGCAACAATGTTTTTGGCGACATAACGGCTCGCATAGGCGGCGGAGCGATCGACTTTGGATGGATCCTTGCCGGAGAACGCACCGCCGCCATGCGGTGCCGCGCCGCCGTAGGTGTCCACGATGATCTTGCGGCCGGTTAACCCGCAATCGCCCTGCGGACCGCCGATGACAAAGCGTCCGGTGGGGTTGACCAAAAATTTGATGCCCTGCTTGATCAACTCCTTAGGCAATACCGGTTTGATGATTTCTTCAATCGCCGCTTCACGTATTGCTTCCAGCGTCATGTCAGGTGCATGCTGGGTAGACAAAACCACCGTATCAATCGAGTCCGGCTTGCCATCCACATAATGTATCGTCACTTGCGATTTGGCATCAGGACGCAGCCATTTCAAGCGTCCGTCGTGACGTAATTGCGCCTGGCGTTCTACCACGCGATGCGCCAGATAAATCGGCAAGGGCATCAACGTCGGCGTCTCATCGCAGGCATAGCCAAACATCAGCCCTTGGTCGCCAGCGCCCTGATCCAGATCGTCGTCATAGGCCTTGTTTACCCCTTGCGCAATATCCGGACTTTGCTTGTCATACGCCACCAACACCGCGCAGCCTTTGTAGTCGATGCCATATTCGGTGTTGTCGTAGCCGATGCGCTTAATGGTATCGCGCGCCACCTGGATGTAGTCCACGGTAGCGCTGGTAGTAATCTCGCCGGCCAGTACTACCAAGCCAGTGTTGCACAATGTCTCGGCAGCGATGCGCGAATGTTTGTCCTGCGCTAGAATGGCATCAACAATCGCATCGGAAATTTGATCCGAGACTTTGTCGGGATGACCTTCGGAAACAGACTCAGATGTAAATAAAAATTCGCTCATGGTTCTCCGCTCAATTATTCAATCAACTAAGAGGCGTACATTGTAGCAAACAGTTCGCCTACTACCGATGACCGAATTCCTTTTTACCATCGTATTTCGTTTACTTGCGTTGCTGCCACTGCGGGCTTTACATGGCCTGGGGGCGCTGTTTGGACGTTTGATCTATCTGGCTTCTCCGCGCTATGCGGCACGCACCCGAGATAATTTGCGCCAAGCCAATTTGACCACCGACCAAAATCACTATCAAAAAGTGCTTTCTGCAACGATTGCTGAAACCGGCAAAAGCATCATGGAGCTGGCCTGGATCTGGTGGCGACCCTACCCTGAAGTCATCCGCAAAGTGTTGGAATGCATAGGTCTGGAACATATAATTGCCGCGCAAAAGAACGGTAAAGGCATCATTTTTCTCACCCCGCATTTAGGCTGTTTTGAAATCTCCGCGTTGTACGCGGCACAACGCGTACCAATCACCGTGCTATACCGTCCACCCAAATTACGCTGGCTGGAGGCCATGATGCGCAGTGGCCGCGAACGCGGCCAAGCCAGGCTGGCAAAAGCGGATATCAGTGGTGTGCGTCTGCTGTACAAAGCGCTCAAGCGTGGCGAGGCCATTGGCCTGTTACCTGATCAAGTGCCCAGCCAAGGCGAAGGTGAGTGGGTAAATTTTTTCGCCCGCCCCGCTTACACCATGACGCTGATTGGCAGACTCGCTCAG
>DASRWN010000092.1:0-4243 GCA_035654595.1 Gallionella sp. | reverse complement strand
CGTCCTATCTATTTTGCGGTTTAACAATTAAGCCGGTCAATAATACAGAAAGCGTAAGCAAGCTAACCAGCCTACCTGATCTCGTGGCACGCAGAAAATTCACGGTCGTTCAGACCTCGGCCTCGAATGATGTGGAGTAATCTTACCACGATTGCAATAACCAGCAGAACGTGAATAAATCCGCCCGTTGTGTGGGACGAAACCAGGCCAAGCGCCCAGAGGATAACCAACGCAATCACAGTGGTTTCGAGCATTTTTTCTCCTGATGTTAAGACAAGCGGAGCTACTGCGAGCCTTTAGCCTGCACGTCATTCTTCAGAGATAATGGCAAAACAAAAGATTGATGCCCGGCACAGGGATGCTCTAAAATTTCACTGGCTATTATTTTGTCTATCCGTATAATGCGCCCTTGCCGCCATTTTAGGCGGCATGAGTTCATCGTTTTCTGACCTAAATCTCGCGCGCGTATCCAAATCGCGCCTGTCCATAAAGACTCAATAAGGTTCCCGTGTTGTTAAGGGCTCTAGGGTTTTCCGGTTAGCGACGATGTTTTATGCGCCGGTTAATCACCTACCCGTTCAACGGATAGTTTTACTGCCTGCGTTCACATAAAGAAAAACTTGTCATTCCGGACTTGGTTCGGGATGCCGAGATGGTTTTCTTTTGATTCTAAAAATAAGGAAGCATGATGTCATTCGAAGATTTAAATTTACATCCCTCCATTCTCAAGGCAATTGCCGAAACTGGATACACTGAACCTACCGCCATTCAAGCGCAGGCCATCCCTGAAATAGTCGCTGGCCACGACTTGATGGCTTCTTCGCAAACCGGAAGCGGCAAAACTGCCGCGTTTATTTTGCCGGTATTGAACCGTTTGGCCACACCTTCTGCTGCAGGCGGTAAAGGACCACGGGTACTGATATTGACCCCTACCCGCGAGCTGGCGCAACAAGTTTGCGATGCCGCTACAAAATACGGCAAAAATATGCGCTTCAAGATCATCAGTATCCTGGGCGGCATGCCTTATCCAGTGCAAAATCGTTTGCTGTCCGGCCACGTAGATATCTTGGTTGCCACACCGGGCCGTTTAATCGACCATCTGGAGCGTGGTCGTATCGATTTTTCTCGTCTGGAAGTGTTGATTCTCGACGAAGCAGACCGTATGTTAGACATGGGTTTTGTTGACGATGTGGAACGCATCGCCCAAGCAACACCCAAAACTCGCCAGACGCTATTGTTTTCGGCAACGCTGGATGGCGTGGTCGGTAATCTGGCATCACGGTTACTCAAGGAACCCAAACGTATTGCTGTTTCAGCCGCTAAAGACAAGCACGTCAACATCGAACAACGCATGATGTTTGCCGACGACGTGGCGCACAAGAACAAAATGCTTAACCATCTGCTGACCAACGCCGAAGTGAATCAGGCATTGGTATTTACAGCCACCAAGCGCGACGCAGACGGCCTTGCCGACCAGCTTTCTGCGCAAGGCCACTCTGTTGCAGCGTTGCATGGCGATATGAGCCAGCGCGAACGCAATCGCACCCTGCTCAATTTACGCAATGGCAATGTCCGCATTTTAGTTGCAACTGATGTCGCAGCACGTGGCATCGATGTGCGTGGCATTTCACACGTAATCAATTTCGACTTGCCAAAATTTGCTGAAGACTATGTGCATCGTATCGGTCGCACTGGTCGCGGCGGTTCGTCAGGTATTGCAATTTCTTTTGCTTCGAATCGCGACGCGCAATTGCTGAAACGCATCGAACGTTACACTGAGCAAAGCATCAAGATGCATACCATCGAAGGGCTGGAGCCAAAGTACAAACTACGTACGGGTGGTCATTCTTCCGATCGTCCACGCGCTAACAGCGCTCCGCGCCGCAACAACGCCGGCGGCTATGCTGGCGGTAATCGCACCGGTGGTTTTACCAATAACAACAACGGCAACGGTTTTCATCACAACGTACCAGACAGTCGTCATCATCATACCGGGCGGAAAGAAGGTTCTGGCCAATGGCACGGTCAATCTAATGGCAACTCTACTCAGGGTTACACCCGCAGCGCAGCTGCCAGCAATGATGTTGGCGGACAGGGTCGTAACCAAGGTAGCCAACTACAAACTCAACCACGTAGCGCAGAGCGCAGCTTTGGCAATCGTGGCGGGAATAACGCCCCGCGCCGCAGCGGTGATCGACCTGCCTTCTCGCAAAATCGTGGCGGTAATGGTTGGAATAACCGTTAAGTAATAGCGTCGATTATCAGACACTAAAAAAGCATGCGCAAGCGTGCTTTTTTATTTCCCAATGTGTTGGGAACTGCGTCGGAGTTGAGTATCAAACACCCGGAATCAAGTTACACCGTTTATTGATTTTATCTAATCTGAAGATGGTGCAACTTTGATAATCTCTTCAGCCGTGGTCAAACCGGCCGCGACCTTTTCAGCACCGCTTAAACGTAACGGTTTCATGCCTTCACGTTGCGCTAATATCCTGATTTGGGCGAGATTGACGTTATTGACTACCAGCTTTTTCGTCTCAGCGCTCAGCTGTAACATTTCATAAATACCAGTACGCCCACGATACCCGGTCATACGGCATTCGAGACAGCCTGTAGCAACGTAGACATGCGCAGGTTTGTTGGCTTTCCACGGGCTAACCAGCTCCTGCCAGGTTTCGTCGCTGATATGCCCCTTGATTTTGCAATGCGGGCAGAGTGTGCGAACCAACCGTTGCGCCATTACCCCCAGCAACGTTGAGTTGAGTAAATAAGCTGGCACGCCGAGTTCGAGCAAACGAGTAACTGCGGAAGGCGCGTCATTAGTGTGCAAAGTCGAAAGTACCAAGTGCCCGGTAAGTGCCGCCTGTATCGCCATATCGGCAGTTTCTATATCACGGATTTCACCCACCATAATGATGTCGGGATCTTGTCGTAACAAGGTGCGTACACCATCCGCAAAGTTCAGTCCGATGTTTTGTTGCACCTGCATCTGGTTAAATGCTGGCTCTACCATTTCAATCGGGTCTTCTATTGTGCAGACATTTACCTCTGGCGTGGCGACTTGCTTCAAGGTGGAATACAGCGTGGTGGTTTTGCCTGATCCAGTCGGGCCAGTAACCAAAATGATGCCGTGAGGCTGGCTTGTCCAGTTATGCCATAGCTCAGTCTGCTCTCGTGAGAAGCCCAGATCGGCAAAGTTTTTTACCAGAATTTCCGGATCAAAAATCCGCATCACCAATTTTTCGCCAAATGCGGTTGGCATAGTGGATAGGCGTAGCTCGATTTCCTCACCATTTGCACTCACGGTCTTGATACGCCCGTCTTGCGGTCTGCGCTTTTCCACCATATCCATACGCCCCAATAACTTGATGCGGTTGGTAATAGCATTGGTGACCGGGGTAGGAAGTTGATAAACCTGATGTAACACACCATCAATCCGGAACCGCACCGTGCCAACATCGCGTCGGGGCTCCAGATGAATATCACTGGCGCGCTGCTGGAACGCATATTTAAACAGCCAATCGACCAACGTCACGATATGTTGCTCGTTAGCGTCCAGATTGGTGTTCTTGCCAAGTTCTACCAACTGTTCAAAATTCTGCACTCCAACGATCTGCCCTGCCTTTGATTTGTTAGCGAGTTGTACTGAATTAGCAAGATTGTATATTTCAGGCAGGTAATGATTAATATCAAGCGGGCTGGCAAGCGCCAATTTAATCTTGAGATTGAGTATGCGTTCCAGATCTGCAATCCAATCGGTGAGGAATGGTTCTGCGGTGGCGATGGTTACTTCGCCATCGTCGAGCCTGATTGGCATGATTTTGAGTCGCTCCGCATAAGACTTGGAAACGATATTGGCGATGCTGCCAAAATTTAATTTCAAGGGATCAATGCGAACATATGGCATGCCGATTTGAGCTGCCAACCATTCAGTAAGGAACTCTATCGTCAACAGCTTGCCAGGCAGCTGGGCATTCTGCCATTTCCGTTCGCTGACAACGACCAGCGGATGAGAATGGTCGGCCTTTCGATTCTTCGCCAGTTTTTCTACGTCGGCAGCCAACACCATGCCATTTTTCAACAGAAGGTTTAACAGCTCATCCAGGGTCAGCTTGCGCACGCCCGATTGCGGAGAGAAGGAACCCAGTTTATTCATGGCACAAGTCTAATGGTTAATTAGTGTTGTGCATAGGAATCTGCATCAAGCCTGAAGTCAGTCGGTGCGTATGATCTCGTCAACAGG
>DASRWN010000091.1:0-4436 GCA_035654595.1 Gallionella sp. | reverse complement strand
TGGATGTGATGGACGGCATGGAGGCGGTGCGTATCGGGGTCGGCTATCGCATCAATGGGGTGGATAGTGATATTTTGCCTGCAGGTGCGGACGCACTGACAGACTGTCAGGCAGTGTACGAAGAAATGCCAGGTTGGCGTGAAAGCACGTTGGGCGTGCAGCACTATCAGGACTTGCCGCAAGCTGCACGCAATTATCTGGAGCGTATCGCTGAAGTTTGTCGAATACCGGTGGACATGGTTTCGACCGGACCGGATCGAGACGAGACTATCGTGTTACGTCATCCCTTTGAATAATCCAAGGAGCGCTGGAAGCAATAAGAAGTTCACGGTGCTCTCTATGTTGAACTCAGTAGGGTCTTAAAGATGCGCTATGGTTTAAAGGAGCGGCTTGCCGGTTTTGCCCTGATGATCGTTATTGTGCCGCTCGCCGTGCTGGGTTATCTCCTCATTGTGTATATCGGTTTTTTTGGCAAAACGGAACGTGGGCGTGCCGGTGTCAGGGCGCTGGATCATTTTGTCAATGCCACCTTGTTCAATGGTTACGCATGGGAATCAATGTCATCACATGCCTGGCGCGAGCAACATCGGGGGTGGGCAAAAATAGTCATCTGGATTACCGACCGTTTTCAAAAGGATCACTGCCGTCGTGCTAACAAGCGTGAGCAACCCATTGTCGATCTGATTTTGGACAAGAATCTGCACGGTAGAACCATCGAATGAACCACTCGCCTGAAGCCGGCAACAAGAATGCGCAACAGTCGATCAGGAGCAGAAGGGTATATTACATAGGCGGCTTCGATCCGAGAGGGGCCGGGCACTATCATCGGCTATACAAAGAAGAGGCCGCGAAACAGGGCGCTCGTCTTGGTGTCCACATGGAGGTAGGGGCACGTTACAAAACCACGCCGCATCTGCACTCGTGGACAGTTAAATCTGGTTGGCATCAGCATACCGTCAGCACTGATTATCGATTTTTAAGCTGGGATGACATTGTGCGCCAGCATTGGCAAACCAGTATTTTCAAGCTGCTGATCACCACGTTCAAGAGTTACCAAAATTTTTTTTCCTGCGGTGCAATGGGTCAGATTCGCAAGCTATATCGAGGCCCTTTTTACAGCGGCCTGTACCCCATCGTTTTTCTGGCGCTACTTGCCGTTCTTTCCGTGCTTATCGGAGTGGGACTGACGGCTATACTGGCCAATACCGGATTACATCTCGCTCTCGCCGCTGCGGTTGGGCTGTCTGCTGTGGGTCTGTGCCTATGGGCTGGGTTGAAGCTAGCAGAACGCTTAAGCGTGTTGTGGTTGCTGAGAACCTATCTATTTGTGCATGGCTGGGGTATATCCACGCCAGACATCTTGAAGCAGAGAATAGACGGGTTTTCAAACATCATTATGCAAGACCAAAAAGAATCCGGCTGTGATGAAACATTATTGATCGGTCACAGTGTGGGCAGTATTCTGGCAGTGTCTGTGCTCTCTCGTGTGCTGGAAAAATCTTTCGATAACCCAATCTCGAATATGAATCTTGTAACTTTGGGTCAATGTATTCCCTTGCTCAGTTTGATTCCGGGCGCAGACTCATTTCGTCGTGATCTGAAAATCGTGCTGGAGCATCCCGATACACCCTGGCTGGATATGGGTGCCCGCGCCGACCCGCTCTGCTTTTCCCAAATCAGCCCGGCTAAAGCTTCCGGCATGGATACGCCTGCCGTCAAGTGGCCGAAAATGCGTGTTGTTCGGCCATTCAACATGTTTCATCCGGCACAATACCAACGCATCAAGCGCAACAAGTTGCGGCTGCATTTCCAGTATCTGATGTCCAGCGAATTACAAACGGATTACGATTATTTTTCGATGACGGCAGGGCCGTACCGCCTGTCATTTTCTGAAGTATAAATCGATGACCTTCCAGCCCCCTTATCCCAAACCGCACAAAACCAAGAGCTCATTTTTTCTGCGTTTTATGCGTGGCTGGCATTCTTGGCTGGATGTGCTTTTTGAGCGCAGCTATCGTATGCAGATGGGGAAAATCTCCCAGCCCGGCATGGATGTTTTCATGGTCAATGACCCGGAATGGGTACGCAAAATACTGGTCGGAAATCCCGCTGAATATCCCAAGCACCGACTTATGCATCGCATGCTTGAACCGTTGCTGGGTAACAGCATCTTTACCACCAATGGCCCGGTCTGGGAGCGGCAAAGAAGGCTGGTCGATATGGCTTTCGAACAGGCCCGGCTCAAATTCGTTTTTCCGTTGATGGCGGCGTCCGTGCAAGATTCACTTATCCGTCTGGACACCCTTGCCGACGGAAAATCTTTTGAGATAGATGCCGAAATAACCTATGTCACGGCAGATATTATTTTCCGCACCATTCTGTCGGAGAATCTGAGCGGACAAACGGCAAAAGAAATTTATCATGCCTTTGTGGAATTCTCGCATCATGCCCAGCGCGCCATGATGCTCATGATTTACCGGTTGCCGCCATTTTTTGCGACCCGCGCCAGCCGCCGTCCGGCACAAAAGATCCGCAGCATTCTTGCCGAAATTATTGCGCGACGTTTTCAGGAGCGCGCCGCCGGAGCAGGGGATCAACACAACGACATTCTCTCCGGGTTGATGGAAGCCAAAGACCCGGTTAGCGGCGACCATTTCAGTTATGCAGAAATGGTTGATCAAGTCTGCATGCTTTTTCTGGCCGGACATGAAACTTCTGCAAGCGCGCTAACCTGGTCTCTTTATCTGATTTCACATACACCGGAATTACAGCAAGAAATGTATCAAGAGGTGCTCAAGGTTGCGGGTGAGCGCGATTTTGAGCTGGCCGACATGAAACAAATGCCACTGGTATGGGACGTTTTCCGCGAAGCGCTGCGCCTGTATCCACCGGTGGGATTTTTCGTTCGGGAGGCGGCGCAATCACACTGCCTGCGCGACAAACAAGTCGAACAGGGCGACCCGATCCTGATCTCACCCTGGCTGATCCATCGCCACCGTGAATTATGGGAAAGCCCGGATGACTTCGACCCGCACCGCTTCCACACAGCATCCGGAGAAGAATCACTTAAATGCGCTTATCTACCATTCAGCAAAGGCCCCAGGGTATGCATTGGCGCAGCTTTCGCGACTCAGGAAGCCATTCTCATCCTTGCCAGTATGGTTAGGCGTTATCAAATCAATGCGGACAAAGAACACGTTCCCAAGCCCATCGGCAGGGTTACAATTCGCTCCGGTAACGGCATCAAGCTACGGCTGCAAAGACGTAAACCGATGTCGGTCTGATGATAATATAAATCCACGATGGCTAAAGCAGGCCTCTCATTATTTGGCAACAAGCGCATTCTCATGCTGCAAGGCCCAATGGGGCCGTTCTTTCGCCGCCTCGCACAAGATTTGCGCGTGGCTGGGGCCGAGGTTTATAAAATTAATTTCAATGGCGGAGACTGGTTATTTTATCCACGTCACGCAACCGCCTATCGTGGCAGAAAAGAAGACTGGCCCGAATTTTTTGAGCGGATTCTGATCGAAAAAAACGTAGATCTTGTGCTGCTTTTTGGCGACTGTCGGCCACATCATCAGGTCGCAAAACAGATCGCACAACTCAAGGGTATTGAGGTGGGCGTATTCGAAGAAGGTTATATCCGGCCTGACTACATCACCTTCGAACGCAGTGGGACCAATGGCAACTCCCTCATGTCCCGCTTGCCCCAATATTACCTCGACACTTCAATCCCCGAGGTATCTCAGGCCTTGACGGTAGGACAACCATTCAACCATGCGATGACCTGGGCAATTCTTTATTACGGTGCCAGCCTGATTTTCTGGCCATTGTACTGGCGATACCAGCACCATCGCCCCCTCAATCCATTTGAGGGACTGTACTGGATACGCTCTCTCTGGCGAAAATTGATTTTTGCTTTCTTGCAACGCGATATGCTCAAGACACTTATCACAACGCATGCCAAAAACTATTTTATCGTGCCATTGCAGGTTCACAACGACGCGCAGATACATCACCACTCCGGCTTTACTTCCGTATCAAATTTTCTGCACAGCGTAATTTATTCCTTTGCGGTATATGCCGATCCGCGTAGCGTCTTGGTGGTCAAGCACCATCCGCTCGACAGGGGTTATCACGACTACAGCAGCCTGATTAAATCAGTGACCATGCTGCATAGTATCGAAGGGCGAATTTTTTATATTCATGATCCACACCTCCCAACTCTTTTCAATCATGCCCGTGGCGTGGTTGTCATCAATAGCACGGCGGGTTTATCAGCGCTCCACCACCAACTGCCGGTCAAGGTTTGCGGCGAGGCGATTTATGACATTGAGGGCATGACCTATCAGGGCCCACTCCACGACTTTTGGAAACAGGCGGACGCGCACCAGATCAATCAAACCTGCTATAAAAATTTCATCAATTTTGTGATT
>DASRWN010000090.1:0-18719 GCA_035654595.1 Gallionella sp. | reverse complement strand
GGTTTGCATGCGCGCGTCATGCACCGCATGAGCAATCGTTTGTGGCACGCCAACCTGAAATGGTCGGCGCGTTTTTTATCGCACATCGCACGCGGCTTAACCGGCATTGAGATACATCCCGGGGCGACCATCGGGCGGCGTTTCTTCATTGATCACGGTATGGGTGTGGTGATTGGTGAAACCGCCGAGATTGGTGACGATGTGACGCTTTATCACGGCGTAACTCTGGGTGGCACTTCGTGGCGGCAGGGCAAGCGTCATCCCACGCTGGGGAATGGCGTCGTGGTGGGGGCGGGCGCCAAAATATTGGGCCCGGTCAGTATTGGCGCCGGCGCAAGAATCGGCTCCAACGCGGTGGTGGTGAAAGACGTGCCAGCCGGGGCAACAGCAGCAGGGATACCGGCGCGCATTCTGGACGAGGACAAAAAAACTGCTGGTGGTTTCAATGCCTATGGCATTGGCAATGACCAGAACGACCCGTTTTCCAAGGCAATCCACGGCTTGCTCGGGCATAGCGTCACGGTAGATCAGCGCATTGAGTTTATTCTGCAACAACTCGAAAAAATGGGCGTAAGCGTCGATGAAGAGCGCGCGACCGCCGATAAATTTGATCCAAATCACCTGAATAAAATTGTTGACTAAAAGATTCGGGTATTCTATTATCCCCACCAGTGGCGGTTTAGAGCGGTTACGTGAACTGTGTAGGTATTGGATGGCTCAGGAGATGACATGCGATTAACGACTAAAGGACGGTTTGCCGTAACGGCGATGGTTGATCTGGCGATGTGCGGCGGACGCACTCCGGTCACGCTGGCTGCCATCAGTGAGCGGCAAAAAATTTCACTATCCTATCTGGAGCAGTTGTTTGGTAAATTGCGTAAAAACAAGATTGTCGACAGCGTGCGTGGCCCCGGCGGCGGCTATTGTCTGGCGCGTCCGGGCAATAAAATCTTGATCGCGGATATCGTGGTTGCTGTGGACGAGCCGCTGGACGCGACCACGTGTGGCGGAAAAAGTAATTGTCACGACGACAAGCAGTGCGTGACGCACGATTTGTGGATGGGGCTCAATGAAAAAATTTACGAATATCTGTCTTCGGTGAGTTTGCAGCAGCTTATTGACAGTCAAGCCAATAGCAATGCGGGGGTTGCCCAGATTAGGTTGACTAAAACACCAGCCAAATTTGTCGCGACGGCCTGAGCCTAACCAGGAAAACACAACACTTTATGAAATTACCCATTTACATGGACTATTCAGCAACCACACCGGTTGATCCGCGTGTGGCAGCCAAGATGATTCCTTATTTGACCGAACAATACGGCAACCCGGCCAGTCGCTCGCATCATTATGGTTGGGAAGCGGAGGAGGCCGTCGAACAGGCGCGCGAACAAGTCGCTGCACTGGTGAATGCCGACCCCAAAGAAATCGTCTGGACATCCGGCGCGACCGAATCGAACAACCTCGCCCTCAAGGGAGCGGCGCATTTTTATCAAGGCAAGGGTAAACACATCGTTACCATGCGTATTGAGCACAAGGCGGTGATCGACACGGTGCGCGAACTGGAACGGGAAGGATTCACTGCGACTTATCTCGACCCTGAACCGAACGGTTTGCTTGACCTGGAAAAATTCAAGGCCGCTTTACGGCCTGACACGATCCTGGTATCCATCATGTTGGTAAATAACGAAATCGGCGTGGTGCAGGACATCGCCGCAATCGGTGAAATCTGTCGCGACAAGGGCATTTTGTTCCATGTTGATGCGGCGCAAGCAACCGGCAAGGTGGCGATTGATTTGCAGCAGCTCAAGGTGGACCTGATGTCGTTTTCGGCGCACAAGACTTACGGCCCTAAAGGTATCGGCGCGCTGTATGTACGGCGCAAACCACGGGTACGACTGGAAGCGCAGATGCACGGTGGCGGCCATGAACGCGGCATGCGTTCCGGCACTTTGGCGACCCACCAGATTGTCGGGATGGGCGAAGCATTCCGCTTGGCAAAACTGGAAATGGCGCGAGAAAATGAACGCGTGCGCATGTTGCGTGATCATTTACTGGCCGGATTGATGACCATGGAAGAAGTGCACATCAACGGCGACATGGAACACCGCGTTCCGCACAATTTGAATCTGAGTTTTAATTTTGTGGAAGGCGAATCGCTGATTATGGCGATCAAGGATATCGCTGTTTCCAGCGGTTCGGCATGCACCTCGGCAAGTCTGGAGCCATCCTACGTGCTGCGCGCTTTGGGGCGCAGCGACGAATTGGCGCACAGCTCGATTCGTTTCAGCGTGGGACGTTTTACCACGATGGAAGAAGTGGATTACGTGATTGCTTTACTGAAGAGCAAAATCGGCAAGCTGCGTGAACTATCGCCGCTGTGGGAAATGTATCAAGACGGTATTGATCTTAATACCGTGCAATGGGCAGCCCACTGAGGAACCGGAACGGCGCTGAACTAAAGCACGGATATTTGACCAAACTAAACAAGGTAAGTGGAATTTCAAGGAGAGAGTCATGGCATACAGCGAAAAATTATTGGACCACTACGAGAACCCGCGCAACGTTGGCTCGTTTGCCAAGGATGTGGAAGGTCTGGGGACCGGGATGGTCGGCGCGCCTGCCTGCGGTGACGTGATGAAGCTGCAAATCAAGGTGGGTAAGGATGGCATTATTGAAGATGCCAAGTTCAAGACCTACGGCTGCGGCTCGGCGATCGCCTCCAGTTCTTTAGTGACCGAGTGGGTCAAGGGCAAGACAGTTGATCAGGCCTTGGGGATTAAGAATACGCAAATTGCCGAGGAGTTGGCCTTGCCGCCGGTGAAGATTCATTGCTCGATCTTGGCGGAAGACGCGATCAAGGCGGCGGTGGCGGACTACAAGTCCAAACAAGGCGGATAAGTGACGAGGAGAATTTCATGTCTATCACGTTAACGGAAACAGCTGCTAAACACGTACAAAATTTCATTGCCAAGCGCGGCAAAGGGGTGGGGTTGCGTGTTGGCGTGCGCACTACCGGCTGTTCCGGCATGGCTTATAAGCTGGAATTTGCAGACGCGTTGGATGGTGACGATATCCAGTTCAGCAGCCACGGTGTGACATTGTTGGTCGATCCCAAGAGTCTGCCTTATATTGACGGCATGGAGCTGGATTTTCAGCGTGAAGGTTTGAACGAAGGGTTCAAATTCAACAATCCAAACGTCAAGAACGAATGCGGCTGCGGTGAAAGCTTTCAGGTCTGATGCAGCCTTCCGGCTTTGATTCCCGGCAGAATTATTTCCAGTTGTTTGGTCTCGCGCAGTCTTACCGGATAGATATAGCCCGCCTTGAACAGGACTACCGCATGCTTCAGACGCGGATACATCCCGACAAATTTGCCCACCTGTCCGATACCGAGCAACGCATTGCGATGCAGCATGCCACTTGGGTGAATGAGGCATATCAAACTTTGCATGATCCGCTGCGTCGGGCGCGTTACTTGTTGACATTGCATGGCGTAGACACCCAGGAAGAAACCAATACCGCCATGCCACTGGATTTTTTGACGGCGCAGATGGAATGGCGCGAAGCGGTTGTCGAGGCGCAACAGGGTCGTGATATTGTCGCGCTGGAAAAGCTGGAAGCGCGGATGCGCCACGCGACGCGTGAGTTTGAAGCGGATCTTGCCATCAAGCTCGATACCGAAAAAAATTTTGACGCTGCGACAGCATTGGTGCGCAAGCTGCGTTTCATGGAAAAACTTGCGGAAGAAATTCATTCTGCATACGACGCAATCGAATCCTGATGGCACTAATACAAATATCCGAACCCGGTATGAGCACCGCGCCACACCAGCACCGGCTGGCGGTAGGGATTGATCTGGGCACGACCAACTCGCTGGTTGCGACAATACGCAATGGCATTAGCGTGGTGTTGAACGATGAAAACGGGCGTGCCATATTGCCTTCCGTGGTGCGCTATAACGCTGATGGCAGCACCGTTGTGGGTGAGCTGGCGCAGGCCACGCAGAGCCATGACCCGGTCAACACCATCATTTCAGTAAAACGTTTTATGGGGCGCGGCATCAAGGATATCGGCGAGATTAGCCGCTTGCCTTATCGCTTTGTCGACACGGATGGCATGGTGCAGCTACGCACGGTAGCGGGGATAAAAAGTCCGGTCGAAGTTTCTGCAGAAATCCTCAGCGTATTACGTGTCCGGGCCGAGGCCACTTTGGGCGGCGAGTTGGTCGGCGCGGTGATTACCGTGCCGGCCTATTTTGACGATGCGCAGCGTCAGGCGACCAAAGATGCGGCGCGTTTGGCCGGGCTGAGCGTCTTGCGTTTGCTGAATGAGCCTACCGCCGCCGCGCTTGCCTATGGTCTGGATAATGCCGCACAGGGTGTTTATGCGGTCTATGATCTGGGCGGCGGCACATTTGATATTTCCATCCTGCGCTTGTCGCGCGGTGTGTTTGAGGTGCTCTCAACCAACGGTGATTCGGCCTTGGGCGGCGACGACTTCGATCAACGTATCCATTGCTGGCTACTGGAAAAAAACAATCTCTCCGCGCTTGCCCCGCAAGACACCCGGTTATTATTGACGCAGGCGCGTGCCGCCAAGGAGCAGCTTACCGAACACAGCGAGACACGTATCACCGCAGTGTTGTCCAGCGGTGAAGTGATAGACAACGTACTTACGCAAACCGAATTTCAACACATGTCGCAGAATCTGGTGCAACGTACTTTGCAACCGTTGCGCCGTGCTTTGCGCGATGCAGGTCTTGGCATAACGGACATCAATGGGGTAGTCATGGTGGGCGGTGCAACACGCATGCCGCAAGTGCAACATATGGTTGGCGAGTTTTTTGGCCAGACACCGTTGACCAACCTCGATCCGGATAAAGTCGTGGCTTTGGGCGCGGCGATACAGGCGAATCTTTTGGCGGGTAATCGCAGTGGTGATGACTGGCTGTTGCTGGACGTCATTCCCTTGTCGCTGGGTATCGAGACCATGGGTGGCTTGGCGGAAAAAATCATTCCGCGCAACAGCACCATCCCCACTGCGCGCGCGCAGGAATTCACCACTTATAAAGACGGACAAACCGCGATGAGCATCCACGTAGTGCAAGGTGAACGTGAGCTGGTGAGTGATTGCCGTTCACTGGCAAATTTTGAATTACGCGGTATTCCGCCGATGGTGGCGGGCGCGGCGCGCATTCGTGTAGCATTCCAGGTGGACGCTGATGGTTTGTTGAGTGTGACTGCACGCGAGACCGGGAGTGGGGCACAGGCAGCCATTGAAGTTAAACCTTCATACGGTTTAACCGACAAGGAAATTGCTCGCATGTTGCAAGAGTCGGGTCAATATGCACAAGACGACATGCAAGCGCGCGCCTTGCGCGAGCAGCAGACAGAAGCCGCTCAATTGTTGGAAATGGTACAGCGGGCGCTTGAGCAAGATAGAGAGCTGCTGAATGAAGGTGAGTTTGCCAGGATTCAGACTCAGATGATCGCTTTGCGCGAGACGCTGCAACTGACCGATCACCTCGCTATCAAACGTGCCATCGTTGCATTGAACGAAGCAACCGTGGGACTTGCTCAGGCGCGCATGGATAAAAGCCTGATGCGTGCTCTGGCCGGCAAGAAAATTTCTGAACTTGAGGTAAAGTAATGCCACAAATAATTGTATTGCCGCATGAAGAACTGTGTCCCAAGGGCACCTTGTTTAACGTTGAACCGGGCATTTCGATTTGCGATGCGCTGTTGCAGCATGATGTGCATATTGAGCATGCTTGTGAAAAATCCTGCGCCTGCACCACTTGTCACGTGATCTTGCGCGAGGGCTTCAACTCACTGAAGGCCGCAGAAGACATTGAAGAGGATTTGCTCGATAAAGCCTGGGGTCTGGAGCCCACTTCGCGCCTGTCTTGCCAGGCCATAGTGGCTGATCAGGATCTGGTGATAGAAGTGCCGAAATACACCATCAATATGGTAAAGGAGGGCTGATATGAAATGGACTGACATACATCAAATCGCCATCTCGCTTGCCGACGCATATCCGTCTATTGATCCGCGTTATATCCGCTTTACCGATTTACACAATTGGGTGCTGGCCCTGGACGATTTTGACGACGACCCAAAGCACAGCGGTGAGAAAATACTCGAAGCCATTCAGGCAGCGTGGATTGAGGAACTGGAGTAGGGTATGCGGCGATTGCTTGGCTCCATTTCCAACCGCTGGTTGTATCTGGCCGGGGCACTTTTTACTGGCGGCCTGATTGGCTACGCCTTGTTTCTGCAGTATGTCAAATACCAGGATCCTTGCCCGTTGTGCATGGTGCAGCGGGTGATTTTTATCGTGATTCTGGTGCTGTTCGCGGTGGCTGCCGTGCATGGGCCAAAACGTATTGGAACGCGCATCTATGCTGCGTTGATCGGGCTGTTGGCGCTGTCTGGCAGCGCCGTTGCGCTACGGCATGTCTGGATACAAAACCTGCCCAAAGACCAGGTTCCGGCCTGCGGCCCTGGTCTGGACTACATGCTGGAAACCATGCCGATGGCGAACGTGTTGAAACAACTGCTGCATGGTTCGGGTGAATGTGCGGAAAAAACCTGGACATTCCTGACGCTGAGCATTCCGGAATGGTCGTTGCTATGCTACATCGCACTGGGTGTGTGGGGCGTGTTGATCGCTTTAGCAAAACCGACTGGCAAATAGTATTCTCACTTCCAGTAACAGCCTGCTCATGGCTGATTTGTTCGGCTTCCGCCGTAATATACCCTTGACGTACAGGCATATTCCGCTATAATCCGCGCCCTTGTGAACCGAGGGTTGGTTCACTACCTTGCTCCACCGTTTCGCAGCGTTGACTTCCCGTCCGGTTTGCCGGATAGCGGATGAGCTGGCTTCACCTAATAACGGGGGGCTTTAATCCATAAGGAGATGTAATGAGGCATTACGAAGTCGTATTTATTGTGCATCCCGATCAAAGCGAGCAAGTACCCGCGATGATCGAGCGTTATCGCACACTGGTTACCGGCAAAGCGGGTCATATCCATCGTCTGGAAGACTGGGGCCGCCGTCAGTTGGCTTACCCGATCCAGAAAATCCACAAGGCACACTACGTGCTGATGAATGTTGAATGCAATCAGGAAACCCTGGATGAGCTGGAACACGCGTTCCGTTTCAATGATGCCGTGTTACGCCATTTGACAGTCAAGACCAAGACCGCGATTGTCGAACCGTCAGCAATGATGAAAGAAGAAAAGTCCAGGTCGATATCAACATCAACTGACGCTGCGCTGGTAGCAGACGTCCCGGCCGTCTAATTTTGGAATTGAGGGGATAAGCATGGCTCGTCTGGCAGACAAAAAGAAAGATGATAAAAACAAACGCTCTTCGCGTAATAACCTGTTCAAGCGCCGCAAGTTTTGCCGCTTCACAGTGGATAAAATCGCCGAAGTCGATTACAAGGATGTGAATATCCTCAAGGAATTCATCTCCGAAAATGGCAAGTTGATTCCGGCACGTATCACCGGCACCAAAACACGCTATCAACGTCAACTAAGCACTGCGGTGAAACGCGCGCGCTTTCTGGCCTTGATGCCGTACACCGATTTGCATTAAGGGGCGGGATCATGCAAATAATTCTGATGGAAAAAGTAACTAATCTGGGTCAGTTGGGCGATGTCGTCAAAGTTAAAAACGGTTACGCGCGTAATTTTCTGATTCCGCAAGGCAAGGCAAAGCGTGCCACCGAAGCCAGCATGGCGGAGTTTGCCGTGCGTCGCGCCGAGTTGGAAGCTGCCGACCAAGCCAAGCTGGCCGATGCGCAAGCGCGTGGTGTCAAATTGACCGGGCTGACCATACAAATCACGCAGAAAGCCGGCGTGGATGGCAAACTGTTTGGCTCAGTAACGAATGCCGATATTGTTGACGTACTGGTTGCGCAAGGCTACGCCGTTGAAAAATCGCAAGTGCGCATGCCGCAGGGCCATCTCAAGCAAATTGGCGATTATCCGCTCCAGATCGCTTTGCACACCGATGTGGTGGCGGAAATCATCGTCTCGGTGCTGGGTGAACACTGATTTTCTGCTTTGATGCAGCAAGCAAGACAAAACAAAAAGGACTGGCAACAGTCCTTTTTGTTTTTGTGCTCTGTTTTGCAAGTCAGCCTGAAGATTCAGGTTAAAATGCCGTTCGCTTGATCGCACCCAGGTTGATCTGATCCCATGCAAAATTTTCCCAACGCAGATACGCAACTCGAGCAAATAAAATTGCCGCCGCATTCGGTCGAGGCCGAGCAATCGGTACTGGGCGGTTTGCTGCTTGAATCCAGCGCGATGGACAAGATTTCCGATCTGGTTATGGCGGAAGATTTTTATCGACACGAACACCGACTGATCTTCAGCCAGATTGTGCGGCTGACTGAACTGTCCAAACCGATAGACGTGATCACGGTGGCCGAAGCGCTGGAAATTGCCGGGGAACTGGACAAGGTGGGAGGCTTGCCCTATCTGGGCGGGTTGGCGCAAAACGTACCGTCCGCCGCCAATGTGCGGCGCTATGGCGAAATCGTCCGCGAACGTTCCATCATGCGCAAACTGGTTGAAGTGGGCGGCGATATTGCCAGCAGCGCCTACAACCCGACCGGACGTGATGCCGCGCAGTTGCTGGACGAAGCGGAGAGCATGGTGTTCGAAATCGCCGAGGCTGGGTCGCGCGGCCAGCAGGGATTTACACGCATGCCACCGCTGTTGACCAAGGTGGTAGAGCGCATCGAAACCCTGTATGCACGGGAAAATCAAAATGATGTCACCGGCACGGCAACGGGGTTTACCGATCTGGACCGTTATACCTCCGGGTTGCAGGCAGGCGAGCTGATTATCGTGGCGGGCCGCCCGAGCATGGGCAAGACCGCTTTTTCCATCAATATCGCAGAAAACATTGCATTGGACAGCAAGCTGCCGGTCGCGATTTTCAGCATGGAAATGGCAGCGTCACAGTTGGCGATGCGCATGCTCGGCTCGGTCGGCAAACTTAACCAGCATGATTTGCGCACCGGACGTTTGCAAGAAGATGACTGGGGACATCTGACACAGGCGCTCGGCAAACTCAATGACGCGCCGATTTTTATTGATGAAAGTGCCGCACTCTCGTCGTTGGACGTGCGCGCCCGGGCGCGCCGCCTGCATCGTCAGGAAAAAGGACTGGGACTGATCGTGGTGGATTATTTGCAGTTAATGAGTTCCAACGTGGGCAAAGCCAGCGAAAATCGCGCCACCGAAATTTCTGAAATTTCGCGCTCGCTGAAAGCACTCGCCAAAGAGTTGCACGTGCCGGTCATGGCGCTGTCGCAGCTCAATCGCAGCCTGGAACAGCGCCCCAACAAACGCCCGGTGATGTCCGATTTGCGCGAGTCTGGCGCAATCGAGCAAGATGCTGACTTGATTTTATTTATCTATCGCGACGAAGTTTATAACAGCGATTCTCCGGATAAGGGCAAAGCCGAAATCATCATCGCCAAACAACGTAACGGCCCCATCGGTAAAGTCGAACTCGCGTTTCGCGGCGAATTCACCCGCTTTGATAATCTGGCGCCGGGAAATTATTAAGGTACGCCCCTGTGCAATGATCGCCTACCTGTTGCGCCGGATTTTTTATGCCATCCCTATCCTGATCGGTGTGAACCTGCTCACCTTCACCCTGTTTTTCGTGGTGAATACGCCGGACGATATGGCCCGTATGCAGCTTGGCATCAAACGTGTGACACCCGTTGCGATTGAGCATTGGAAGCAGCAACACGGTTACGACAAGCCGCTGATGTTCAATCGTGCCGCCAGTGGCCCAAACAAAATGACCGACACCATCTTTTGGCAAAAATCCGCCGGCATGTTCGTGCTTGATTTCGGCTATTCGGATGATGGCAGAAATATCTCGCGGGAAATTCAGACGCGCATGGGGCCGAGTCTGGCAATCGCACTGCCGACTTTTCTGGTCGGCTTGCTCGTGTATATCAGCTTCGCACTGCTGATGACGCTGTTTCGCGCCACCGCACTGGACATGGCAGGGGTGATGTTGTGCGTGTTACTCATGTCCGTGTCCGGTTTGTTTTACATCATCGGCGGCCAATTCGTGATGAGCAAACTCTGGCATCTGGTACCGATCTCGGGCTACGACGGCGGCATCAACAGCTTTAAATTTGTGGTCGTGCCGATTGTGATCGGGATAGCCGGTAGCGTGGGCTCCAGCAGCCGCTGGTATCGCACCATTTTTCTCGAAGAAATAAACAAGGATTATGTGCGCACCGCGCGCGCCAAAGGTTTGTCCGAGCTGCATGTGTTGTTCACCCACGTGTTGAAGAATGCGATGATTCCGATACTCACCGGTGTGGTGGTGATTATTCCCTTGCTGTTCATGGGCAGTCTTCTGACCGAATCTTTTTTCGGCATTCCGGGTTTGGGCAGTTACACCATAGATGCGATCAACGCGCAGGATTTCAGCGTGGTGCGGGCGATGGTATTTCTCGGTTCGCTGCTCTACATCGTCGGGTTGATTCTGACGGATGTTTCTTACACCATCGTTGATCCACGGGTAAGGCTGTCATGAATTTCGTGCCCGCCATTTTGTGGAGCGATGCCTTGGTATTCCTGCTGCTGGTGGCGGCTTCTGCCATCGCTTGGTATGTGCGCCAGCATGAGCATCTGCTGCTGCCCTGGCGGCGTGTGGCGCAAAATGCAACGGCGATGGTGTCGTTGCTGGTGCTGTCACTGTTCCTAATCGTGGGCTTGCTGGATTCCTTGCATTATCGTGCCGCGCTTCCGCAAAAAAACAGCGGCGCGACGGTGTATTCGCCGGAAGTGTTAAGCGTGTTCGACAAGCTGGTCGAGCCGCTGCGCACGCACACCGAGAAAACTTATTCCGCGCCGTTGGCGGTGATGTTGTATGCCAAAGAAACCAGCACCGACGCGCAAGGCAACGTTCAGCGTGACTATCCGCGCTTGCGCTATGGCGGCGCGCGCCTGACTGATGTGGGGCAACGCGATGGTGATGTGGCGTGGCGTGGGCTGGTGGGTGGGTTAGTCGGGCTGTTGGCTGGTGGGCTGGTTGTGCTGGGTTTCAGAGGCAGGCTGACTCACTTCAACATGCCACACCGTCCGTTACTGATTGCCACGCTGATTATTTCAACATTGCTCGGCATCACCTTCAGTCTCGCAACCGTCTATCACCTGCTCGGCACAGACAAAGTCGGACAAGACGTATTATATTTGGCGTTGAAAAGTATCCGCACCGGACTGATCATCGGCACCGTCACCACGCTGGTGACATTACCGCTGGCGTTGCTGTTTGGCATCGCAGCCGGTTATTTTCGCGGCTGGATAGATGATGTCATCCAGTATATTTATACCGTATTGAGCTCCATTCCCAGTGTCTTACTCATCGCCGCTGCCGTGTTGATGATGCAAGTCATTATTGATACCCATCCGCAATGGTTCGATACGGCCGCTTCGCGCGCCGATTTGCGTCTGGTATTTTTGTGCCTGATTCTCGGCGTCACCAGTTGGACCGGACTATGCCGCTTGTTGCGCGGCGAAACACTCAAGCTGCGTGAAATGGAATACATACAGGCGGCGCAAGCCTTTGGCGTTTCTTCATTGCGCATCCTGGCGCGCCACATCATGCCGAATGTGATGCACATTGTTTTGATTTCGCTGGTGATGGATTTCAGCGCGCTGGTTCTAGCCGAAGCGGTGTTGTCCTACGTGGGCGTGGGTGTTGACCCTTCCATGAATAGTTTTGGCACGATGATCAACGCCGCGCGTCTGGAGATGGGGCGTGATCCGATGGTGTGGTGGGCGTTGTCAGCCGCATTCGGGTTTATGCTGGTGTTGGTGCTGGCGGCAAACCTGTTTGCCGATGCCGTGCGCGACGCATTCGACCCGCGTTTGAATCGAACATAGAGCTGAGAGGCCGCATCTATAAACGTTCAACTGATGAGTTTGATGCTGGAAAGAAGCGCTTCGTATGTTTTATTGAGTTGTTTTTCAGACAAGGGTTGAATGATCGTTATCGTGAGGATATCAAGTTTATTGAGAGCGATGAAAAAACTGTAATGTATGTCACTGGTTGTCACAACTTCCATGCGAATGGCGGGCATTCCTCCGATAGCAGTGTGCGCAGTGGTGGGCGGCGGTGCCTTTATTCCCTGTAGTTGATTCGCATACCATTGCTCGATAGATAAACTTTTTGGGTTCATTCGGCGCTGCACCCAAAGCTGCACGGAGAGCCGGGGTTTGTCGGCAGTTTGGAATGGCTCACTCAACGAAACATTTTCTGGCACAGTACCTTTGGCGGAGCTTGCATGCCAAGAGTTTGGGTATTTCACCTCAAAGCCCATCGCTTCATTCCGATAGGGTTTCCAACTTGACGTGTCGATGTGGGACATGGGCTCGGCAGATATGTCGTTTGTAACGGCACCGAGCATTAGTGCACCAACGAAGAAACTTGACCAGGACATTCTCTCTCTGCCTATGTGGGGTCAAGAGGCTAGCCACTTTTGGCGCAGCGTCCAGCGACCGAAGGGAGCGAAGTTAAGTGCGGCATGTTAGGTATTTTCTCCACGTTCTTTGTTGGCTTTGATGACGACCCCAACAAGCTCTGGGTATTTGTTGAGATAAGCCCACGCCCACGGCTGCATGTTGAATGGGAACTTGTATATGTTGCCCTGCGTAAGTGCGGCACAGAGGATTTTGGAAACCACAAGCCCACGAACAACCCCGTCGTCAATATGAAACAACTGAGTACGTGTCTTGCCTTTCAAATACCGCGCGAGAACCTTTTGTTCCTCGGTGGAAAGACATTTAAGGCTTTTGCGTGCCCGCAAGATACCTAGTGCGTACTCGTACTTGGCGACGAGCCACTGAACGACCAAAGTTCCGAAGTGGCAGCCGACGATGGCGAGGGAAACAATAAATACGCTCCCAAGATACGGCTTACCATCTGTGCGCCAAACCGCTATCCCGAGAAACTGGAGCAGGTCGTCCGAAGCAAACAAACCGAAGGCGCTCGCTACCAAAATTGGAAGAAAGTAATTGGCCGGTATTTTCAGCCAGCCAAAGATGTACTTCAACCAATCTGGAGGCACGAACATAGCCTAATACCTAACGTTCAAATTGAGGGGCTGGCCGATTACAAAACCTGGCCGAAGCTCCGAAAGTTCAAATACCCACAGGCCGTAAAGAGAACGCATATCGGCCAGTCCCTCTCGAATGCAGAGTTAGACTGGTTTATTTTCTTTTGGTGGTGGGACATTATGTTCTGCGGCATATTTCTCTCTAGCAGTTTTCATTTGTTCGTAGATGTCTGGAGTGTGTACCGTTGGCGAGGTCACGCCCTTGAGCCACGCCAGTGGTTGAAAGTTACTCTCAGCTATTCTGATAGTGATAGACCCGCAAATGAGCATAACCTTGATTCTTAAAAACTTCTAGTGTTCTAACATGGCGGCTGCACCTGTGAAAAGCGGCGTGTCTTCGCCGCCACCCGTAAAACTGCTGTTTCTATCACGATGATTTACACCTAACATTTCTGATGTTGTTCTTCGTTGCGTTGCTTAGACGTCTAGGTACATCAGATCCAATTCTTTGACGTAGCTCGCGCCGAGTCCTTCGTAGAAATGCCGCGCCAGCGCGTTGCGGCGGTCGATCGTCCACACGATCTGCCGCGCCCCACCTGCAGCCGCTATCTTGCCGGCCTCGTTCATCAGTGCCGCCCCGATTCCCCGCCCTCGTGCCGACTCCGTCACATAGAGGTCGACCACGAAGAGCAGTCTGCATGCCGCGTCCGTGTCGTAACCTGCGTGATGAAGCAGAAAGCCGACGACTTCACCCGAGACCTCAGCGATGAGCCCCCGAAACGCGGGCTCGGTCCCGAAGCCGTCGCGCTCGAGCGCTTCCGCGTCGAGTCGAAGGTCGGTTGTGTCATCGAGGCTGCGCATATATCGAGAGAACTCCCCGGTGAGTGTCGCCATCGCAGGGACATCGTCGCGGCACGCGTTGCGAATAAAGCATTCTGTGGAGGATGTTCCCTCGATGGAAGGATTAGACCGCTCTTTAGGCGCACCAATTGATGCCGCACGGTGCGCCGCGGAAGCCTTACGAGCGCTTACCACCCTCCACTCAGCCTGCTCAAGGACGACACGATAATGGTCTTGGTCTTCGAAGGTGCGGCCACGTTGCTGCCAGTATGGATTGAAGGGAGAGACCTCCGTGAATCCGGCCTCCAGCATGGATTGGCAAGTTCTTTGCCATTCGGTGTGGTCGGGCAGATAGAAGACGACCAGGTCTTCCGGCGTGTGGCTGGGACGGACGGGGTGGGTACGGCAGTAGGTGAATTCGAAGTGGTAACCGAACCCGACTCCGCCAAGCATGACTCCATCGAATCCTTCATGGTTCTCGAATCTTCCGATTTCGGTGAGGCCGAGGCCCTTGCTGTACATGGCAACGGATTGCTCCAATGCGGTGACGGGGCGGGCGATGCGTAAGTGAGCTTGCATTGGTCGTGAGGAGTGTGTGAGCGATTTAAGGTTGGAGAGGCAAGGGGCTGCGGTGCGATGGGGGTTGAGGATCAGCCATGCTGATTCTGCTGTCCCTTTTACGCCTGCTGCTGGATGGCATGATAACAAGATTGGCGACGCGTAAACTTTTCAGGTGTACTAAATACTCTAGAAATGCCAGCAGACTGAGAAAGCCCAGTATTTCACCAACAACCTGAAGTAGGAATTCACCAAGAAGTTGCACTAATAATTCGAGCATGGTTTTAGATGGTTAACGTAGAGGTAACCGACCTGCAGAAGGGAGCGAGGTTGATCGCCATGTTAGGGGTGTGGTTGACGACGCAGGATGTTTGCCAACCAAAGCAGTGAAATGAAGATTGCGTTTGGCAAGAGATAGAGAGTACCAACCTGTATCTCAGCAGCCGCACCCAACCAGATGGAAGACATTGCGACCCAGCCCAATGATGCTGGAACTCCAGCTCCTCGTAGGTGAGCTTTCTCCCATTGACCTTTGCGACCACATCATCAATTGCAAGAGCTGCCTTTGTTTGTGACAGACAGCGAGTAGTTGCGTTGTACCTTTCCTCTTGCGAGGTAACGAGAGCTTGCATGCTATCAATGCGGCTCTGCAAGAGCTCCTTATGCGTCATAGTGAGTATCCTTGTTATGTCCAACGTTTGACTTAAGCGGACCGCCGAAGGCGGGCCCGCTCGACTGAAAGATTAGACGACAAAGTCACTCCCTAAAAGAAGTGATCACGGTCCGAGCCGTCGTACAAACCGCTCAACATGCAACAATTCTTGAAACCGGCGACTGGAGTTGTTGTCAAAAAGGAGCTTCAACTTGATGCCTCTCTATACTCTTTGCTGCAGATTTTATCGGTTTCTGTTTTTGAGAAAACCCAGCTATCTCAAGCCTTCGCGGGCTCTGGGCAACTTCAAGATCAGACAGATTTTTATAACCAACTAAATTTGTTCGACTTTTAACTGGACACTACTGATTTTATTTGTACATTTAGAGGCCGTGGTTTAGATCTGTAGCAAGCTGATTCGTGACGTTGGTTGCTGCTTCAGATAGACTATCCCTGATAGTGCTTGGTGTAACAGCTTGCTTGGTAAACGTGAATGTTTTTCGGTAAATTGCATTTCCGCCATCAAGTGGATTGTTCTTTTCTGGTTTTTTACTAAATTGCTTCAAAACCTCTATCTTTGGATACATTTCTGCGCTAGCAGCGACGATCAGATTGTTGGACTCAAGTCGGTAGCTGACATTACAAAAGAGTACTGCACTTGCTGTTGATTGGTCGAATGCAATTCTCTTCGAAGAGTCTGATGCAACCACCTCGACACGCAGTGGCATCGAAACCTTAACCTTGTCAGTCTTAGTTAGCGCATCGGTCGATGCATTCAACATCACAGTCCGAAAATCATAGCTACGCAGCGGTTCTAACATGGGAGCTGCTGCCTTTTCGGCGGTGGATTGACGTGATGAGTCAATAACGCTGGCAATTAGCGCGCCAAGTAACCCACTATTACCAGGGTTTGTAGCTTGAACTGTGACGTCGAGATTGTTTTGCGGGATCACCAGTATTCCTTCGACTCGATCGATGTTTGTTTGGGCTTGTTCTGTTAGAGAAAGTTGGGGTGCAGCACATCCTGTCAGTGCTGCCATGACAATTGTTAATGCGATCGCTCTTAAATTCAAAATAGACTCCATGGGTTTGAAAAAATAGGGGCTAACGTAATTTAAAAAACATTTTCATAGGGCGGCAATGTCGCCTATTGCCGAGAGGTCTGTCAAGTGTCTATATACCTCAGTGTCTATAATACCTCACTATTTTTCATTGCCTTAGCTGAATTATTGGTTGGACTTTTATTTTTGGGCAACTTAAGATTTGGTGGATGAAAACTAAATCTGTATTTTCGTCGCTCCACTGTTAAGTATAGGCGAAACCTTGAGCGACATTCTATCCGTCAATTCGTTGATCACCTCTTTGCGCAACGGTGCGCGCATCGTGGACGATATTTCATTCAGCATCGCAGCGGGGCAGACCTTCGCGCTGCTCGGTGAATCGGGTTGCGGTAAATCCATGACGGCGCTGTCGCTGCTGCGTCTGTTACCGGATGGTGTGGTGCACGCAGGTGGCACGGCGCGGTTGGATGATGTGGAGATATTCAGCCTGCCTGAGCGGGACATGCGTACCGTGCGCGGTGGCACCGCCGCGATGATTTTTCAGGAACCCGCGCTGAGTTTGAATCCGGTGATGACAGTTGGTGAGCAGATCGCCGAAGTATTGGTATTGCATCAAGATTTACGCGGCGACATTGCGCGACAACGTTGTGTCGAGTTGTTGGAGCAGGTCGGCATTCCTGATCCGGCGCGGCGTGTGATGGAGTATCCATTCCAGCTTTCCGGCGGTATGAAACAGCGGGTGATGATTGCCGTGGCACTGGCCGGCAAACCAAAATTGCTGGTGGCCGACGAGCCAACCACTGCGCTGGATGTGACGATACAGGCGCAGGTGTTGCAACTGTTGCGAGATACACAAGCTGTTAACGCCATGTCGTTGTTGCTCATCACGCACGATCTGGGTGTGGTTGCGGAAATGGCGCATCAGGTTGGGGTGATGTACGCGGGACAAATCGTTGAGCAGGCCAGCCGTGAGCAGTTGTTCACCCAGCCACTGCATCCTTACACGCAACAATTATTTGCCGCATTGCCCAGTGTCAAGCGTCGTAATCAGGCGCTGACAGCCATTCCCGGCAGCGTACCACCGCTGGGCAGCATCACGCACGGTTGCCGTTTTACGCCGCGCTGCAATAAAGCCTGGTCACTGTGCAGCGAGCAAACGCCCACATGGACAAAATTGAACACAGGGCAAGGGGTGCGCTGCCACCTTTATTCAGAATTGGCGGTCAATCATTCACCGCCTGCAATCAAAGCTGAAAACCATGAGGCCGCAGTTGGCCATCAGCCATCAGCTACCAGTGTTCCGCTGCTCCAAGTCAAAGACCTGCAGGTTCACTTTCCGATTCGCAAAGGTGTGCTACAACGCGTCACAGGGCAAGTCAAGGCCGTGGATGGCGTGTCGCTGGAGATCGCGCAAGGACGCACGCTGGCATTGGTCGGCGAATCGGGCTGCGGTAAAACCACGCTGGGCAAAGCACTGTTGCAACTGATACTGCCCACCGCAGGGAGCGTGCGACTCGCCGGAACCGAGTTGGTTGGTTTGCCGACAGGTGAATTGCGCACCCGGCGCGCAGCCATGCAAATGGTGTTTCAGGATCCTTACGCTTCATTGAATCCGAAAATGCGCGTCGCAGAAATTCTGGAAGAGGGTATGAGCGCATTGGCTACTGGCCTTTCAAGCCGCGCCAATCAGGCGCGCATCGACACATTGCTTGATCAAGTCGGCCTGGCGCGTAATACCAAGTGGCGTTACCCGCATGAATTTTCCGGCGGGCAGCGCCAGCGCATTGCAATTGCACGTGCCCTTGCCGTTACGCCGCAATTACTGATTTGCGACGAGCCGACCAGCGCGTTGGATGTGTCGGTGCAGGCGCAGATATTGAACCTGCTTAAATCATTGCAGCGCGAACTGAATTTGAGTTATTTATTCATCACCCACAATCTTGCCGTGGTTGATTATCTTGCGCACGAAGTGTGCGTGATGTATCTGGGACGCATTGTCGAACGCGGCACGACCGATGAAGTGTTGCGCTCGCCCAAGCATCCATACACGCAAGCGCTGTTGTCCGCCGTGCCACAAATTGATGGTACAAACACCGGGCGTATCAAATTAACGGGTGACATGCCTTCACCGGCCAATCCGCCACAAGGTTGTCATTTTGCGCCGCGTTGCGCTCACGCGATTGAACTGTGCCGCACCGATTACCCAGACTCAACCAGCGAAACAGCGACGCACACCGTGCATTGCTATTTGTATGGAGATAAAAAATAATCAGGCTTGAGGCCGTGCGGGCAAGCTGGCCCGATGCTGGCGTTTAATAGGCAGTGCTTTTGGGGACGCTTTGCGCCGCTGGCGCTTGGTTGGAGACTTGGCGCAGGTTTACGTTATGTTGCGCCAGCTTGTGCGAGACCTGTTTTGATCTTGCCAGATGACGACTATGATGTGTTCTTTGCACGATGATGACGGTTTGGCCGGGCCGCAGTTTTTTCAAGTCATCAT
>DASRWN010000089.1:0-7453 GCA_035654595.1 Gallionella sp. | reverse complement strand
CTCGTCGATCAATGGGCACACCCAATACGCTTGCCGACCTTCCATGCAAGCGGCACGCACCCTGGCAATGACCTCGTCGCGGCGTTCATCGCTGACCAGCTTGGTAATGACCGGCATGCGCCCGGGCGGTAATTCGTCAATCACCGAGACATCCAGGTCGGCGTAATAGCTCATTGCCAGCGTTCTGGGAATGGGCGTCGCGCTCATCATCAATTGATGCGGCTCGGCGCCACCTTGTTGGGTCGATGGAACAGTATCGGGATATTTTCCCTTGTTCCTCAGAGCGAGACGCTGCTGCACGCCGAATTTATGTTGCTCGTCTACAATCGCCAGCCCCAGTTTGTGAAAGCTGATCTGTTCTTGAAATAGTGCGTGCGTGCCAATCGCGAGCAATGTTTCGCCCGATGCAAGACTGGCAGAGGCGATCTGCTTATCTTTTTTCTTCAAGCTGCCTGACAACCACACCGGTGTTATTTTCAGCGGCTCCAGCCAGCCGCGTAATTTGAGATAGTGTTGTTCGGCAAGGATTTCGGTCGGCGCCATCAACGCGACTTGAAAACCGTTTTCTATTGCCTGCAGCGCGGCCAGCGTTGCGACGATGGTTTTGCCACTGCCCACATCACCCAGCAACAAGCGCTGCATGGGATGAGGCCGGGCAATATCCTGGCTGATTTCGTTATATACCCGTTGTTGTGCCTTGGTTAAGTTGAAGGGCAAATTTTTTATCAGGCGAGCGGTGAGTTTATGTTGCGGAGAAAGTGCGGGCGCCAAGCGCTGACTACGTTGGCGGTGGTGCAAGCGCATCGATAATTGCTGTGCCAGTAACTCATCGAACTTGATGCGTCGCCAGGCAGCGTGGGTGCGCCGTTCAAGCGTGTCGGCAGCAATGTCCGGTGCCGGGTTGTGTAGCAGCCGAACGCTTTCGGCAAAATTCGACAATCCCAATTTTTGCAAAAGCGCATTTGGCAGCGTGTCAGAAAGTGGCAAGGTTCCCAGCGCATTGTCTATCAGTTTGCGCAAAGTCATTTGTGAAAGCCCTGCCGTAGTCGGATAAACCGGCGTGAGACTGCTTTGCAAAGGTGTTTCGTCATTCACTGCGCGGCATTTCGGGTGGACCATTTCCAGCCCGTAGTGCCCCATGCGTACCTCGCCGATTGCACGTATCTGCTTGTCAACGGCCAGCTGCCTTTGTTGGCTGGGATAAAAGTTCAGAAAGCGTAAATATACTTCGCTGCCATTTTCTGCCAAGCGACAAATCAGGCTACGGCGCGGACGGTAGGCTACTTCGCTGTGTGTAATGACGCCCTGCACTTGCGCATTCTGTCCGGGTTGCAGCGTGGCTATCGGCGTGAGATGCGTTTCGTCCTCATAACGCAGGGGCAGATGCAGCACGAGGTCGAAGCGATGACGAATGCCGAGCTTGGTGAGTTTACCCAACGTGGCAGGAGAGATTTTTGCGAGCGTGTTCAATTCGTCTGGTTTGTGCTGTTTTAGTGTGCTTATGCTCATTGCCGCACGGACAAAAATAACTGACTGCGCTCAATACTGGATACACAACACGCCATCCATCTCCACTAACGCGCCGCGCGGCAGCGCCGCCACGCCCACCGCGGCACGTGCCGGATAAGGCTGGCGAAAATAGTTCGCCATGATTTCGTTGACCTTGGCAAAATGCGCAAGGTCGGTGAGATATACATTCAATTTGACCAGGTCATCAAAGCTGCTGTCGGCAGCGCTTGCCACCGCACGCAAATTCTGGAACACGCGATGTATCTGTGCTTCGATGCCCTCCGCCATCTGCATGGTGGAAGGATCAAGTCCGATCTGTCCGGATAGATATACCGTTTCGCCTACACGTACCGCTTGTGAATAGGTGCCGATTGCGGCAGGCGCATCGGGTGTTTGGATAATTTGTTTGGTTCGCATTTCAGGCTCCTGTAAAAGAAAGAGAAGGCTACCGGGAGAGCATGCTCCGTATAGTTCTGGTATGTGATTATAACTGGGCAGAAAATATCCAGTTTGAACCGCCCTGTTAGAATGAACGTTTACTTGGTGTTGAAGCAAATTTCTCATGGCTATTAAAGCGACCATATTCAAAGCTGTGCTCCAGATCGCTGATATGGATCGCCATTATTATGCAGATCATCTGTTGACGTTGGCGCGTCACCCTTCGGAAACCGATGAGCGCATGATGGTGCGTCTGCTTGCTTTTGCACTATATGCGGATGACGCGCTGAGTTTTGGTCAGGGAATCAGTGCAGACGAAGAACCTGATTTATGGCGCAAGGACCTGACCGGCTTGATCGAATACTGGATAACGGTAGGGTTGCCGGACGAGCGTTCCATACGCAAAGCCAGTGGACGTGCAAACCGGGTCGTGGTGGTCAGCTATGGTCGTGCGGCCGATATTTGGTGGAACCAGAACGGTGACAAGTTGAAACGTCTGAACAATCTTGCCGTGCTCAATTTATCGACGCACACCACAACCTCTTTGGTGGCGCTCGCCAAACGCAATATGCAATTACAGTGCAGCAGACAAGACGGCCACATCATGATGAGCAGCGATGATGGTGTGGTGGAGATTGAGCCAAAAATTCTTCATGGAGGTTTGCCTTCGGCTGAAATGTGACAGCAGTGTTTCCAGGCACTATTGGATGTTCCGTGCAACAGGAACATATCGTGTGACGGATACTCTACGAGGGGGATTTCCTAAACTGGCGAATTCCTGCAATAATCTTCACGACAAACAATAATACTGAAAGCGAGCAGGCTAGATGCTGAGTCAAGATGATTTAAAACGCGCAGTGGCCAAGGCTGCGATTGAATATGTGCCGGTCGATTGCATCGTCGGTGTGGGTACCGGTTCCACCGCCAATTTTTTTATCGACGAGCTGGCCAAGATCAAGCACAAGATACGTGGCGCAGTTGCCAGCTCGGAAGCGTCTGCCAAGCGTTTGCAGGGACATGGCATAGCGGTGTTGTCGTTGAATGAAGCCGGAGATATCCCGGTATATGTGGACGGTGCCGATGAAATCACTCGTCACATGCACATGATCAAAGGCGGCGGTGGCGCGTTGACCCGCGAAAAAATCGTGGCGGCGGCAAGTAAAAAATTTATTTGTGTCTGCGATGCAAGCAAGCTGGTGGGTGTGCTGGGTCGCTTTCCTTTGCCCATTGAAGTGATTCCGATGGCACGCAGCTCTGTGGCAAGGCAGTTGGTCACGCTGGGCGGGCGGCCAACATTGCGCGAGGGCGTTATGACCGATAATGGTAATATCATTATTGATGTGCATGATTTGGACATCATGAACCCGGTGGAATTGGAAGCTACGCTGGATCATATCGCGGGCGTCGTGACCAACGGTTTGTTTGCGCGCCGCGCTGCGGATGTGTTGCTGCTTGGCACGCCGGATGGCGTTAAAACGATGACGGCTTGATGGCTGTCACGATAGCTTCACATTGACTATTCATACTGCCAAGCTACCCGTAACTTGTTGACTTGATATTAAGGAATTGCCATGCCTAGCAATGAACATATTTCCAAACAATTTGATGCCGAACTTGAAGCGATCCGCGCCAACGTTTTACAAATGGGCGGATTGGTGGAGAGCCAGATCAAGAGTGCAGTTGCGTCGCTGGTCAGTGGTGATGTGGCCGAGATGACCCGTGTGATCGAAGAGGATCATCGTGTTAATGCGATGGAGGTCAAGATAGACGAGGCTTGCAGCCATGTGATTGCGCGCCGCCAACCTACTGCAAGCGATTTGCGTCTGGTCATGGCGGTGGTCAAGACCATCACTGATCTGGAACGCATTGGCGATGAAGCGGAAAAAATCGCCCGTATGGCCAAATTATTATCGCAGAAGGCAGTGCTTCATCTGCCGCGCTATCACGAAATCAAACATGCGGCCGATTTGGCTTTGGATATGCTGCGTAAATCCCTGGACTCGTTTGCTCGCCTGGATGTCACGATGGCGGTTGATGTGGTGCGACTGGACGAACAGGTAGATGAAGAATTTCGCGCCATCATGCGCTATCTGATTACTTTCATGATGGAAGATCCGCGCACTATTTCAACTGCGCTGGAAATTTTGTTTGTGGCAAAGGCGATAGAACGTATCGGTGATCATGCCAAGAATATGTCCGAGTACGTCATCTACATGGTCAAAGGGCGTGACGTGCGTCACATTACCCTGGATGAAATCGAACGTGAAATTCAGCAGTAGTGCAGCAACAGCCGATACTCGCTGCGGTTGATCTGGGATCGAACAGCTTCCGCCTGCAAATCGCGCGGGTCGAAGGTGACCAGCTGTACATGCTGGACGGGTTGCGCGAATCAGTGCGTCTTGCCGCCGGCCTTACCCCCGATAAATATCTTGATGCCGAAGCGCAGCAACGTGCTTTAGTTACCTTGGGACATTTTGCCGAACGTCTGCGTGGCTTGCCACGTCAGGCCGTGCGCGTAGTTGGCACTAACTCGTTGCGGGTGGCCAAGAATGCCGGCGCCTTCATTCCACAGGCAGAGCGCACCTTGGGTTTTCCTATAGAAGTAATCGCTGGACTTGAAGAGGCGCGCCTGATTTATCTTGGTGTAGCGCATGGATTACCGCCCGATTCAGACAATCGGCTGGTGGTTGATATTGGCGGCGGCTCGACGGAACTTATCATTGGCAACGGATTGACACCGCTGAAGTTGGAGAGTCTGTACATGGGCTGTGTCAGTTTCAGCAGCCGTTTTTTTGCGGATGGTAAACTCACCAAGCAAAATTTCAAGCAAGCCGAGCTTGCCGCGCGCAGCGAACTGCAAACCATTGCGGCAGACTTCAAAGGGCAATGGCAAAAGGCGCTCGGTTCGTCCGGCACAGCTAAAACATTGAGCGAAATACTGGAGCTGAATGGGTATAACAAAACCGGGATTACGCGCGATGGCCTAGAAAAATTACGCGCAGAACTGATTTCGGCCGGGGAAGTACGCAAGCTCACCATGTTGGGGCTGCGTCCCGACCGCATGCCGGTTTTGCCCGGCGGCTTTGCAATTATGTATGCTGCATTTTGTGAATTGGAAATCGAACAAATGCAGCCTGCGTTGGGCGCATTACGTGAAGGCGTTTTATACGATTTGTGGGGACGCTTCCACGACAATGATATGCGCGACGTTACCGTGCGGCAATTCATGCAGCGCTATCACGTTGATACCAAACAAGCCGCGCGCGTCAATACTTTGGCGGGCACACTGGCACAACAATTTTTGGCAAATGAGGCCAGTGATACAGCCTTGGCTGTTTTAGGTTGGATTGCCAATCTGCACGAAATTGGCGTCAGCGTGGCGCATAGCGGGTATCGTAAACATACCAGCTATATCCTTGCCAACGCAGACATGCCGGGCTTCTCCAAAAAAGAACAGGCGCGCTTGAGTTTGCTGGCGCTGGCGCATCGCGGCAGCCTGGATAAATTGCAAGGAATGCTGAAAGACAATGAAGACATCGTGCTGACGATGAGTTTGCGCCTTGCCGCGCTGTTTTACCGTAATCGCAGCGACAGCCCATTGCCGGATTTACAAGCGCACTTCAGTGGCAGTAAATTCCATCTTTCCATCGCTGCGGGCTGGCTGGCGCAAAATCCCTTAACGGAGGCTGCTTTGCAGGAAGAAGTAAAACAATGGAAAACATTGGGAGTCACCCTGCAGTTATCGGACTGATAGTGCCTTTCGTAACCAAAGCCCGGGTTCCCGGGCTGGCGCAATGTTCCCGTGATAAACTCAACAGTGAAGCTGGCTAGACAGTCGCTGCGCGCGCAAGTGCGGAGAGGAAAGTCCGGGCTCCACAGAGCAGGATGCCGGTTAACGACCGGACACCGTGAGGTGATGAACAGTGCCACAGAAAACATACCGCCGATGGCTGTGCAAACAGATCAGGCAAGGGCGAACCGGTGCGGTAAGAGCGCACCGCACTCTCGGTAACGAGAGTGGCACGGTAAACTCCATCCGGAGCAAGACCAAATAAGCAGGCCATGACGTTGCTCGCGTCGCTTGCGGGTAGGTTGCTTGAGCGTCAGGTAACGAAACGCCTAGAGGAATGACTGTCCACGACAGAACCCGGCTTATCGGCCAGCTTCACCTTATTTGATGTGCATCCTTTTGAGACAGTGACTGATACTTACACCCAATGCCCGAAGTGTGGACATAAGCTGCCACAGCCCTTACCTGCCAGCGCGGTCTGTCCGGTCTGCGGGATTTATTTCTTCAAATGGGCGCAGCCTGCACACGCGCCTGTTATTTACAAAGTGGATGATGAGCTCCTCTCCCACGAAGAAGATGGTTTTTTCGCAGCATTGTTTCTGCCATTGGATAAGATGAATGCCGTGACATTTTACGGGCGGAGTATCACGCTAATGCTGCTGATGATTTGGAGTTGGTTTTTGTTCGGCTACGACTACCGTGATGGCGAAATTAACGCTTCCTTTATGCACAACATCCTGCTGCCGATACACGAGGCGGGGCATGTGCTGTTCAGGCCGTTCGGCGAATTCATGATGATTCTCGGCGGCAGTTTATTCCAACTTATTTTTCCATTCGCCATAGGTGTCGCTTTCATCGTAAAGAATCGCGACAATTTTGGCGCGTCCATCTGCTTGTGGTGGGCGAGTGTCAGCTTGGTTGATTTATCTCCCTACATTTACGATGCGCTGCATCCGCAACTAATCTTGGTCGGCGGTGGCACGGGTGCGGAGGATGGCCCGCATGACTGGATATACTTGCTGATAACGCTGGGGCAAATAGACAATGCGCAACACTGGGGTGCGGCTGCGCATGTATGCGGCGGGTTGGTCATGTTGTTTGCATTGCTCTGGGGCACTACGATTCTTTGGCGGCAACGCAAGCAGCTTGATGATCGAGTTTCAGATGTGTGAATGCAATTTTGTAGTGGCGCGATTCATCGCGCTTTAATTTATTCCTGCTTCAAGGAGGAGGGGCGCGATAAATCGCGCCCCTACGAAAGCGTGTGATAGCCACCCTGTCTATTTTCACTTCCCTGCAGCAATTCCAATATTCCGCCACTTCATCACAAACAACTTAGCTTGTTTCCGCAATTCATTGCTTTTTAAGTATATTTATTTTTCCTTAACTTCCTGTGCTAACTCCTTGTCCTGTAAAGAAAAATCCCATTTTTTCGCTTGACCATTGTGTTTTAATCCCATATAGTGGCCATAAGTGGTAAAAAGTGGGTAATTGTGGGGGTGCAGGGAATGTTTCAGGGAGCCGCACAACTTAATCTGGACAGTAAGGGCAGGCTTGCGATACCGGCGCGTCATCGTGACATGTTGCTCGCGCATTGCGCGGGTAATTTGGTGCTGACTGCCGATGCGGATGGTTGTCTGTTGATGTATCCACAGCCTGAGTGGCAGCCCATACGCGAGAAGCTGCTCAAGCTCTCCGCACTCAATCCGAAGATCC
>DASRWN010000088.1:0-9946 GCA_035654595.1 Gallionella sp. | reverse complement strand
CCTGTGCGCTCATGTTCACCAGAATTGCACCGTCTTGATCCGAGCGGAACAATTCTGCGCCGCTGTCGGCATAGCGTTGCACGATTTCCTGTTTAGGATGGCCAAAGCGGTTGCGGTAGCCGACGGTAAACACGGCGTAGTCGGGCAGGGTGGCAGTGATGAATTCAAGCGTGGATGAAGTCTTGCTGCCGTGATGCGGCACAACCAGCAAGGTGGTGAAAAGTTTGTCGGCATGTTCATTGATCAATCGTGCCTCGGATTTTTTCTCGATGTCTGCGGTCAGCAGAATGCGTTGCTCGCCGATGCTGATGCGCAAAACACAGCCTCGGTCGTTGTCACGGATTGTTTCATCGTTGTAGCTGGCGATGTCGGGATGCAAAATCTCAAAACCGACGCCGTCCCAATCCCAGTGTTGTCCGTCGGCACATCTTTGCGGGTGGGTGGCGTGTTGCAGCAGCACATGTCCATCCGGCAGTGAAGACAGCAGCCAGTCTATCGGCATGGCTTGCATGACGGATGCCGCACCACCGGTGTGGTCGCTGTCATCGTGCGTGAGTATCAGGCCATCCAGTTTGGCGATGTCCATCGCGCGCAAGGCCGGAATCAAAATGCGATTGCCGCTGTCATTTTCGTTGCTGAAATCCGGCCCGGTGTCGTACAGCAGTGCGTGACGCTGGGTTTGCACGGCAACCGCCAAGCCTTGCCCGACATCGAAGATGGTCAGACGCAAGGAGTTTTGTACGGGCGCTTCGGGGGCATTAAAAAACATCGGCAACATTAACACCAGCCCCAGCCAGCGTGACGGAAAACCGCGCGGCAACAATATCCATAACACGCCCAGCATACCCGCCACGATGCTCCATGCGGGTGGCGCATGTTGCGTCCACACCGCTTGGGGCAAGGCGTTCAACCAAGTCAGGCACACCATGCTCCAGCTCATCAAGAGATGCGCCAACCACAGCGGCGCATCGAATGGCAACACCGCGCCCAACAGCGTGAGCGGCACGACAACCAGGCTCACCAGCGGAATTGCAAAGGCATTGGCGATGGGTGAGACCAGTGAGACTTGTTGAAACAGTGCAAGCAACATGGGAATCAGGCCGATGGTCATCGCCCATTGCACTTTGCCGTACTCGGCCAGCCAGTGGCTGCGCCCGATGCGGTGTGCCGTGACGTAGAGGATGAGCGCCACTGCGCCAAACGACAGCCAGAAACCGGGCGATAAAACTGCCCACGGGTCGGGAATCAGCACGCCGAGCAGGGCAATGCTAAGCATTTGTCCGAGTGAAAAATTGCGATTCAGCCAAAGCGCGATAGCCACAGCGCCGACCATATAGACGGTGCGTTGTGCCGGTACTGCATAGCCGGAAATGAGCGCATAGCCGAGCGCGACCAGCAGTGCCATCAATGCCGCCGCTTTGCGTGCCGGTAGCAGCAAAGTGAGGCGTGTGCTGCGCCGCCACAGCCAGTAGGTTAGAGCGAAGCCCAGGCTCGCCAGCATGGTGATGTGCAAACCGGAGATGCTCATCAAGTGGTTTACGCCGGTGCGAGTGAATACCTGCCATTGGTTTTGCGCGATGCTGCTTTGGTCGCCGATTGCCAACGCGCTCAACACGCCGGCATACGGCGCACCGGGCAGCGTGGCGTTGAACTTGTCGCGCACCGATTCACGCCAGGATTCAATGCGGTAGGCCAAGCCGCCGGCCAGAGCATCAAGACGCAGATTGTCGCCCTTGTTGTTTACGTAGCCGATCGCACGGATGTTGTTTTCCAGCGCCCACAATTCAAAGTCCGACCCGAACGGGTTGCTGCTGCCGTGCGGTTGTTTCAGACGCAAGGTCAATTGCCAGCGTTCGCCCGCGCGTGGTTTCGGTGCAGTTGCATCTTGGTCGAGATAGGTGCTCAGGTAAATGTGCCGCGGCACGGTGGCTTGTGGCGTGAGCGTTTTTTCAACGTCAAAGCTAAAACGCAAGCCGTGCTCGTGGTTGCGCGGTAGTTCGGCGACGACGCCAATCACTTTGATGTCGTGCCCCTGCCATTCATCCGGCAGGCTGATGGCAAGGCGTTGTTCCGCTTGCCATGCAGCGTGGTAGAAACCCAGCCCGGCGGCAAACAGGGCAATCAATATGGCGCGCGCCACACGCAGCCAAGGCTGCCGGGTTGAAATCAGTACCGCGAGCGGCAAGCCCGGCAACAGCCACGCCCAGGTGAAATCCGGCAAGGCGGCTTGCTGTTGCAAGTACCACACGCCAAAAGTAAAAAAGATGGTGAAGAGAACCATGTGTGCAAAGTAACGTGTGGGTACAGCATCGTCATACGGGTGAGGTGACGGGCCGCAGTGATATCGCAGTGACTCGCCAAAAAAAATGCAGCGTCAATCAGCCGGATTGATTATTTTAGTCGTGCTCGGTTTGTAGTACGCCATCAATCAGGCGCAAGCGGCGTTGCATTCGTCCGGCCAGCTCGAAATCATGGGTGACGACGATAAAACTGGTATTGAGTTTTGCATTGAGTTGTTGCATCAATTCAAACAAGGCTTGCGCGCTGTTGCGGTCCAGATTGCCGGTCGGTTCATCCGCCAGCACACAAGCGGGCTCTGTCACCAGTGCCCGCGCTACTGCGACGCGTTGACGTTCGCCGCCCGACAATTCAGAAGGTAGATGTTGAATGCGTGCTGCCAGGCCAACTTGTTCCAGCATGGCAGCGGCACGCGGGTTGGCCTTGCTGTGTTTCATGCCGCGTATCAGCAACGGCATGGCGACATTTTCCAGCGCGGTAAATTCTGCCAGCAAATGATGAAATTGATAAACGAAACCGAGTGAGCGATTGCGCAATTCACCGCGCTGCACCTCGCTCATTTGTTGCACAGCCTGACCGAGTATTTGCACGCTGCCGCTACTGACTTGATCCAGGCCGCCGAGCAGATGCAGCAGTGTGCTTTTGCCGGAACCGGAAGCGCCCACGATGGCGATGCGCTCGCCGCGTTGTACTTCGAGATTGACGCCCTTGAGCACTGGCACGTTCAAATTGCCGAGCTGGTAAGTCTTGCTCAATTCACGGCAGGCAATAACTGTCATGGCATGTCCTTATAAATCGTAGCGAGCGGTTCGAGAGTAAGGCGCATGCAACGGAGTGAACGAGACATACCGGATGGGTAGGCGAGGAGCGAGTACCACGCAACGCAGCTATCGAATCGCGCATAACCAATGACTTGGTTGGCGTAATTTGCCAACTTAGTCAGATGGCTAGTTGTTCCATCAGTAGATTTATTCATAACGTAGCGCCTCTGCCGGTTGCGTTTGCGAGGCTCGATAACTTGGATAAAGCGTAGCCAGCAAGCTGATCAAAAAGGACATGCCAGCGATGAGTGCGACTTCGTGATAGTGCAGGTCTGAGGGTAGTTCGCTGATGTAGTAAACGTCTTTGGCGAGAAACTGTACGTGGAATAAATGTTCGATGAAGGGGACTACAGTATTCAGATTAAGTGCCAGCACGATGCCGCCAATGCTACCGAGCAAGGTGCCGACCAATCCGATGATCACACCCTGAACGATGAAGATTTTCATGATGCTGCGCGGCGATGCGCCGAGCGTGCGCAAGATGGCGATATCAGCCTGCTTGTCGGTGACGGCCATGACCAATGTCGAGACAATGTTGAACGCCGCCACGGCGACAATCAGCGACAGGATGATGAACATCATTTTCTTCTCTATCTTTACCGCGCGGAAATAATTGCTGTTCTGATGCGTCCAGTCGTTGGCGTATAAATCTGGTGGCAACTGTTGCTGCAATTCATCTGCCACGCGCGGCGCGAGATCAAGATCGTGCAGTTTTGCACTGAGGCCGGTTACCGCATCGCCCAGTTGAAACAATTTTTGTGCATCGTTGATGTTGATCAGCGCGAGACTGTTGTCGTAAGGAGCCATGCCGATTTCAAAGATACCGACGATACGAAATTGCTTGAGACGAGGAATCATTCCGGCAGGCGTTATGAGCCCTTGCGGGGTAATCAGCACGATCCTGTCGTTGAGCCTGACGTTTAATGCGTGCGCCAGATCAGAGCCAAGCACAATGCCAAATTCACCGCTGCGTAAATCGCCCAAATTGCCTGTTTTGAATTTGCTGGCGAGTTCAGTGATCACCGCTTCACGCGCCGGGTCGATGCCGCGCACCAGCACGCCTTGCACGTTTTGACCATACGACAGCATTCCCTGTCCGGAGATGTAGGGTGCGACGGCAGTGACCTGCGGATTTTGCGTGACCTTGCTTAATACCGTTTGCCAGTCATTCAGTCTGCCACCATCTGTAACGATTTCCAGTTGCGGTGAAGCGCCCAGCATGCGCTCGCGGATTTCTTTCTGGAAACCATTCATCACCGACAGCACCACGATCAGGGCGAGCACGCCCAATGCCATACCCAGCATGGAGATCAGCGAGATAAAAGAGATGAAGTGGTTGCGCCGCTTGGCGCGGGTGTAACGCAGACCAATGAATAGTTCGTAAGCTTGCATCTATAAATCTACTACGCAGCCAGATTGTTGTGTCGCGCGCTTGTTCAATCCTTGCCTATCTGCTCGATATGTCTCGTCAATCACTGCGCGGCTCCTTGCACCCTGGCTTGCTCGCGACGATTTCTAGAGCTGCCCAAAGTTTATTTGTGGGTCGCCAGTGTGCCACAAGCCCGCAGGCTGCGACAGTGCAACTCAATGTTAAACTGGTTGACATGAAAAATTTGACTCTGGTTATTCCCGATTTGCTTCTGCCCAAAGCGTTAGCGGTGCAAATGGGCGCAGATTTACCTGTGCCAGCACTGGAAAAATTGCTCAGTCATGGACACAAGGAAAGCTTGCAAGACGTCGCACTGGAAGATTTTCTGTGTGAAAAATTTGCCGTGCCGTGCGTAAACGGTGCGCCGCTTGCGCCACTGAGCGCCGCATTTGACGGGTTGGGACAAGGCTGCTGGCTGCGTGCTGATCCGGTGCATCTGGATTTGCAGCGTGATCAGTTGCGTTTGACTGGTGTGGAAATGAGCAGCGCAGATGCCATATTATTCTGTGCCAGTTTGAACGCGCATTTTGTTAACCAAGGGCTGGAGTTTTTTGCGCCCCATCCGCAACGCTGGTATGTCCGCCTGAGCACGCTGCCGAAAATTCATACCGCGCCGCTTTCCCAAGTGTTGGGTGCGAACGTGCTGGGGGTTTTGCCGACGGGTGAAGATGCGCTGCGCTGGCATCAGTTGTTCAATGAAATCCAGATGCTGCTATTCGCGCATCCGGTTAACCAGGCTCGCGAGCTGCGTGGCGAATTATCGGTCAACAGTGTCTGGTTGTGGGGCGGAGGTTGCAGCGATGGCGCCACGGTGGCGCAAAGTCCTTATCACGGCGCCAGCTCGGACGAAATACTGGTGGAAATATTGGCCGCCGCCGTACACATACCGTTTTTGAAATCTGCCGCGCAATGGCAGGCAGATGCGTCCGGGGAAACACAGCTATTGGTTTGGGCTGGTTTGCGTTCAGCATTGCAGCGGGGCGATCTTGCCGGCTGGCATTCGGCCTTGCAGGCGTTTGAGGCTGGATACGCCCGACCGATCTGGCAGGCGTTGCGTGACGGCAAGCTGGAGAAGCTCAAGATAGAGGTTCTGGCGGGCGCAAATTCCTGCTCAATCTCACTGTCCAAAGCTGCCGCTTGGGCGTTCTGGCGACACACCCAAAAATTTGCCAGGCATTCAGTGGTTTGAAATAGGGCCAACGGTTTATAATGGCCCCTTGTCGCGCCGCCTTACAGTGGGAACAACATGAAAATATCATTTCTGGATTTTGAAAGTCCGATTGCAGAGCTGGAAGATAAAATCGACCAGCTGCGCTATGTGCAGGACGATTCCGCAATTAATATCACCGACGAAATTTCACTCCTGTCCAAGAAGAGTGAAGCGTTGACCAAAGATGTCTATGCGAAGCTGACACCCTGGCAGATTTCGCAAGTGTCGCGGCATCCGCAACGTCCTTATACATTGGACTACATCGAGAATTTATTTACTGATTTTGAAGAGTTGCACGGTGACCGCGTGTTTGCCGATGACAAGGCAATCGTGGGCGGTTTGGCGCGTTTCAACGGGCAAAGCGTGATGGTGATCGGTCATCAAAAAGGCCGTGATACCAAGGAAAAAATCATCCGGAATTTTGGCATGCCGCGTCCTGAGGGCTACCGCAAGGCGATGCGCCTGATGCGTATGGCAGAGAAATTCTCCATTCCCATCATGACGTTTATTGACACACCCGGAGCCTATCCCGGCGTGGGCGCGGAAGAACGCGGCCAGTCCGAAGCGATTGGGCGCAACCTCTACGAAATGGCGGAACTGCGCGTGCCGATTATCTGCACGGTGATCGGTGAAGGCGGTTCAGGCGGCGCGCTGGCGATTGCGGTAGGCGATATTTTGCTGATGCTGCAATACAGCACTTATTCGGTGATTTCGCCGGAAGGTTGCGCTTCAATTTTGTGGAAGAGCGCCGAGAAAGCAGCGGATGCCGCAGAAACGCTGGGCATTACTTCCACACGTTTGAAAGCGCTCGGCCTAGTGGATAAAATCATCAATGAACCATTGGGCGGTGCACATCGCGATTACGCAGCAACCATGCAGAGTGTGAAAAAGGCATTGCAGGACGCGCTGAAAACCGCGCAAGACAAACCGACGGCCAATTTGCTGCAAGATCGTTTCAATCGTCTGATGAGCTATGGCAAGTTCAAGGAAGTTACGCTCCAGTAAAAAAAATCTGCTGCGTGACGCAAACCGGAAAGCTGCCTGTGACTGAGCATAATCTGGTCGAACAGGTCGCAGCCGAAATCAGCCCGTTGCTGGCAGCGCAAGATTCTATTCTGATCGGTCTGAGCGGCGGGGCGGATTCGGTCGTATTGCTGCACGTCTTGCATCAACTCGCGCCGCGTTTTTCCTGGCGACTTTCCGCGCTGCACGTTCATCATGGCATCAGTCCGCATGCCAATGCCTGGGCTGATTTCTGCGCCCAACTTTGCGCACAATATCAAATTCCATTGCATATCGAGCGAGTTGATATCGCACCGCTGCGCGAACATGGCATTGAGGCGGCAGCGCGCAAACTGCGCCATGCGGCATTTGCACGTCAACCCTGCGATTTTATCGCGTTGGCACATCATGCCGACGATCAGGCAGAAACATTGTTGCTGCAATTGCTGCGCGGTGCCGGGGTGCGTGGCGCGAGTGCCATGCCACTACTTGCGCGACGTGAAAATTTGCCGAATTTGTTGCGTCCTTTGTTGCGCTGTTCGCGTCAGGAAATTTTCGCTTATGCCTGCGCGCAACAGTTGCAATGGATAGAAGATGAAAGCAATGCGGACGATAGCTACCCGCGAAATTTTTTGCGCCATCGGGTATTGCCGGTGCTGGAGAAAAAGTTTCCCGCGTATCGCGACACGCTGGCGCGCAGCGCGCTGCATTTTGCCGAAGCAAGCGACTTGCTGAATGAGTTGGCGCAACAGGACGCTATTGGTGTGATCCACGCCGACACGCTCAGCGTGACTGCCTTGCGCGCATTCAGTCAGTCTCGCGCAAAGAATCTGTTGCGCCACTTTTTATACAGCATGGGCGCGCCCTTGCCGCAAACTGTGCAACTGGATGATATGTTGCAACAACTTTGCAACGCGCGCGACGATGCCGGAGTATGTGTCAACTATGGTGATTGGCAGGTACGTCGTTATCATGGCCGGATTTATGTGCTGCCCGCTTTGCCGGAGTTCGACAGCAAGCTGGTATTGCCCTGGCGGGATGAAGCTGACTTGGCTTGGCCTGCATTGGGCGCACAATTAAAGTTCATGCGTGGCCAATCTGCTTCGACACTGAGCATCAGTGTGGAGAAATTGCGGCACGCAACAGTGACGCTGTGTTTACGTCAGGGCGGCGAAATGATACGTCCGCAGCGCAACGGCGCAACGCGCACGCTTAAAAATTTGCTGCAAGAACAGCATGTGCCGCCCTGGCAACGCGATCGTCTGCCTTTGCTGTATTGCGGTGATGAACTGGTTTGCGTGCCGGGCATAGCAGTCGCGGCGGAGTATCAGGCTGACGTTAACGAAGACGGTTTGCAATTAAGTCTCTCCAGCCAATAAAAAAGCCGCACGAAATTCATCATGCGGCGCTTTTATTTAGAGCTGAGTTTCAGCTTTATTATTTTTGTGTTTCGACTTGCTCCAACGGCACACTTTCCACATACACCTCATGTTGACGGGTGCGACGACGCGGTGCATGCCGTTCTGTATCGGTTTGAGCAAAATTAGCTGCTGTGCTGATTTTTTCTGGCGCAGTTTCAATTTGGGTCAGTCCTTCTCCGCTGGGTATATTGGCGGGTGTAACCACTGGAGTCACCACCACAGTCGGTGCGGCAGGTAATGTCTCAAAGCGCTGCGCTGCCGGAGTAACTGGCATGGCGACGTATTCGCTTGGATAAACGAAGCCATCCGGTACAGCGATATATTCAGTCGGTGTCAGCGTGGCAGGTACGCCTTGTGTTTGTGGTTCCGCCTGTTGTTCTAGCATGATTGGCGCTGCTGTTGGCATAACACCGTTTACCGAAGCTTCCGCTTCACGACGCTCACGTTCACGCTGACCACCACGACGGCCACGGCGACGTCCGGTTTTAGGCGCGCCGGTTTCTTCAGTTTGCGCAACCGTAGTAGCTGTTTGCGTCTCCAAGGCCGGTTTGTCTTTGGCGGGACGGGCTGGTCTAGGCTGTTTAGGCGGACGCGGCTCCATTGCCTGACGTGCTTCCTGTGGTTTCACCGGTTCTGCTTGCGACGGTTTTTCGTTACCCCGCATTTCGTTGCGTTCACGGCGCTGATTATTAGCTGGTCTGTCGCGCCGTTTGTTGTCACTAGTTTCGTGGCGTGGATTATGCCGTGGCCGTTGCGGAACTGGTTTGGCAACGGAGGGCTGTTCATCGCCGAGCGATTTGAGCCAAGCCATCAGCTTGCCAAAGAAAGCTGGCTGTGGTGTTTTCGTTACCAGTGGTGCAGGTTGTGTCGGGGTGATGCCTTGCACAACGGCTTGTGTGCGACTTACCTTTTGTTGCCCGTGTGCGGCAACCAGCGGTTTTGTTGTGTCCGGTTTTTCGACCAGTTTATAACTGACCTGCAAGGTATCCTCATTCAGATCGTCCGGGCGCAGCCGGTTGATGCTGTAGTTTGGCGTCTCCAGATGCGGATTAGGAATCAATGTGATGGCGACTTTCAAACGCGATTCGATGCGATGTATGTCGGCACGTTTTTCATTGAGTAGGAAGGTCGCCACATCTATCGGCACTTGTACGTGAATGGCTGCGCTGCTTTCCTTCATTGCCTCTTCCTGAATGATGCGCAGGATGTGCAAGGCGGAAGACTCCGTGCCGCGTATGTGGCCGATACCGTTGCAACGCGGGCAAGCCATGTGATTGCTTTCGCCCAGGCTGGGTTGTAGCCGTTGACGGGACAATTCAAGCAGGCCGAAACGCGAGATTTTTGCGGTCTGCACACGGGCGCGGTCGTAGCGCAGAGAATCGCGCAAGCGGTTTTCCACGTCACGTTGGTTGCGCGCATTTTCCATGTCGATGAAGTCGATCACGATCAGTCCGCCCAAATCGCGCAGGCGCAGCTGACGCGCGATTTCTTCCGCTGCTTCAAGGTTGGTGTTGAATGCGGTGGTTTCGATGTCTGAACCTTTGGTAGCGCGCGCCGAATTGATATCGATGGCGGTCAACGCTTCAGTGTGGTCGATCATGATCGCGCCGCCGGACGGCAGATGCACTTCACGCGCATGTGCCGATTCGATCTGATGCTCAATCTGGAAACGCGAGAATAACGGCACATCATCCACATAGTGTTTCACGCGATTGACGTTGCCCGGCATCACGGTGCTCATGAATGCCATTGCCTGTTGATAGAT
>DASRWN010000087.1:0-3633 GCA_035654595.1 Gallionella sp. | reverse complement strand
GGCAGCGCACCGACGCGCTTGGCAAAACTTTTACGGATGCGTTTTTTTTCGGTAAAAGAGTAGCTCATATAATCTCCACGACTAAGGGAAAAGACAGGGGACAGGAAATATTTTCAGACTTCCTGACCGCTGGCTTTTTAAAGCGGCAAAAGGCTGACGGTATGCCGTCAGCCCTTCTGCAGCGTGTTACCTTATTTGATTTCAGCGGTCGCGCCAGCTTCAACCAATTGTTTGGCAATTGCATCAGCATCCGCTTTGGATACGCCTTCCTTAACCGCTTTCGGCGCGCCATCCACCAGGTCTTTGGCTTCTTTCAAGCCCAGACCGGTAATAGTGCGAACCGCCTTGATCACGTTTACTTTACTGTCGCCAGCGGCAGTCAAAATAACGTTGAATTCCGTTTGCTCTACAACAGCGGCAGCGGCACCGCCACCAGCTGGTCCGGCAACGGCAACTGCTGCCGCAGATACGCCAAATTTTGTTTCCATTTCCTTGATCAGGTCAGACAGTTCCAGCACAGTCATGCCGGCAATTGCGTCCATCAGATCAGCTTTAGCTACAGCCATGTTGTTCTCCTAAATTTAGTTGATTCAAAAAATATATTAAGCAGCCAGCGCTTCGTTCTTGTCGCGGATCGCTGCCAGCGTGCGCACGAACTTGCTGGTCGTCGCGTTCATGGTAGCCATCAAGCGCGCAATCAGTTCATCGCGGCTCGGAATTACGGCAAGCACGGCAACTTGTTCTGCTGACATCACAGAACCACTCATCGCACCCGCTTTAATCACTAGCTTTTCGTTGGTCTTGGCAAAATCGAACACCACTTTTGCCGCTGCGACCGGGTCAGCACTCATGCTATACACAAGAGGGCCAACCATTTTTTCAGCCAGCGATTCAAATGGCGTTCCTTGCACTGCACGCCGCGCCAAGGTATTTTTCAGCACATGGAAATACACCCCGGCCTTGCGTGCAGTGGCACGCAATTTGGTGATGTCAGCGACTGCTATGCCACGATATTCTGCCAGGACGATCGTTTGCGATTGCGCCACTTGGGCACTGACTTCCGCTACTACCGTTTGCTTTTCTTGCAGATTGAGACTCAAGTCTTCCTCCAGTTTCCAGAACGCACTCACGCACATTCCATTGTTTACAACAGCGACCATGAGTCAGGAGAACCTATTCCTGCTCGCGGGCACACCATCTACGGGGGAATCGAAAAATGAAAGACAAAGCGCAGAGGACAGAAACCCTCAAACACACCATCAACCATCCACCGAATATTAAGCCTTGCGGCTCCACCGGTCTTGGATGCTGCATACACACGCCAGCAGTCCAAAAACAAATACCGACGAGACCGTGTCTCGTCGGTAAATTCAAAAACACTATGCAGTCAAACTGGTTTGCTCAATACGGATACCTGCACCCATCGTGCTGGAAATCGACACCTTACGCAAAAATATCCCCTTGGAAGCAGCTGGCTTGGCTTTGTTTAACGCATCAACCAGTGCCATGATATTTTCACGCAATGCTTCTGGCGTAAATGAAGCGCGTCCGATAGTGCACTGCACAATACCGTTCTTGTCGGTACGATATTGGACTTGACCGGCTTTTGCATTTTTCACTGCGCCTGCGACATCAGCGGACACTGTTCCCACTTTGGGGTTGGGCATCAAACCGCGCGGGCCAAGGATCTGACCAAGCTGACCAACCAAACGCATCGCATCCGGACTGGCTATCAATACATCGAAGTCCATTTTTCCGCCCTTAATGGCTTCAGCCAAGTCGTCAAATCCGACAATATCTGCACCAGCCGCCTTGGCTTCTTCCGCCTTTGCGCCTTGGGCGAATACCGCAACACGCACTGTTTTACCCGTACCTTTAGGCAATATCACCGAACCACGCACCAATTGATCAGACTTGCGCGCATCAATACCAAGATTGATCGCCACATCAATGGATTCATCAAATTTTGCCACAGCAGTTTCTTTGACCAGATTCAACGCATCGGTCAACAGGTAAAGTTTGCTGCGATCAACTTTAGCCGCAATAGCTACATAACGCTTGGACATGTTACACGCCCTCCACAGTAATACCCATGCTGCGCGCACTGCCAGCAATGATACGTACAGCCGCATCCATATCGGCAGCAGTCAAATCCGCCATTTTGGTCGTAGCGATTTGCTCGACTTGCGCACGTGTCAGGTTACCAACTTTATCAGTATGGGGTGTTTTACTACCCTTCTGCACACCGGCAGCCTTCTTGATCAGAATGCTGGCGGGCGGGGTTTTCATGATGAAGGTGAAGCTCTTGTCCGAGAAAGCAGTAATCACCACCGGAATAGGCAAACCGGGTTCAACGCCCTGCGTCTGTGCGTTAAACGCTTTGCAGAATTCCATGATATTCAGGCCGCGCTGGCCCAGAGCGGGGCCAATCGGCGGGCTTGGGTTCGCCTTACCTGCAGGCACCTGCAGCTTGATATAGCCAATAATTTTTTTTGCCATGAGACACTCCTGCTAAACGGGTATTAACGAAACGATTAGGTCTCTCCCCAACATGGGAAACAGTAACAATGTTTCCCTCTTCGAGATCAGGCTTTTTCTACCTGACCAAAATCCAGCTCTACCGGTGTTGAACGACCAAATATAGTCACTGCAACAGAAATCTTGTTTTTGTCGTAATTCACTTCTTCGACTGAACCATTAAAATCGGTGAATGGGCCTTCTTTAACACGCACCAACTCACCTACCTCAAATAACACTTTAGGCCTTGGCTTTTCAACCCCCGCCTGCATTTGCTGCATGATGTTTTGCACTTCTTTTTCGCTGATTGGTGTTGGCTTCATCGCCGAGCCGCCCAAAAATCCGGTTACTTTGGGCGTACTCTTCACCAAGTGCCAGCTTTCGTCAGTCATTTCCATCTCGACCAACACATAACCGGGGAAAAATTTACGCTCGGTAATACTCTTCTGACCCAGCTTTAACTCTACTACCTCTTCGACCGGCACCAAAATCTGGCCAAACTTGTCCTGCATGCCATCGCGTTGAATGCGTTCGGCTAATGCGCGCTGCACGCTTTTTTCAAACTGCGAGTACGTATGAACAACATACCAATTTTTGGCCATCACTCGCCCCGTCCCATCAACTTGTTTACCGCTACCATCAAGGTTGCATCCACCGCCCATAAAAACAGCGCCATGGTGATTGCGAATAATATGACTATCCCGGTGGTTTGCAGCGTTTCCTTACGCGTCGGCCAAACCACACGCTTTGCCTCAGCCACAGAGTCTCTGGCAAAAACAAAAAAACGTTTGCCCGGTTCACTAGTCCACGTTACGCCCATTGCCAGTAACACACCAATCAGTAACGAGACCAGCCTGATCACCGTCGCGCTATCGCGCAGGTAATAGAAACCCGCGATTCCCGCCGCCACCAAGAAAAAGGCAATAATTAACTTGATTTTATCTGCCATGCGCAATCATTCCAATTCACTTTTTCTTGCTTGTTTGGCAGGCCAGGAGGGTCTCGAACCCCCAACCCTCGGTTTTGGAGACCGATACTCTACCAATTGAGCTACTGGCCTAAAACAGCTGAGCGTTACTCAATAATCTTAGCAACCACCCCGGCACCGACGGTGCG
>DASRWN010000086.1:0-2555 GCA_035654595.1 Gallionella sp. | reverse complement strand
CTCCTGCCCGGAAGGCTGGGAGACGGTTCCGGCCAGCCCGGCTGACGCAACCGGACCCGGTACGCCACCTGACGCTCCATCAGCGTATTGATTAAGGAGTACGATAATGAATCCAGAACGGTCTCGTAAAATTGCACTAGGCTCAATCCTGATCGTGTTGGCCGGATGCGCGACGAACGTGCCGGTAGGTCCCAGAGTGGCGGTGATGCCGGCGGCTGGTAAGCCGTTCGACCAGTTTGTGAATGAGGAACATGTGTGCCGACAGTATGCCGAGCAGTCTACTGGCTTGCCCCCCAATGATGTGGCCACAAAAAATGAAGTTGGATCGGCAGCGGCTGGCGTCGCTATCGGTACGGTAGCGGGCGCCCTGTTGGGTGGCGATCACAATGGCGCAGCGGCAGGGGCTGGTTTAGGCCTTATCGCCGGCTCGGCAGGGGGTGCCAACCAAGCAGAGCGAGCCTCACGCGACGCGCAGCGACGTTATGACATTGCCTATGAACAATGTATGTACGCCAAAGGCAATCAAGTTCCCGGTTATGCAGCGCAACGTCGGATTGCACCGCCTAATGCAGGCTATTCCCAAACCGCTCCCCATGCGCCTCCGCCTCCGCCGCAATAAGGTAACGCCGCTTGTCAAAAGGAATGTGCTCCTGCAGAATGCAGTGGTTCAGAATTTTGGTGCGGCCTCGCATCAATCATAGGAAACAGCCATGAAATCGAAAAATATTATTCAATCGCTACTCGCCGCCGGACTGGTGGTCGGCTTTAGTCTGCCGGCCTGGGCAGAGTCATATAATGTTGATAAAAATTCCGCTCTTGTCGAGCGCAAGGCAATGCGTGAAAAATGGGAAAATATGTCGCCTGAAGAACGTGCCAATAAACGGGAGGCCATGCATAAGGAATGGGAAAACATGACTCCGGAGCAGCGCGCAGAGCGGCGTCAGGCAATCCGTGAGCATTGGAACAATATGTCGCCTGAAGAGCGCGAACAAATGCGCGAAAAGATGAAGCAGCATTGGGAAAAAATGAGTCCGGAAGAGCGCGAAGCACGGCGTCAGGAAATGCGCGAGCATTGGGAAAAAATGAGCCCGGAAGAGCGCGGGCAATTCAAACAAGATTTTGGTCAACCGGAAAAAGCGCAATGATTTTGCTCTGCGCAGCCGCTGATTGCGCAGCTTACGGATGCACCTCTGCCCAGAGGTCATGCGTATCCGAATCGGTGACTTGCACTTCGACAAAGTCGCCCACACTGAGCTGTTGACCATCTTCGATGTAGACCAAACCATCGATATCAGGAGCGTCGGCGGCACTCCGTGCGATTGCGCCATCGTCGTCCACCTCGTCCACCAGCACCGTCATGACTTTGCCGATCTTGCGTTTAAGCCGCTCCTCGCTGATTTCTTCTTGCAATAGCATCAACCGCGCGAGGCGCTCTTGTTGAACCTCTGGCGGCAGGTGATCGGGTAAGGCGTTAGCCACTGCACCGTCAACCGGAGAATAGGTAAATGCACCAACGCGATCCAGTTGCGCCTCTTCAAGAAAATCCAATAACTCATCAAACTCTTCTTCAGTTTCTCCCGGGAAACCGACGATGAAAGTGCTGCGCAAAGTAATGTCCGGACAGACTTCGCGCCATCGTTTAATCCGTGCCAGCACATTCTCGCTGCTGGCCGGGCGTTTCATCAGCTTCAGAATACGTTGATTTGCGTGCTGAAATGGAATGTCCAGATAGGGCAAAACTTTACCCTGCGCCATCAGCGGAATCAGCTCGTCCACGTGCGGATAAGGATAAACGTAATGCAACCGCACCCACGCACCCAGTTCGCCCATCGCCGTGGCAAGCTCGGTCATGCGACTTTTGAGCGGGCGACCATTCCAGAAACCGGTGCGATATTTCACATCTACGCCATAGGCGCTGGTGTCCTGTGAAACCACCAGTAATTCTTTAACGCCTGCGTTGACCAAATTTTCAGCTTCTTGCATCACATCGCCCACTGGACGGCTGACCAAATCGCCACGCATGCTGGGTATGATGCAAAAGGTACAGCGGTGATTACAGCCTTCGGAAATTTTTACGTAGGCATAATGCTTTGGGGTCAGGCGTATTCCTTGCGGCGGGACTAAATCCAGGTAAGGGTCATGCGGCTTGGGCAAATGTTGATGCACAGCTGCCATCACTTCATCAGTCGCATGTGGCCCAGTCACCGCCAACACCTTGGGATGCGCCTGTCGCACTACATCACCCTTCGCCCCCAAACAGCCAGTGACGATCACTTTACCATTTTCTGTCAACGCTTCACCTATCGCATCCAGTGATTCGGTCACCGCACTGTCAATAAACCCGCAGGTGTTGACCACCACTAAATCCGAGTCCTGATAGCTGGCCGAGATCAAATAGCCCTCGGCACGCAAACGCGTGAGAATGTGTTCCGAATCAACGGTTGCCTTGGGACAACCAAGCGAGATGAAGCCAACTTTGGGTATGGGATTTTTATTTGCCGAGATATTTTTATTCATCATTCAGAAATCAATAATCCAACGATCAGTATCGAACC
>DASRWN010000085.1:0-12375 GCA_035654595.1 Gallionella sp. | reverse complement strand
GACGAATTCGTCTCCGCCCAGACGTACGACAGTGTCATTGCCGCGCACGCCTTCTTGCAGGCGCTTGGCGACTTCGATGAGGAGCAGATCGCCGATGTGGTGGCCTTTGGTGTCGTTGAGGGTTTTGAAGTTGTCCAGGTCGATGAACAGGATGGCGCCGTGGTTTTCGTGTCGGGTGGTGGTGACGCGGGCTTGTTGCATGCGGTCGAGTAACAGGCGCCGGTTCGGCAGGTCGGTCAACGGGTCGTAGAACGCCAGTTGGTGGATCTGGCGTTCCGCTCGCTTTCGGTCGGTGATGTCACGGATGATACCCAACAACGTGGCGACATTACCATTGTCATCGCGTATCGGGGCAGCATGCGTCTCCAGCCAGCGTTGCGTACCTCTTAGTCCGGTGACTTCAAATTCCAGCCGCGCATGTTCGCCGTTCATCACGCGTTGATGCACCGCATTAAACGCTTCACGATAGCCAGGATTAACAAAGTTGATGAGGCCGTATTGCCGCACTTGCTCCAACGTCTCTACTTCCAGCATGGCAAGACCGGCTGCATTCATCTCCAGCAGTTCTCCATCACGTCCAACCACTTTCACGCATTCCGGCTCATTCTCAATGATGGTGCGCAAGCGTTGTTCGCTGATTCGCAATGCCTCTTGCACTTTGTATTGTGCAGTGACGTCGTTGAATACCAGCACTACTCCCTCGATTTGCCCGGCCTGATTGCGGATTGGCGCCGCACTGTCGGAAACTTGATACTCTTTACCGTCACGTGCAATGAGCGCGGTATGATTAGCAAGGCCGATGGTTTTACCCTCTGCCAGCACGCGTTGTACCGGGTTCTCCACCGCTACGCGCGTATGCACGTTAATGATGCGGAACACTTGTTCCAGCGGCAAACCCTGCGCTTGCGCAAATGTCCAGCCGGTCAAGCGTTCGGCAGTTCTGTTCATGCGGGTCACGAGGCCGTTCCGATCGGTGGCAATGACGGCGTCACCTATCGAATGCAGCGTAATGGCAAGGTTTTCTTCGCTTGCATTACGCTGAATCAGGACATCCCTGAAGGACTGAATGGCATGGTGAATGATGCCGAACTCGTCATGACGATTCAAGTTTTGTTGCGCAATATTCGTGTCGCCTCTGGTCAATTGCGCCAGCACGGTGACAACTGATTTGAGATCGGATGAAAATAATCTGGACAATAACAGACTGCTTAGTGTGGCAAACAGAATCGTGATACCCAGCATGAAAATGAACCAGGCCGCGTGCATACTGGACAGTGCCTGAAAGGAGCTCACTCCGAATTGCGTCCCCCGTTGCATCGCAGCCAGCAAATGCAGAAATTCATCGTTGGTTGCTCTATAGTCTTCGTTGACGGCTTCCGTGAACTGAATGATTGCATTCACCTCGACCGAGGCAAGCAACACTACCGAACCTACTTGATGGCGGTAATCAATAAGACGTTGTTGTAATCGATCAAAAGCCTGTTGCTGATCGGGATTAAACTTGAAACTGTTGTGCAGACGATTCAGCTCATCAATAGTCTGGTTGACTGCGACAACGCTCTTGCGTCCTTGTGCATATATCTGCGCTTCGCTGGTCTTGTTTTTCAGTGAGGCGGCAAGCAGGCCAATCAACTCGGCATGATTAACAGAAAATGCAGAAAACGAGCGAAACATCTCGCGCATCTTGGGTATATCTTGGCTCACCGTCTGGTTCAGCAAAACCTTTTCTGATGCCTGCATCGTCAAGTAAGACGCGCCCAGCACCATCACCAGCCCAGCAGTAAGCAAGGGCAGCAGCAGAAATTTTGTGCGCAACGCAAGGCTGGACAGAAACTTCATCGGCTTAAAGCACCCCCGTTGCAACACGCTGAACATAACTCAGTGGACAGTACGCTGGTATATCAGGCGGAATATCCATATGGAACTGTTATTAACCGCCCGACTTTGCTTTAGCACGCACAAATATCTGCCATTGCGCTGGGGGCAGAGTCGCAATATAGGTGAATTTTCCATCTGTGCCCGGCTTGAAAATAATGGCCACTCCTTCCGGTTTTGGCCAGATTCCCACCGCCTCCTGCAGATTACCGGTATGGCCGGAGATAACGGTGTTAGTGCCGGGTTCAACGGGTAGGGTAGCCAACATTTTTCTCAAGGTCTGCGCCCGGCGTTCGGCAGTCGCCTGGTCGGCATCGACACCCTGACGCAAATCATCGACAATCGTCACCCTGTCGCCAAAGCCCAGCTTTGCCGTCTCTATGGACCGGCAAAAGGGGCTGCTATATACAGTTGAAACACGAATACCAAGCGTCTTTATTGCTCGACCGATCTCGCGCATCTGTTTTCGGCCCGCATCCGAGAGCGGTCGCTGAGTTGCGCAATTGGCAAGATTAATCCGGTCCGTGTCGTCAAATGAATGGTCAGTCATCGCATGACGGAAATAGAGAATATAACCGCCCGCCCGCAGCGCTTGCACGAGCTGACGGCCATCAATAACGTTCGCTGGGCTGGCATATTGATTGTCTGCGTCTGCCGCGTTGCCTGATAGTGGAATAATCATCCCTGTTACTATCAGACCAATCGCCCCCAACCATTTAAGTTTTGTACAACTCACTCGCCGACTCCCGAAAATTCCACTACTCACAACTCAGGCAGCGCTCATAGTCAATTGATAGAGGCTGCCCGAGTACGTACCATGACTACTCGTCATGGTTGTCATCATGATCATGCTTATGTTTGTGCTGCCCTTTGTGTTTGCCATGATCGCGGTGATGATGTTCCTCACCATCTTCATCGCCTTCTTCAAAGCGCGGTGAGGGGGCGGGTTGAGCAACGACCACTGGCGCACTCTTGTTACGGCTACCTATCGCCGCGCCGGTTGCGCCGCCAATCGCAGCGCCGAGTATCGCGCCATTTTTGCCACCCATCTTATCCCCTATTGCTGCGCCAGTTCCACCACCGATCGCGCCGCCGACCACCGCACCGCCATCCACGGCGTAAGCACTAAAGCTGACCACGGAAAAAAACAAGGTAACGGCAATAATGTTTTTCATAATATTTCTCCAGAATTAAAAGATTAGCTAAAGTGCACGATATTACATTTATTCCGACACATGCAAAGTTTAGCTGGTAAGCGTGATTGGCATCAACAGAAATCGCGTGATATTCTCCGAACTGTTTAGATATTGCACAAATAATATGTCCGTTTCCATCAAATCTCCGCGCGACATCGAAAAAATGCGTGTGGCTGGCAGGCTCACCAGCGAAGTGCTGGATTACATCACGCCGTTCGTCAAGGCGGGTGTCACTACCAACCAGCTGGACAAACTGTGTCACGACCTGATCGTGGATGTGCAACATGCCATCCCCGCTCCGCTCAATTATGCGCCCAACGGACACACGCCCTATCCAAAATCCATTTGCGCCTCAATCAATCATCAGGTATGTCACGGTATTCCCAGCGACAAAGTGTTGAAAAACGGCGACATTGTCAATCTGGACATCACTGTCATCAAAGATGGCTATCACGGCGACAGCAGCCGCATGTTTTATGTCGGCGTACCGTCCATTCAAGCCAAGCGTCTGTGTGAAATCACCTATCAAGCGATGTGGCGCGGCATACGTGCCGTCCAGCCAGGCGCTTACCTGGGCGATGTCGGCCATGCCATCCAGAGTTTTGTCGAGCCGTTGGGCTATAGCGTGGTGCGCGAATTCTGCGGGCATGGTATTGGCCAGCGTTTTCATGAAGAACCGCAAGTACTGCATTACGGACGTCAACGCACCGGGGTCAGACTGGAAACCGGCATGATTTTCACCATCGAACCGATGATCAATGCCGGCAAGGCAGACATCAAACAACTGGGCGATGGCTGGACTGTCGTTACCAAAGACCATAGTTTATCTGCGCAATACGAACACACCGTGCTGGTCACCGAGACTGGCTACGAAGTGTTAACCGTTTCCGATGGCAGTCCTGCCCCGCCAAACCCCTGATAAAACAACCAGCCCACCAAGTCACCAACCAACGGTGACCAAGTGGCTGGTTTAGCCCATGACCAGACCGGCAAAAGACCCCAGCCAGATTTCTGCTCGTAACCTGATCGAGTCGCTGCGTGAATCTTTGCGCGACGATCGCGCGGCGCTGGAACAGTATTTTATACAGCACGGCAAAGCTGCGCAGTTGCTCAGCGCGCATAGCCGCCTGATTGATCAATATTTGCGCCGTGTCTGGCGGGAACTTGCCTTGCCGGGCACGATCGCGCTGGTGGCGGTGGGCGGTTATGGGCGTGGCGAGCTATATCCAAAATCCGACATCGATCTGCTGATACTGCTGGACGCGGAACCCGATATGAAGTTACAGGAAAAACTGCACCAATTGGTTGGCGCGTTGTGGGACATCGGCCTGGAAGTCGGGCACAGCATCCGCACCGTGGCAGAATGTTTAACTGAGTCTGTCGACATCACCGTGCAAACCAATCTGCTCGAAGCACGCCTGCTCACCGGAAATGCGGGTTTGTATCAGGAGTTGCAGCGCAACCTGCACCAACATCTCGACCCACGCGATTTTTTCCTCGCCAAGCAGAATGAACAACTGCAACGCCACGCGCGTTTTGTGGATTCCGATTACAACCTGGAACCCAACCTGAAGGAAAGCCCCGGCGGCTTGCGTGATCTGCAAACCGTCACCTGGATAAGCCGCGCAGCGGGCTTGGGCACAAGCTGGACAGCACTCACTCAAGCGGGCTTGATCAGCCATGCCGAAGCTTGCCAGATTGCAGGCCACAACCGATTGTTGCAGACGCTGCGCATCCGTTTGCATTATCTCGCCAAGCGGGGCGAAGACCGGCTGCTGTTCGATTTTCAGACTCCGCTCGCCGAACAAATGAATATCAGCGCGTCAGCCAACCGGCGCGCCAGCGAACATCTGATGCAACGCTACTACCACAGCAAGCTGGCGGTACGCCAATTCAACACCATTCTGCTGCAACATCTGCAGCGCTATCTGTTTCCTGAAGAGCCGCCGCGACAAGCGCTCAATGAGCGTTTCATGGCCGTCGGAACATTACTGGAAGCGCGCAGTGAAAATTTATTTGAGCACGCCCCGGAAGCGATCTTCGAACTGTTTCTGCTCATGCAGCAACATCCCGAACTCACCGATCTTGGCGCCAACACTCTGCGCGCGTTGTGGCGTGCACAGCCGTACATCAATGCGGCGTTTCGCCGCAGTCCGTTCAACCGGGAGCGCTTCATGACCATCCTGCGCCAGCCGCACGGCGTCATCCACGCCTTGCGTCGCATGAATCAATATGGCGTGCTGGGCCGTTACATCCCGGCCTTCGGTCGTATCGTCGGGCAGATGCAACATGATCTGTTTCACGTCTACACGGTAGACGAACACATCCTGATGGTAGTGCGCAACCTGCGCCGCTTTGCATTGCCGGAACATGCGCATGCGTTTCCGCTATGCAGCAAATTATTCAGTGAATTCGCCCGTCCGGAAGTTTTATATGTCGCGGGCTTGTTCCACGACATCGCCAAAGGCCGTGGCGGCGACCATTCCCAGCTTGGCAAGCAGGATGCAAAAGTATTCTGTGCCCAGCACAAGTTCAGCAGTGACGATAGTGACCTGGTGGTATGGCTGGTTGAACAACACCTCACGCTTTCGGCCACCGCACAGAAGCAGGATCTGTCAAATCCCGAAGTCATCTCTGCGTTTGCCGGAAAAATGAAAAACGATCGCTATCTGGTGGCGCTATATCTGCTCACCGTGGCTGATGTGCGCGGCACCAGCCCGAAAGTCTGGAACGCCTGGAAGGCCAAGCTGATGGCAGACCTGTTCCTCGCCACACGGCGCCACATGAAAGATGGCGATAGCACAGACCGCCTGAGCGAAATTCGTCTGGCGTCGGCGCATACGCTCAATCTTTACGGCATTGCCGCAGACAGCTATCAACTATTCTGGGCGCAACTCGACGACAATTATTTTTTCGATCATGAAGCGCGAGAAATCGCCCAGCACACCCGCATTCTACTGTCCAGGGTGAACACCCCGACACCCATCGTAAAAGCGCGTTTCAGCCCGGTTGGCGAGGGCTTTCAGATCCTGGTGTACAGCCGGGACCGGCGCGGCTTGTTTGCGCAAATTTGCGATTTCTTTGCACGCATGCACTACACCATTGTGGATGCGAAAATACACACCACCCAGCATGGTTACGCACTGAACAGTTTCCAGATCATGCAGACGACGCCCAGCAATACCACCTATCGCGATCTGATGACTTACATCGAATTCGAGCTGGGTCGGCAAATTGCGCAACAGATATCCATCAAAAGCGTCGCAACCGGACGCGTCAACCGCCAACTCAAACATTTCCCACTCGATACCAAAGTCGACATCAGACCAAGCAGCAAGGGAATGTATATGCTCTCGATCGTCATCGGGGATCAACCCGGTTTATTGGCGCGTATCGCGCTGACTCTCGACCAGCACAATATCCGTTTACACCGCGCCAAGATCAACACCATGGGCAGCCGGGCTGAAAACGTATTCTGGGTCACAGGTGAGGCGCTTGTGCTGACCGAGAACAGTGATGCGCTGCTCGCTGCCCTGTTAAAGGATGAATACTGACCTGCTTGGCGCTTGCCCCTGCCGGCGCAATAACTGAAAACCGGCGATCAAGGCTTTTTATCCTGGCCGTGATTATTTTCTTTAGCTTCTCATGGCATACTCCCCGTTTGTTGTCCTGACTTTTTAAGCCAACCTCTTAATATTTCTTGTCTCAGGCAAGAGGAACAATCATGAACCAATCATTCTTTAAGGAATTTTTCGCCGGGTTTATCCGCACCCACGGCATCAGCCGCCATTTTCGGCGCCTTGCGATACTTGATGCCATCAGGGGCACACCTGTCACGCGCGAAGTTCCCTCTGCGCTCAACCAGACCTTGACCAAAGCGTCATACAGCGAGATCGACACCTTGCTTGCCGATCTTGATACCCATCTCGACGGCCTGTCCGAGACACAGGCAGAATTTGTCCGTGCACATATCGGCACGAATGAGGTAGAACACGAAAAGCCACTGCCCGCATGGCTGCACCTGTGGTACAGCTACAAAAATCCATTCAGCCTGTTGCTGACTGTGCTGGCAGCAATTTCTTACTTCACCGAAGACGTCAAAGCAGCCATTGTGATTTCCGCCATGGTGGTGCTTGCGACATTCACCCGTTTTATCCAGGAAACCCGCTCAAACAATGCGGCGGACAAACTGAAGGCAATGGTGAGCAATACCGCGACGGTGCTGCGCCGCGACCCGGCGCAAGATGCCGCCGAAGAAGCGCGCCGATACTTCAACGTGGTGCTTCATCCCAAGGGTCCGCGCAGGGCAGAGGTCCCCATCAAGCTGCTGGTACCGGGAGATATGGTGCTGCTTTCGGCAGGCGACATGATTCCCGCCGATCTCAGAATATTGGCAGCCAAGGATTTGTTCGTGAGCCAATCAGCCATGACGGGCGAATCCATGCCAATAGAAAAATTTTCCCTTCAGCGCGTTGCCAACCTCACCAATACCATCGAACTCGACAATATCCTGTTCATGGGCACCAACGTGGTCAGCGGCTCTGCCACGGCGGTAGTGATCGCCACCGGCAGCAACACGTATTTCGGCGCACTGGCTCAACGAGTGACAGCGACCATGCGCACGCCGACTTCGTTTCAGGTCGGCATCAATAAAGTGAGCTGGTTGCTGATCCGTTTCATGCTGGTCATGACCCCGGTCGTCTTGCTGATCAATGGTTTTACCAAAGGCAATTGGCTGGAGGCCGCACTGTTCGCGTTATCGGTGGCAGTAGGCTTAACGCCGGAGATGCTGCCGATGATCGTCACTACGACGCTTGCCAAAGGCGCAGTGTTGCTTTCACGGCAGAAGGTGATCGTAAAACGTCTGGACGCCATTCAGAACTTCGGCGCAATGGATGTGCTGTGTACCGACAAAACGGGAACGCTGACTCAGGACAAGATTTTTCTGGAACGTCACACCGATGTGTTCGGCCAGGAATCCGACATGGTGCTGAATTACGCCTATCTCAACAGTTACTACCAGACCGGGCTAAAAAATCTGCTGGACGTTGCGGTACTGGAACATGCCGATATCCGCCAAGAGCTGGCTATCAACACGGCGTTTCGCAAGATAGATGAAATCCCCTTCGATTTTGTGCGTCGCCGCATGTCCGTGGTGGTTAGCGAACATGAGAAGCAACACCTGCTGATTTGCAAGGGCGCGGTAGAAGAAGTCATTGCCGTGTGCAGCCAGGTTCAACATGGTGAGCATGTCAATCCAATGCAGCCGGAAATTCTGGCAAAAATTCGTGCCATCACCGCAGAATTGAATGAAGAAGGCTTGCGGGTTGTCGCAGTCGCCGCCAAAGAAATACCCTCTACCAATAATTCATACAGCGTTGCCGATGAGCAAGGACTGACGTTAATTGGCTATATCGCCTTCCTTGATCCGCCCAAGGAATCAACTGTTCCGGCCCTCAAGGCGCTCAAGGAGCATGGTGTGACAGTCAAAGTACTGACCGGTGACAATGAACTGGTCACCGTCAAAATATGCCGCGAAGTAGGACTGCCGATAGAAGGCATCTTGCTGGGAGCCGATGTCGAAAGAATCTCCGAATCGGAACTGGCCGAGAAAATCGAACAGTGCAACATCTTCGCCAGGCTGACCCCAGACCACAAAGAACGCATCGTCCAGGCACTGCGCCGCAACGGTCACATCGTGGGCTTTATGGGAGATGGCATCAATGACGCTCCGGCATTGCGCGCCGCCGACATCGGTATTTCTGTCGACACCGCGGTGGATATTGCCAAAGAAGCAGCAGACATCATTTTGCTCGAACGCAGCCTGATGGTGCTTGAGGCAGGCGTCATTGAAGGACGCAAAACTTTTGCCAACATGCTCAAGTACATCAAGATGACCGCCAGCTCCAATTTCGGCAATGTGTTTTCCGTGCTGGTGGCTGGGGCATTCTTGCCGTTTTTGCCGATGTTGCCGCTGCATTTATTGGTACAGAATCTGCTGTATGATTTTTCCCAAGTAGCTATTCCTTTCGACAGTGTCGACAACGAACAAGTCAAGCTGCCACAAACCTGGAAGCCGGATGACATCGGTCGCTTCATGATATTTTTTGGCCCTATCAGTTCGATCTTCGATATCGCCACTTATTGTTTGATGTGGTTCATGTTCTCCGCAAATACGGTAGACCATCAAACCCTATTTCAGTCCGGATGGTTTGTTGAGGGATTGATGTCCCAGACACTGATTGTGCACATGATACGTACACAAAAAATTCCCTTCATTCAAAGCAAGCCAAGCTGGCAACTGATGAGCGCGACCGTGCTCATCGCCGCCGCAGGTATTTTTCTGGTTATGGGGCCATTTGCAAGCTACTTCAAACTGCAAGCACTGCCACTGAGTTATTTTGCATACCTGTCCGTCATTCTGCTGGGTTATATGGTGCTAACCCAATCCATGAAAGACATCTATACACGAAGATACGGCTGGCAGTAGGAAACGCTGGGGGATGCGTTTGAGCCCTTGGTGATTACTGACTCAAATTCAGATTGTCGGCATCTGTGCCGGTACTACTCCAAACTTCGACAATGGGCTTTGCGTCCGCACTGTTACCGGGTGGGGTTAATCCATACATATCGGTGACCGTGCGCAGGACGCTATAGTGGTCAATACGATTTTTATATTTACCGTGCCGCACCATCGGGCCAACGAAGATCGTCGCTATGTGGTTGTAGTCTGAACCGTCATCTTCGTCCCACGTTACGATCAACAGGCTGTTATGCACTTTTGCCCATCGCACGTAGGCATCCAAGTTGGTTTTTAGCCATCTGTCACCCTGCGCGATTTGATCCGACAGAGTCACGCCATCATGCATGTCGTCCGATTGATTGGGAACAACCATTGAGACCGTCGGCAGCCGTGTGTAATCGGAAGGGAATTTGTCGAAGGGCATGTTGATCTCTGCCAGGATATTCTTGCCCTGCCAATTCACGGCAGGATTGTGTTTTCTGGCGTAACGAAACCCAGGCGTTGCGCATCCTTCGTAACCCGTCGTCGGCATTGATTCCGAATAGATGCCAAAGGTCAGGCCATTTTTTCGGATTTCATTGGCCAGGTTATCTCCGCTCACGGTTATTTCACAACGATCATCCGTCACGTCAAAGGTAGACCCCGAGAAAAGGGCGAGATAATTTGGCTGACTGGGATGGCTGACTGCAAACGAATTGGTAAATAAAGTCCCTTCGTTGGCAAGACTGTTTATGTATGGTGCGGCCATGTTGCCGATGATCGATTTGTATGCTTTGTTTTCCTCGATAACGATGACCACGTGATCTGGTTTGGGGATTTTATCTTGCCTGGAAGGAAATTTTTGGCCCTCCGCCGCAGTGGAGGAGGCCATAGCCTGGGGTAGATAGCCGATTAAAAAGACGGCCGCAATGCACGTAAAACATGCGATGTGTTTTTTGACAACTGACTTCATTCTGGAATATTTTTGGGAGAAATAAAAGCTCATAGCGCAGCCACAGTCAGGCATCATCAAAGACGACAATAAAATCGCGTCACGTTCACTACAACACCACCGGACGATCCGGAATTTCGTTGATCTTGCCGCCGTGTGCGGGAAAGTGGCGCGACAGGTGTTCGCCCACGGCATGTATCCCGGCAAGCACGCCCGATTCAAAATTCCCTGCGCGGAATGCCGCTTCCATTTCGCGACAAATCGCTGCCCAGGGTTCTTGACCCAGTTTGACGTGGATGCCGCGATCGGCAACGATCTCGACGTCACGATCCGCAAGCAACATATAAATCAGCACGCCGTTATTGTGCTCGGTGTCCCAGACACGCAATTTTGAAAACACCTCGATGGCGCGCTGCTGCGCCGTTTTTCCTGCCAGCAATGGAGCCAATTCAAGCGACGCTTCAATTGCGAAGCGGATCTGCCCCGCGTGTTTGGCCTCGGTTTCGCGAATTGCACGCTCGATTGTATCCAGTGCGCGCGGCGGAAAAATACGCCGCACCGCCGCACGGCCAATTGATAAATGTCGCATAATGCGTTTCAAATTCATTACCAGCTCCCCGATGCACCACCACCGCCAAACCCACCGCCCCCACCACTAAACCCTCCTCCATCGCCGAACCCGCCGGCACTGCCGCCAAACCCACCGCCACCGTAGCCGCCCAACCCGCGCCCACCACCCAGCAACACGAACACGAACGCCATCAACCCGACCAGCAGCGCGATCAACAACGGCCCAACTATCAGCCAAGCCAATATGCCCAGCACACCACTCATCAACACGGCAGCGGGAAAACGTCCAAGTAGTGCGCGCAGCACACCGCCTACGACGACGACCAATCCGAAGGCGATGAACAGCAACGACTCGATATTATATTTTCCACTCGCGGCGGCACGCCGTGGCGGTGGCAAGGGCTCGCCATCGATCACCCGCATCATCGCCGCTGTACCGGATTCGATGCCCGGATAAAACTCGCCGCGCTTGAGGTATGGCACGATGACTTCATCAACGATGCGATGTGCAGTAGCATCGTTCAGCACACCTTCCAGACCATATCCCACTTCAATGCGCAACCTGTGATCATCCTTGGCGACGAGCAGCAGCGCGCCGTCGTCCACGCCCTTGCGTCCCAGCTTCCACACCTCAACGACACGGATGCCGAATTGCTCGATGCTTTCCGGTTGGGTGGTCGGCACGATCAGCACCGCGAGCTGCACGCCCTTCTTCGCTTCAAATTCAGCGAGACGGGACTCCAGTGTTTGAGTTTGTTGAACGTCCAGCGTCGCGGTGAGGTCGGTGATACGCTTCGAGAGCGGCGGCACAGCCACTTCGGCCTGTGCCGCGCCGACCAGCCACAGCGCAAGCAGAACCACCTGCGCAAAACTTTTCATTTATTTCACCGGTACAGCGACGTTGGGGGTCGCAGTTTTGGGTGCGGCAAAATCTACCATTGGCGCATGAGAAATCTCTTTCTCGTTTTCAACCGTGAACGACGGCTTCACCTTGTAGCCAAAAACCATCGCGGTCAGGTTGGTCGGGAAAGAGCGTATCGCAATGTTGTATTCCTGCACCGCCTTGATGTACCGGTTGCGCGCGACCGTCACGCGGTTTTCAGTGCCTTCGAGTTGCGCCTGCAAATCGCGGAAATTCTGATCTGATTTCAGTTGCGGATAATTTTCTGTCACCACCAACAGGCGGCTCAATGCCGAAGTCAGCTCACCTTGCGCAGCCTGAAATTTGGCGAATGCCTGTGGGTCGTTAATCAACTCAGGCGTGGCCTGAATGCTGCCCA
>DASRWN010000084.1:0-3031 GCA_035654595.1 Gallionella sp. | reverse complement strand
CTTGCGGCGTGGTAAAACTAAAACGTTCACCCAAAGCCACTTTTAATCGTTCGATGCCGCTGCTTTGCTCGATGAGACGAGACGTTCCTGCCAGAGTAACTTGATTGGCATCACCAATACGGTCACTGCCAAAAAAACGATTTTCAGTGAATATCTGGGTAAAATTGAAGTCCGCCTGCGCAGTGTCAAAATTGGGCAACAGATCCTGATTATGGAATGGAATATAGACATAAAAGGCGCGCGGTTCGAAGGTCTGAACATAATCTTGCCCAAGCGCATGCAAGTCACGCTCGAAGGCAACGCCGCTGTCGACACTGAGTATCGGTAACGTGCGCGAGGTGTTTTTGAGCGCGGCATTATTGTTCGCGCCAAATGCATAATAAGTACTATGCAATGCCAGTTTGGGTGTTATATAAACTCCGGGATCATTTACCAGCGGATAACTGACACTCGGGTTAATCACTATCCGTGTCGCATTCAACAAAGTCGGGTGGCTGAACTCAACAAATTCTCCGGCAAAGGCAACATTTGCCCCCGCATAATTCTGCTGCGCATTCAAGGTTAACTGCGGCAAGCGGGCATAAGGCTCAACGATGGGCGCCAGCGGGTCTTGCAGAGTTTGATAGCGTTGCACCCGCGCAGCCGTTGACCACCACTCGGCATTGTAGTCAAGGCCGCCTTCCTGCAGCAAGTTGACCAGTGACGTGCTGTTTACGCTGTCGGCCAGATCACGGAAATAGGCGTCGTCCGAAACACGATTGAAATCTACGTGGCCAGTCAAATCGTTTTCCCATGATTGAGTGTGTTTCAACGCAAAACGTGCTCTGTCACGCTCGGCCAAAGCATCATTTGGCAGCACATCTACATGCAGCTCGCCGGCATAGTCTGGCTCCAGATAACGAAATTCATTATTGAGCATCAAACCGCGCTTGGTCATCACACGTGGTGAGATTGTCGCATCAAGATTCGGGGCGATATTCCAGTAATAAGGCAGCGTTACTTCACTGCCCCCTTTACTGGTACTGCCGACGATAGGCGCCAGAAAACCGGATTTGCGTTGTTCGTTGAGTGCGAAATCCAGCCATGGAGTGTATAAAATCGGCACGCCCATGAATTCCACCCACGCATTATGCGCGATACCGATTTGCCGATCACGATCTATCTCCAGCGTACCCATTTTCATCTGCCAATCTTGATCGCCAGCCGGACAAGTGGTGTAACTCGGGTTATCCAAATTGAAATGCTGTCGGTCTTGAATGTGCAATATGTCTGCTGAGCCGCGCCCACCCTGTTCTGTAAAAACGTATTGTGGTTGCTCCATGCGTCCGACATTGGTGTCCAGATTGAGCTTAAGGTAGGGTCCGGTAATCACGCTGCCCTTTTGCTCCAGGCGAACCGAGCCCTGCGCTTCCAGTTCCTGCTGCTCCTGAGAATACAACAGGCGATCCGCACGAATCGACTGTCCACGCTTGCGCAGTATCGCGTCGCCAATTGCTTCTATCTGATCGTCGCTTTTCCCTTCCAGACGATCTGCTTCAACAAAAACCGGCGTTTCCTGAATGGGTTCCTCGCCAACCATAAAAGTTTTATCCATGCGCAAAACCAGCGCGTCCTCAGCGGCATGAGCAGATTGAGCAAAAGCACACAGCAAAGAAAAGGCAATGGGATTGAGGGAAAAACGCATAACGCGCGGTAAAATAGTCAGGTGATAAACTCACGCAAGTTTACCATTAACAGAAGCCCGGAACGCTGCTACGCTCAGAACAGTTTCTGGCAGCAGGTTTTCCCCGCTCGTTATCACTTTATTGATAAAACCCATTTATGCAAAGGCAATTACAACTAACCGACTGGCTGGTCAGTCTCTTTCCCGGTGAAAAATTTGCCATCACGCCAGCTTCTGCCGATGCCAGTTTTCGTCGCTATTTCCGCGTGACGTTTTCAAACAGTGACTACTTGGCTTTACTGTCCGGTGGCGCAATGCAAGCCACTGTCGGTCAGCACAACACGCTCATCGTGATGGATGCGCCGCCGCAACATGAAGACTGTCACCCCTTTCTGCGCATAGGAAAATTGCTTGAAGCTGCCGACGTGCACGTACCCCATGTTTATGCGCAAGATTTACAGCAAGGTTTTTTATTGCTTTCCGATTTGGGCGATGCCACTTATCTGGATGCTTTGAATACCACCAATGCCACAAAGCTATATGACGCAGCTACCGATGCCTTGATTAAAATTCAACTGGCCAGCGCTGAAAATCAATTGCCTCGCTACGATGAAGCCTTGTTATTGCGCGAGATGCGTTTGTTTCCCGAGTGGTATATTGGCAGGCATCTCAATATCACACTCAGTGCTGCGCAAAACGCCAAGCTGGAAAACGTATTCGCGCGCATTGTGGCAAATAACCTTGCCCAGCCACGCGTATATGTGCACCGTGATTTCCATTCACGCAACTTGATGATTGCCGAGCCTGTGCCGGGAATTCTGGATTTTCAGGATGCGGTATATGGCCCGATCACCTACGACCTGGCATCACTGTTCAAGGACGCTTACGTTCACTGGGAAGAAGCGCAGACACTGGACTGGCTGATTCGCTATTGGGAGAAGGCGCGTGCCGCCGGACTGCCGGTGGTCGGAGATTTTTCAGCGTTCTACTGCGATTACGAATGGATGGCTGTACAGCGTCACCTCAAAATATTGGGCATTTTTGCGCGCCTTTATTACCGCGACGGCAAGGACGGTTACCTGAAAAACCTGCCATTGGTAATGGCTTATTTACGTGCCGCCTGCGCACGTTATATTGACCTCAAGCCGCTACTGAATTTACTCGACACGCTGGCACCACACGACTTGCAAAAAAATTCAGGTGCGACAAAATGAAAGCCATGCTGCTGGCTGCTGGGCGAGGCGAGCGTATGCGGCCACTCACTGATCACACACCCAAACCGTTGCTGGTTGTCGGCGGAAAATCCCTGATTGTCTGGCATATTGAAAAACTGGTGCGCGCAGGCATTTGTGACATCGTAATCAACCA
>DASRWN010000083.1:0-4201 GCA_035654595.1 Gallionella sp. | reverse complement strand
AGCAATGGCTGCATGCGACCTTTATGGTGAAAAGCAGCAAGAAACGCACGTGTCTGCAGCAGCGGCAAAATTTTCGGCGCGATACCACCTGCCAGATATAAGCCGCCACGGCTCATCACTTTGAGTGCGAGATTGCCTGCTTCCGCTCCATACAGGCGTACGAACCAGCTCAGCGTTTCCAGACAGATTTCGTCGCGCCCCGATAATGCTGCATTTGCAATCGCTGCAGCGGCGTCCCCCGCCCGCATTTCATCCACCAACCAGGCAGGAGCTGCTGCCTGGCGATGCAGGCACAAAAACTCATGCAAATTGAGCAAGCCCATACCAGAAACGACGCGTTCCCAGCTAACATGCTGATGTTTTTGCTGCATGTGGCGCAAGAATTTCATATCCAGCTCATCTGCCGGACTAAAGCTGGCGTGACCGCCTTCTGTAGCAAACGGCTGATAGCGTTGTCCATCCCAAAATAATGCCGCCTCGCCCAAACCAGTACCTGCGGCAATCACGGCAACATTACCGACCGCATCTGGCGCACCCTGCTGCAATAACTGCACATCATCCAACCCTAACCCGGGCAAGCCATAGGCGACTGCCTCCAGGTCATTCAACAGGGAACACTGCATCAGGCCAAATTGTTGTTGCAATATATTTGCGTCAATACGCCAGGGTAGATTGGTGGTTTGCGCCACCTTGCCTTGCACCGGGCCTGCGATACCAAATGCCGCGCGGTCAGGCGCGTGTTTACTGCCCAGAAAGTCGCTCAATAACACTTCGAGTGTGGCGTAGTCCCGGCTCGGGTAGCTCGTTTCACGCAGGATTCGCACTTGTGTGCCGACCACTTCAGCGATGGCCAAACGCGTCTTGGTCGCGCCAATATCGCCCACTAAAAAATTACCCATGGTCTGTCGAGGCCTAATGATTAGTAAGCTTGCAGGTCGGCGCCGTCCAAGTCCAGCGAATGGCGCCAGAATTGATCGTCCCGGTCGAATAGCCGATAAGTACCACGCGGCCCCCAACTGCCCGCCGGATAGCTATTGATAAAGTCACGCTCCATTGCCCATACCTTGATAACAGGATCGACCACACGCCAAGCCGCCTCGACTTCATCAATACGCAAAAACAGGGAGTGATCGCCCTGTATCACATCCAGCAGCAGCCCTGCATAAGCGTCGTAATCTTCGTCACTCTCCTTGCGGTAGGTGGCATCAAGACTGATCGCACGGGTGTGCAAATCCAGCTCGGGCACCTTGACCTGCATCTCCATTTTTAAACAATCGTCCGGCTGGATGCCTAACATGATCCAGTTTGGTTGTGGCGGACCTTGGCGTATATGGCGCAACAGATCCTGCGGCGGGTTTTTGAAACGAATACAAATAGCCGAACTGCCTTTCGCCATGCGCTTTCCCGTGCGCAGATAGAACGGCACGCCGGCCCAACGCCAGTTATCAATAAACAGTTTCAATGCCGCATACGTTTCGGTGGTGCTATCGGCAGCCACGCCTTCCTCCTCCAGATAACCCGGCACCCTTTTTTCATCAATGCTGCCGCTGCTGTACTGCCCGCGAAATGCGTGAGCATGCACGGAATTTTGCGTGATCGGGCGGATCGCTTTCAACACTTTCACTTTCTCGTCATGCAAGTGTTCGGCAGAAATCGTCACCGGTGGCTCCATTGCTACCAAGGCGAGCAACTGCAACAAATGGCTTTGTATCATGTCGCGCAGCGCACCGGCTCCCTCGTAATAATCGGCGCGCCCTTCTATGCCCAAAGTCTCTGAATGCGTGATTTGAACGTGATCAATGTAATGATGGTTCCATAACGGCTCTAGCAACAGGTTGGCGAAACGAAACACCATCACGTTCTGCACCGTGCCTTTGCCCAGATAATGATCAATGCGATAAATCTGCGACTCGTTCAAATGGCGGAACAAGCCTCCTTGCAGAGTCTGTGCGCTGAGCAAATCGTAGCCAAATGGCTTTTCGATTACCACGCGACGCCAACCATTCTTTTGCTCGAGTAGTCCGATGCCGCCAAGACCCTCGATAATCGCCGGAAACTCGGCCGGACGCACCGCCATGTAGTACACCAGATTAGGCGGAAAATCAGTGTTCCCCTCCAACAGTTGCTGTAAACGCTGGTAGGCAGAAGCATCTTCCGGGGAATTTGCATGGTAGTGCATGCGCAGGCAAAAACGCTCCAGCGCCGTTTGATTGATGTCCTGCGGGTAAGCCGCCTTCAGCATTTCAGTGACCTCGACAACCCAGGCCTCACGCTGTCTTGGTTGAATACCACAACCGACAATTGCCATGCGCTCCGGCAATCGGTTTGCCAGCTCCAGACGAAATAGCGATGGAATCAATTTGCGTCGACTCAAGTTGCCTGCAGCACCAAATATCACCAAGGTACAAGGTTCCAGGATTTTCATGATTTATCCCTTCGAAATATTTTAGCGGTAGACACCCAACACCACTCAACAACTATAAATGTGTTGACCGATGTTTGATTTTAGCACGCACAAAGACGTGCTTATCAACACGCATGACATTGGTCAAAACCGGGCTTATACTGCCCATTCCCCAAGGAGGATGCGCCATGTCAAAAGTGCTGAATATTCCTCATTCTGAACCGCTCCAGCTCAGCTTGCCTGCGGTTCAACAATCCTTGATTAACCACCTGATTTTTTCCATCGGCAAAGACCCTATTACGGCCACCGACCGCGACTGGTTATCGACCTTGTCCCAAGTAGTGCGCGAACGCCTGATCGAACGCTGGATGGAAACCATGCGCCGTTATTACTATAACGACGCCAAGCGTGTTTATTATCTGTCAATGGAATTTCTCATCGGCCGCAGCTTGATGAATAACGTGCTCAACATAGGCTTTGTCGAAGAAGTTCGTGAAGCCTGTGTAAAAGCCGGGGTCAACCTGGACCAGATTAAAAATCTGGAATTCGATGCCGCGCTCGGCAACGGTGGTCTGGGACGGCTGGCGGCGTGCTTTCTTGATTCCATGGCCACTATTGGTCTGCCCGGCTACGGTATGGGCATACGCTATGAATATGGCATGTTCAACCAGCAAATTGAAGATGGCTGGCAGGTCGAGCAACCGGACAATTGGCTGCGTTATGGCAACCCCTGGGAATTCCCGCGCCCGGAAGTGCTCTACCCGGTCAAATTTCACGGCCATGTCGTCCAATACAACGACGATCAGGGCGTCTTACGCTATCACTGGGTAGACTCGGACGACGTGATGGCGATGGCGTATGACACGCCGATTGCTGGTTACGGTATAGAAACCGTAAATAATATGCGCTTGTGGTCAGCCAAATCTTCACGCGATTTCAATTTTAAGTACTTCAACGAAGGCAACTATATCAAGGCAGTTGAAGACAAAAACGAATCGGAAAATATTTCCAAGGTTCTGTATCCAGATGACACTACCAACGTGGGACGCGAGTTACGTCTTAAACAACAATATTTCTTCGTCAGCGCCTCGCTACAAGATATTTTTTATCGCTACTGCAAATACCATGCAACCTTTGATGCCCTGCCGGACAAGGTAGCCATTCAGCTGAACGACACCCACCCTTCCATCGCCATTCCTGAACTGATGCGCCTGTTAGTCGACATCCATCACCTGGAATGGAAGCACGCATGGGACATCACTGCCCGCACCTTTGCTTATACCAACCACACGCTGATGCCGGAAGCTTTGGAAACATGGCCAGTCGCCCTGCTTGAGTCGGTCTTGCCGCGCCATATGCAAATCATCTATGAAATAAACCATTGCTTTTTACAGGATGTGATGCATCATTTTCCCGGCGATAGCGACATGTTGCGGCGCATGTCCATCATTGATGAGGCAGGCGAACGCCGTGTACGCATGGCGCATTTGGCGATTGTTGGCAGTCATCACGTCAATGGCGTGGCAGAGATTCATTCCCACCTCATGAAAACGACCATTTTTTCTGATTTCCACCGTCATTATCCCGGCAAGCTCATCAATATCACCAATGGCATTACCCCGCGTTTATGGCTGAATCAGGCAAATCCAGGTCTGGCCAGCCTGATTACTACCCGCATCGGTAAAGGCTGGATAACGGATTTAACGCAGTTACGTCAACTCACCGGGTTGGCAGATGATGCCGACTTTCAGGCCGAATTTTTAGCAGTCAAACGCGCCAACAAAGAATATTTGGCCA
>DASRWN010000082.1:0-13420 GCA_035654595.1 Gallionella sp. | reverse complement strand
GCCGAATAATTCCGTCATGGCGATATCCGCTTCACGGTCACCGTAATAAGGCGCAGGGTCAAATAACACCGGCTCGTCCAATACCGTGTAGCCGTGATTCCCACCCCACAAATCACCGTGCAACAGTGCGGGCGCAGGCTGATAATCAACAAAAAAATCCGCCAGTCGGCCCATCAATTTTTCGCCGTTTTGCTGCAACCTTGCGGAACAGCCGTTACGCGCCACAAGCGTGAGCTGGAAGCCCAGCCGTCGTTCGCGCCAAAAAGTTATCCAGTCGTCAGACCATTCATTTTGTTGCGCCGTATCGCCAATGGTGTTGTTCTGCCGCCAGCCGAACTGTGCCGCCTGAGTGCGATGCAGTGCAGCCAGTTGTTTGCCGAGTAAAGCGCCGTTGTCAGGCCCAGCCAGATCGAGATATTCCAGTACCAGAAAACTTTGCGCACCGGCAATGCCGTGCGTGATTGGCTGTGGCACACGGATAGTTTGCGTCGCGGCTATTTCATTCAGGCCAGCAGCCTCTGCGGCGAACATGGCAAGCCGGTTTGCGGTGTTGAGCTTGATGAAAAACTGCCGACCGTCTTGCCCGTGCAGGTGATAGGTTTGGTTGATGCAGCCAGCACCACTCGCTGCGTGGTGGGCCAGATGAAAAACTTGTCCGGTCGCTTGGCTGATGGCATCCGAGATGGCACTACTGTCTATCATGATGAGGACGAGACAGGCAGTTTTTCATGCGCTACAGAGGCAGCGCAAACCCGAAGTGATGCCGGAACTGCGTTTTCAATTCATCGCGCGTCGGCGCGTGATTTTGTCCGCCACGGCTGGCAATTTTAATCGCACCAAGCAGCGCAGCCAGACGTCCAGTGGTCTGCCAATCCCAACCTTGTTGAATGCCATGCAACAGACCGGCACGATAGGCGTCCCCGCAGCCGGTTGGGTCGATCAGCGCGCTGGGTTTGGCGCTGGGGATAACGATTTGTTGCCCGTCCGCATAAATGGTAGAGCCTTCGCCGCCACGGGTGATGATGAAAGCGCGCTTGCCCTTTGCCAGCTGCTCTATTTTTGTGCCGGTTTTATCCTGCAATAACTGCGCTTCATAGTCGTTTGTTGTCACATAGTCAGCCAGTGCTATCAGGTGCAGTAATTCCTCACCGCTGAACATCGGTATGCCTTGGCCCGGATCAAACACCCAGCGAATACCAGCCTCATGAAATTCGCGTGCATGTTGCAACATGCCTGCACGTCCATCCGGTGAGACGATGCCGAGACTGACCTGCTGCGCGTCGCTGATGTGGTTTTGCTCGGAAAAATTCATCGCGCCGGGATGAAAGGCGGTGATTTGATTATCGTCCAGATCGGTGGTGATAAAAGCCTGTCCGGTATAGCTGCCGGGAATAGGGCGGATGTGGGTTTGCGCCAAACCGAGTTTTTCGAGATGTGACGCGTAACTGGAAAAATCATCACCCACGGTGGCCATGATCAACGGTTCAGCACCGAGCAAACTCAGGTTATAGGCAATGTTGCCGGCGCAGCCACCGAATTCGCGGCGCATCTCCGGCACCAGAAACGCCACATTCAGAATGTGAATTTGTTCGGGCAGAATGTGTTTTTTGAATTGATCTTGAAACACCATGATGGTGTCGTAAGCCATCGAACCGCAAATCAATGTACGCATCGCTCAGTCAGTCTGCATGGGAAGGCGCGAATTGTAGCACCGGCGTAGCGACTTTTTGTAAGCCGCAAAAAACGCGAGTCAGATTATGAATTGGTAGCCCAGTCCCAATACACCACAGCCAAAAATTACCGGGATGACGCCCGCGCGATAGCGTAACAGTACAAATAATGCAGCCACGCCAAGCAGCGCGGAGAACCATTCAAATCTACCTGTCAAACCTTGCGGCCACAGCACATGGTAGGCAAAGAATACGGCCAGATTCAGTACTACTCCGACCACCGCTGCAGTGATGCCGCTGAGCGGCGCGGTAAATTTCAAATCACCGTGTGTACTTTCTATAAATGGTCCGCCGAGAAAAATAAAGATGAACGAGGGCAGAAAGGTGAAAAAAGTTACCACTGTCGCTGCCACTGCTGCGGACAGAAACAGTGCATCGGAGCCAAACAAGGCGTTACCCCAGCCGCCAACAAAACCGACAAATGCCACCACCATAATCAATGGTCCGGGTGTCGTTTCGCCTAACGCCAGTCCATCTATCATTTGCTGTGCTGTCAGCCAATGATAGTGTTCGACAGCGCCTTGAAACACATAAGGCAGCACTGCGTAAGCGCCGCCAAAAGTCAGCAACGCCGCTTTGGTAAAAAACCAGCCCATTTGTGTATAGGTGCTTTGCCAACCCAATTGCGTGGCCAGTAGCGCCATTGCGATTAGCCAAATCCCCACACCGATGATGGTCACACGCAGCATTCGCGCCCAACTGAAACGGGCGTGCTGTGGGGTTGGTGTGTCATCGTCGATCAACGCGCTGCCTGCGCGCTTGCCCGCTTTGCCATGCCCCGCAACGCCGGTGAACTGTCGTGGCGCAATTTTGCTGCCGGCATAAGCGATTAAACCGGCGCCTAAAATAATGACCGGGAATGGCACGTTGAAAGCAAAGATCGCCACAAAAGCGGCCACGGCGATCAGCCTTAATGCATTGCTTTTCAACGAGCGCGAGCCGATACGTTGAGCAGCGGCAAGTACGATGGCAGTTACTGCTGGTTTAATGCCATATAACACGCCCGCTACTACCGGCAGGTCGCCGAAAGCAAGATATACCCACGACAAGGCGATCAAAATGAATAGCGACGGCAGTATAAACAGTATGCCGGCGATGATACCGCCGCGGGTCTTATGCATTAACCAGCCGATATAAACGGCGAGTTGTTGCGCTTCCGGGCCGGGGAGCACCATGCAGTAATTGAGCGCGTGCAAAAAACGCTGCTCCGATATCCAGCATTTTTTCTCGACTAAGTCCTGATGCATGATGGCGATTTGTCCGGCAGGTCCGCCGAAGCTGATGAAACCCAGTTTTAGCCAATACCAGAAAGCCTGGGTCAACGTGACGGGTGCGGGGGAAATAGCAGGGTTGGAAAATTGTTGCTGTGATACGTCCATGATCGCTCCTTGGAAAGTGCTCCAATCAACAGCAAACCTTGGACGAGGAAACGTCTTGAAGTGGGGAGGTTGCTTGATCCCCGCGGTTCGTCAGTATCCATCCTTTTGATGTAAAAAAGCAAGGCGCGGCGCAGAAGAACTTGAAAATGTGTACTGCGCAGTTTGCATTCTTAATCATTCCGTAACGCAAAATTCACAGAACCTTTGCATTTGCGGCGTAGCGTGCCGCGCTATGAACAAGATACGGCATCTGGTGTGGTTGATCCCGCTGTTGCTATACAGCAGCGATGCGCTGGCTTGGGGTTTATATACCCATGTGTATTTTGCCCAGCAACTGGTGTGGGCCATTCCCCTCACCGATCCGCGTTTTCGGCGCGCACTGTTTGCGTTTCCGAACTGGGTGATGGCCGGCAGTTGCTTGCCGGACTTATCCTTGACCGGCAATTTTGCCGGCACGGAAAATTTCAACCAGACACATCAGTGGAGCACCGCAAAGAAACTGCTGGAACAGGCCGCGTGCGATCAGGAACGTGCCATTGCGCTGGGTTACGCCAGCCACTTGTTGGTAGACATCATCGCGCACAATTATTTTGTTCCTGCTCATGAAAGCATGTGGCTGAATCTGCCGATACTGACCCATGCGTGCAGCGAATGGGCAATGGATGCGCATGTCAAGAAATATGCGTTTTCCTCACCTTCCCATCTGCTCAAACAAAACCGGGGTGGCTTGGCCAGATTTGCCGCGCAGTATTTTGCTTGCGAATATAAGCAAGCTGAACGTGCCATCGTGCTGTTAGAACACGCCGACGGGATATTGCGCAGCAGCGCCATCACAGAAGCTATTTACCACACCGGCAAAGTATTGGATCGTAACTTGCAGCGTCGTTTTAATTATTACTTACGCGAAACTTCGCGTCGCTTGGTGCAAATCAATCGCATGCTGGCAGGTGATTATCCGGCATGGCATGCCGACCCCCCGAATTTGGCACCTCAACGTGTTGGGCCCTATCCAACGCGCCAGTTAAAGCATCGCTTACCGCTACCGCTGGATTTGTTTATGGATGCCGAGCAGTTGACTGATGCCTGCTTAAAAAGCAAGTGAAAGGGCGGAGATGGTTGCGCCGATCAGTACCCCCACCAGCACGTCACTTGGATAGTGCAGGCCGAGCACCAGACGCGACAGCGCAACCAGTGCGGTGAACGGCACCAGCAGCCAGACAAGCGCCGGAAAATAAGCCAGTGTGACAATGCTGAAAGCAACCGCATGCAGCGTGTGACCGGAAGGAAAGCTGAATTGATCCAGCGGCGCGGCAGCACAACTGACGGCCCGATGCGTATCAAAAGGGCGCGGGCGATGTGTTTTGCGTTTCAGCCATTTATAGATGACGGTGCAAACCAGACCCACCGCAATCATGTGCAGGACGGCAAACAGGGCGGCGGCTTGATAGCGCACCAGTAACACGATCATCAAGCCATACCAGAAAATACCGTCGCCTAATCGGCTGATCAGGCGAAACGATTTGCGTATCCAGGGATTAGCGCTGGCGCGGTTGAAGCGCAAGCACCACGCTTCATCCCAAGTTTGAATCTGTTGCAGGGTGTAGGTTCGTTGTGACATGGCGCACCTCCTGTTGCAAAGCGAGTTGTGTAAGTGCCTGTTCAAATTCGTCCACGATATTTTTCCAGTCAAGTTTCAACATGGTCTGATGCGCATGCTCACGCATCTTTGCGATGCCCTCAGCATCATTAGCTAGCGCACAAGCCTGCTGGATGAATTCATCTGCATTGCCATATTCGGCATGCAAACCATTCTGCCCGTGTCTGATATGTTCAGCCGCTGCTGCGTAACGATAGGCGAGCACGGCAAGCCCACTTGCCATTGCTTCTACAGTCACATTACCGTAGGTTTCTGTCATGCTCGGAAACAGGAAAATATCGCCCGATGCGTAATGTGCTGCGAGGTCTTCGCCAGTCCGCATACCGGCAAAAACATGTTGCGGGTATTGACGCTGTAATTGTTCGCGTAGCGGGCCATCACCGACCAGTACCAGTTTCAGCTTTGGATTGGCGCTTTGCATTGCTGCAAAACTGCGCAGCACCAATGGCAAATTCTTCTCTGCCGCGATACGCCCCACGTGAATCACTACCTGTTCATCATCGGCTACACCCCATTGTTGACGCAGCGCGCTGCTGCGTTTGCCGGGGTGAAATAAAGTAGTGTCCACGCCACGCGCAACGACATGGAGATTTTGATAACCGTCTTTTGCCAGGGTGTCGCGCAACTCCAAAGTGGGTACCAGAGTGGCATCAGTGCGGTTGTGCAGATTGCGTAAATGCGCGGCAACGGTTTTCTGTAACCAACCAAAACCATAATGCTGACTGTAACTGTGGAAATTCGTGTGAAAATCGCTGCTGACCGGAATACCGAGCTTGCGCGCCGCTGCCAATGCGGAAGCGCCCAACGGACCTTCGGTAACCAGGTGAACGATATCGGGGCGTTGTTCAGTCCAGAGTTTGATCAATTTGTGTTTGGCAGGTAATCCCAGACGTAAACCCGGATAGCGCGGGATCGGGAAACCGCGTACCAGGATTTCTTGCAGGGTAACTTCATGTTTCGCACGGTCTGTTTTGCTTTGCCGTGGACGGATCAATTCAATCACATGACGCTGACGCAAGCCTTCTACCATGCGGCTGATGGTCATCGCCACGCCATTGATTTCGGGCGGATAGGTTTCCGTTACAACAGCGATGCGTAGCGCGGGATTTGCCATGTCTTTCCTCATATAGGAGTTTGCATGGCGCGCACTGTCCCACTTCAATGAGAAGTTTTGATGAAGGATTTATGAGGATTTAGTGACAGCGGTTTGTTGATTGGATGCTGTGCCGGGTAGCGGGATTAAAGATGGGGTTAGAAGAACAGCACCAACACCCAGACTGAAACGACATTCAGCAAACTCAACAAGACAGCCGCGCTGCCGATGTCCTTGGCACGCTTGGCAAGTTGGTGTTGATCCAGCGAGGTGTGATCCACTGCGGCTTCGATGGCGGAGTTCAGTAATTCTACGATCAATACCAAGATGATGCTGCCGACCATCATGGCCTTGCCGAGCCCGCCGGCTGGAGTCAGCAGGGCGGTCGGAATGAGGAACGCGGCGAGCAGCACCTCCTGACGAAAGGCATCCTCATGCTGAATCGCCGCGCGCAACCCCGCAAGTGAATAAAAAAAAGCGTTGCACAGACGCCGCAAGCCAGTCTTACCTTTGTACGGACTTTCCATCTTTGAACCAAGTGTGAAAACAAACAAAAGTAAGACTCTAGCCGAGCAATGTTACGGTACGGTTAATTGGCTATTTTGTGCAGGCAGTGCTGTTGTTAATGACTGATACGTGTCACGCCGCCACCAGTGAGTACGCGTACACGGTCGCCGACCTTGAACTGTTCGTCCGCCGCTTGTGTGACGGCGATCAGCCTGCCATTATCGAACTTGACAGTAATCTCCAAGCCGGGTTGACTGGTCAACTTCTCTTCAGCGGCAGAGCCGAGCAGACCGCCAGCCACCACGCCAAGTACCGTGCCAATCGAACTGCCTTTACCGCCACCGATATCGCTGCCAGCGATGCCGCCAACCACCGCGCCAGCCGCAGTGCCGACCGGCGTCTTGGTGCCTTCGATTTGCACGCTGCGCACGCTTTCAACGGTGGCCATTTGTACGGTTTCGGTCTGCCTTGCCTGATCCCGGCTATAACCACCACCGGATAAACTGGACGCGCAACTGCTGAGAACGAAAGCGGCAAGCAATAGTGCGCCCACTTCTTTGCTGTTCAACATGATATCTCCCTTAACAAATTGAGTTGGTCAGACTGCCGCGCGACCACTTAAGTTCACCTGGCAGAAGCAGGACATTCGGTGCACACAGCTTATTTAAGTGCTGCCAGGGTTGCGTCATAATTGGGTTCATCCTTGATATCACCAACCAGTTCGGTATGTATGATTTTATCGTGCTCGTCCAGCACCAGCACGGCACGGGCGGTGATACCGCTCAGCGCTGAATCGGCAATCTTTACTCCATAATTGCGCATGAAATCGCGTCCGCGCATCAATGATAGAGGGATAACATTATTCAATCCCTCGGTGGCGCAGAAACGACTCATGGCAAACGGTAAATCCGCGGATATTACCAACACCACCGTGTTCGCCAGTTTACTGGCGGCCTCGTTGAATTTACGGGTAGAGGTGGCGCATGTCGGCGTATCCAGGCTGGGTACGATATTCAGTACTTTGCGCTTACCGGCAAAGTCTTTCAGCGATACGTCCTTTAAGTCTTTGTCCACCAGTGTGAACGCAGGCGCGGTTTGACCGACGCTCGGGAAAGTGCCGAACAGTGTGATTGGCGCCCCGCCTAAAGTAACGGCACTATTGTTTGAGGTTTCTTTGTTCATGATATTTTCCTTTTAAGGGTTGTTGTAATGCGCATTATACCGACTCTGCATAGCTTTCAATCGGTGGGCAGGCGCAAATCAAATTTCTATCGCCGCGCACATTGTCGATACGCGCAACACTAGGCCAGAATTTGCTGTTCCGCACCCATTGCAAGGGATAAACCGCTTTTTCACGCGAGTAGCTGTGCGTCCAGTTTTGCGTAATGACAGACTGTGCCGTATGCGGGGAATTTTTGATTACATTGTCTTCCCCGCTTGCTTTACCGCTCACGATCTCATCAATTTCCTGGCGTATCGAAATCATCGCTGCACAAAAGCGGTCGAGTTCTTGCTTCGATTCACTTTCGGTGGGCTCTATCATCAAGGTGTCTGCCACAGGGAATGAAACGGTGGGTGCGTGATAGCCGTAATCCATCAAGCGTTTGGCGATATCGGCGACTTCTACCCCGGCATCGCGTTTGAATGCGGTGCAATCCAGAATCATTTCATGCGCGCAACGGCCATTCGTGCCGCTATACAAGGTCGGATAATGATCCTTCAGCGATTCCTTGATGTAATTGGCATTCAATATGGCGATGCGTGTTGCTTCCGTCATACCGGCGCCGCCCAGCATTTTTATGTAGCCGTATGAGATCAGCAGGATCAACGCGCTGCCGAAAGGCGCTGCCGACACCGCATGTATGCCGTGCGTACCGCCGGATCTGACCAATGGATGAGAGGGCAAAAAAGGCATCAGGTGTTTCGCCACGCCTATCGGGCCCATGCCTGGCCCACCGCCACCGTGCGGAATGGCGAAGGTCTTGTGCAGATTCAGATGGCAAACATCCGCGCCGATATTGCCGGGGCTGGTCAGGCCGACTTGCGCATTCATGTTGGCGCCATCCATATAAACCTGCCCGCCATTTTCGTGGATGATGTTGGTAATGGCGATGATGCTTTCTTCGTAAACGCCATGCGTGCTCGGATAGGTGACCATCAAGCAGGCCAAATCATGTTTATGTTGAACGGCTTTTTCACGCAGGTCGGCCACGTCAATATTGCCTTTTTTGTCGCACTTCACCAACACGATCTTCAGGCCACACATGGCCGCACTGGCAGGGTTGGTGCCGTGTGCAGAGGTGGGGATCAAGGCGATATTGCGGTGCGCCTCGTTGCGCGATTGGTGATAAGCCTGAACCACCAGCAGTCCGGCATACTCGCCCTGCGCGCCGCTATTGGGCTGAAAACTCATTTTTTCAAAGCCGGTGATTTCACACAACGACTGATCCAGTTCATCAATCACCTGATGAAATCCCGCTGCTTGTTGTGCAGGAGCGAAGGGGTGCATGTGCGCGAATTCGGGCCAAGTAATTGGTATCAGCTCGGCTGCGGCATTCAGCTTCATGGTGCATGAGCCCAATGAGATCATCGAATGCGTCAGCGACAAATCTTTGTTTTCCAGTCTTTTGATATAGCGCATCAACTCCGATTCGGAATGATAGCGATTGAAGATCGAATGTTGCAATATCGGAGACCGACGATACTTGAGCGCTGATTTTTGATTCAACACCTGTTCTGCTGCCAGTGCGGCAGCGGGCTTGCCAGCCGCTGCTGCGAACACGGCAATGATGGCATTTAAGTCGTCTGCACTGGTCGTTTGGTCGATTGAGATGGTGATGGCAGTGTCCGTGTAACGGAAGTTGATTTGCGCTGCTTCTGCCAAGTGCCTGATGCTGGCTTGTTGCGCGGCAGTTGATGAGATTTTGAGCGTGTCAAAATAGTTGCCATCATTGGTAGCATAACCCAGTTTTTTCAATTCAGCAGCCAACGCCAGCGCGGAAAAATGTACCTGTTGTGCAATTCCTTTCAAGCCTTCCGGCCCGTGGTATACGGCGTACATGCTGGCCATGACGGCCAACAATGCTTGGGCGGTACAAATGTTGGAAGTTGCCTTATCTCTGCGGATGTGTTGCTCACGGGTTTGCAGCGCCATGCGCAATGCAGGGTTCCCTTCCGCATCAACCGAAACGCCGATGATGCGACCGGGCATGGAACGTTTGTATTCTTCACGGCAGGCAAAATAGGCAGCATGCGGGCCGCCATATCCCATCGGCACACCGAAGCGTTGCGTGGAGCCCACCACCACATCCGCCCCCCATTCGCCCGGCGGCACAAGCAACACCAAACTTAACACGTCGGCTGCCACGGCAATGCCAGTTCCATTGGCTTTGGCACGCGTTACAAAATCGGCGTAGTCGTAAACTTGGCCGTCAGCACTGGGATACTGAAGCAGTGCACCGAACATGCTGCCGTCTAAAGCTGCCGTCTGAAAATTACCAATCACCAATTCGATGCCGAGCGGAGCCGAACGGGTTTTGAGCAAATCAATGGTTTGCGGATAGCACTCATGCGAAACAAAAAATTTGTTGGCGTTATTTTTAACCGCTTCGCCGGAACGATTGCTGAACAGCATGGCCATCGCTTCTGCAGCGGCAGTGGATTCATCCAGCAGGGATGCGTTGGCGATTTCCATGCCGGTCAAATCCATGATCATGGTCTGGAAATTCAGCAAAGCTTCCAGACGGCCTTGAGCAATCTCCGCCTGATAAGGTGTGTAAGCGGTGTACCAGCCGGGATTTTCCAGCACGTTGCGTTGAATGACGGCAGGGATGATGGTGTTGTAATAACCCAAACCGATATACGTTTTGAACACCTGATTTTTGGCGGCAATACCGCGCAAATGCTGATGATAGTGATACTCCGTCATTCCGGTGGGCAGGTTTAACGGTTTGTTCAGGCGTATCGCAGCCGGAATGGTCTGGTCTATCAACTCATCCACGGAATCCACCCCGATCTTTTCCAGCATGATTTTTATGTCGGTGGCGCGTGGGCCGTTATGGCGGTTTACAAATTCATCGGTGCTGATCATGTTCATGTTTGAGGCAGATAAATATTTAGAAGTGTTGCGCGCGATGCCAATTGGCAGTCGTTTTGGGGTGGCTGGTTGTTATCCCTCAGTACCAGTTTAATGTGCCTCGTTGTCGACCAGAGCCTGGTAGGCCGTGACATCCAGCAGTGCGGCGACATCAGCGGCATTATCCGGTTTCATTTTGAACATCCAGGCGCCGTAGGGATCGGCATTGATTTTTTCTGGTGCGCTATCCAGCTCTCCGTTGATTGCGAGCACCACTCCCGCCAATGGCGCATATACGTCGGAAGCGGCCTTGACCGATTCGACCACGGCGCATTCTTCCCTGGCAGCCAGTTTGCGACCAACCGCGGGGGTTTCCACGAACACCATGTCACCTAATAATTCCTGTGCATGTTGGGTGATGCCGATGGTTACTGTGCCATCGGTTTCGGTTTTGACCCACTCATGGGAAGTTGTGTATTTCAAGTTTGCCGGGTTGCTCATAGCCGTATCCTCAAGAAGAAATTTAAATTAACCGGGGAGTAATGACTTGCCGTTGCGCGCAAACGGATATTTCACTACTTTTGCGTTTAGCATTTTATCGCGTATCGACACTTGTACGGTATCGCCGACTTGTACTGCTATGGGCAGACGTGCCAAAGCGATGGACTGGCCTAAAGTGGGCGAGAAAGTACCGCTGGTAATTTCGCCCGTTCCGTGCGCAGTGTGCACAATCTGGTGACTGCGTAATACGCCGCGCTCCAACAACACCAAGCCGACCAGCTTGCGGATGGGCGGGTGGGCAAGCAATGCCGACTTTCCGATAAAGTCGCGCGCGCTTTTTAGATCCACCGTCCAGGCCAATCCGGCCTCCAGCGGGTTGATCGTTTCATCCATGTCCTGCCCGTACAGATTCATGCCGGCTTCCAGGCGCAGTGTGTCGCGCGCGCCAAGGCCGATAGAAGCAACACCCGCCCGGTGCAGGGCAATCCAAAAGTCTGCTGCTTGTTGCGCAGGCAGCATGATTTCGAAACCGTCTTCGCCGGTGTAACCGGTGCGGGCTATGAAATAATCCGCGCAGTCGGCCGCCTGAAAATTTTGCAGGTTTTCTGTGGCCGATCTGGTTTGCGGCAGCACCTGCCAGACTTTTTCGCGTGCGTTGGGGCCTTGCACGGCAATCATCGCCATATCATGGCACGGTGTGACACTCAATAGCGGCGCGTGTTGTGCAGCCTGTTCGCGCATCCATGCGATATCTTTATCGGCAGTGCCTGCATTGACTACGATACGAAACCACTGCTCGCTCATGAAATAGACGATGAGATCGTCGATCACACCCGCGTCGGGACGCAACAGGCACGAATACAGGGCTTTGCCGGAAGACTGCAATTTGTCCACGTTGTTCGCCAACAGGTAACGCAGAAAAGCGCGCACTCCGTCACCTTTCATATCCACTACGCGCATGTGCGAAACATCGAACATGCCGCAATCATTGCGAACTTGATGGTGTTCGTCGATTTGTGAACCGTAGTTCAGCGGCATATCCCAGCCGCCGAAATCGACCATTTTTGCACCCATGCTGCGATGGGTTGCATGTAAAGGAGTTTGTTTTAGAGCCATTGCATCCCCGATCATCAATAAGACGGGGAATGTCCGATCGCTGTCATGAGCGGTTTGAGATGCGAAGAGCCGTGCAGTGAGACACGAAACATATCTGGCAAGACAGACGGGTGGCGAGTGAGCACGCGACAAAGCAAATCAACCGCGCAGTAGGTTAGTGGGCATTCCCTGGTGCTGCGCCCCATCTGTCCCTGATACCTGAGAGATTACAACTGACGTTGCTTGCCCCTTCGGTGGCTACTTAAAATAGCACTCTCCAGATTTGCCTGTGCCAATAGTTCTTGAGCCTGAGCGATTGCGGGTGTTGCGCCTTCGGCGGCATAACAGTCTCTATGCAAAACTGCTATGCACTCTCCCATTGGTCTAAACGGCAGGGCGAATTATGCCGCAAAGAGCGCACACTGACAAACGGCAAAACGATTTATTTGTTCGAATAAAACAGCGCCAGTCGATAACCGCTTGGCTTGAGGTCAGCGGTATCCAGACGGAGTTTGATATTGACTTCGTGATTGGAGAGCAATCCGGCCGTTTCATTTTCTGTCGCAGGCAGATAATCAGCTGGCTTGAATATGCGCCGTACCAGCGCTTTGTCCTGGGTGTCGTTAAGAGTTAGTTCCAGATCAGGAAAGGCAAACGCATAACTGGCACGGTTGCGCAGCAGGGCATTCAGGGTGATTTGGTTGGGCTGTGCGGGACTGGATTCAAGGTCCGATGACTCTATGCTGATCAAATCGCTATTTTGTGGCAGAGGTACGCTGCATTTAAGCAGCCGGCAGTAGCTGACCAACACGGGCTTCAAACCGGGCAGGCGTGCGGCGATGTCGACGCGGAACCAGTAAACGGCCTGGGCGATCAGTATCAGCAATAACAACACTACGATCAGCCAGAGCCCGGTGCGATGTTTGGGTTGTTCGGTATCTTCCTCCCGGTCATGCACGATAACAACCCGTTCGGCCAATGTTCTTTGCGGCGGGACAACTGCTTCTGCCAGGTTCAGAGTAGCGGTTTCAGGTATTGTCGCATTCGGATTAACAGAAATATGGCTTGTTGCTTTATCTGGCAGTGAAGTATCTCTGTCTGCTTGGACAACCGGTCTGTCCAGTATCGGCAATTCGATCTGTGGGCTGGGTTGATCTGGTATGAAATCAGATCGCGCATCGAAGGTTCGCAGGCAATGCCCGCACCGCACCATACCTTGCTGTGCATGTAACTGCGCATCATTGATGCGGAAGCGGGTATGGCAATGCGGGCAGAGGGTGGTGCCGTCCATCATTTAGTCAATCCGAAATTTGCATGCGTTTACGGCCGGTCAAACATGCCCAGTCATCCTCAAAAATCGGGGCATTCAGGTCAAACCATGAT
>DASRWN010000081.1:0-14009 GCA_035654595.1 Gallionella sp. | reverse complement strand
ATGGAAAGAAAGAAAAGTACATGATCAAAGTTCTGATAGTTGAAGACTCTCCGGTGGTACGCGAGTTTCTCATTTACATTCTTAGCGCCGATCCCGACATCCATGTGGTCGGTAGCGCAAACAATGGGGAAGAAGCGTTAGACGCTGTGCGGCGCTATCAGCCCGATGTCATTACCATGGATATCCACATGCCTAAAATGGATGGGCTGGAAACGACACGCCGTATCATGGAAACGGAACCGACACCAATCGTAATCGTGAGCGGGAGCAATGATCCGCGTGAGGCCACAACCACGTTTCGCGCCATAGAAGCGGGAGCCTTGGCCATACTGGCGCGGCCAAACGGCATCGGTCACCAGGATCACGCAACAACAGCAGGGGAACTGGTGCAAACGGTGAAACTGATGTCGGAAGTGAAAGTGGTGCGGCGCTGGCCACAATCACGGCACAAGCCGGTACTGCCGTTGGCTGCGAAGATATTGGGTAAGTCGGTAAGGGCTAAAGTGATCGCCATGGGCGCCTCGACCGGCGGGCCACCTGTATTACAGACGGTACTGTCAATGCTACCCAAGGATCTTCCGCTGCCGGTATTGATTGTCCAGCACATAGCGTCCGGCTTCGTCACTTCCCTGGTTGAGTGGTTAGCGCAGTCGTCCGGGTTACCTGTTCATGTGGCCAAGCATGGTGAGCCGATGTTGCCCGGCCATGCCTACGTCGCCCCCGATGCTTGCCAGATGAAGGTGGAGCGTGGCGGAAAGATTGTTCTTACCGATGATGGCCCGGAAAACGGCCTGCGTCCCTCGGTCTCTTACCTGTTCCGCTCGCTTGCCACGGTATACGGCGGTGAGGTTGTCGCCGGGCTGCTCACTGGCATGGGGCGCGATGGTGCGGAGGAGTTGCTGCGCTTGAAAGAAAAGGGGGCAGTTACTTTTGTCCAGGACAAGGATAGTTCCGTGGTGCACGGCATGCCGGGCGAAGCAATCAGGCTGAATGCAGCCACGTTTATCCTTGCACCGGACAAGATTGCCGCAGTGCTGACAGGTTTGGCAAATAACAAAGACAGAAAGGAGAGTCAACAGTGAAATCCGAGACGAGCAAAAACAGCCTCAGTGTTCTTATCGCTGAAGACAGTCGCACCCAGGCCGAGCGACTCGGTTTCCTGCTTGAGCAGCACGGTTACCGGGTGACTATTGCAGCCAACGGCAAGCTGGCCTGGCTGGCTGCGCAGGCACACAGACCTACCCTGATCATTAGCGACATCGTGATGCCCGAGATGGATGGTTATGAACTGTGCAAGGCAATCAAATCCGACGAAAAATTGAAGGATGTCCCGGTCATTCTGGTGACTACACTTTCTGATTCGCAGGACGTGATCCGCGGGCTGGAGTGCGGCGCAGATAATTTCATCCGCAAACCCTACGAGGAGCGCTATCTGCTGTCACGCATCAATTACCTGCTGATGAACCTTGATATACGCAAGGGACAAAGGATGCAGGTGGGGGTAGAAATCAACCTTGGCGGACAGAAATACTTTATCAACTCGGAGCGGCAACAAATCCTGGATCTGCTGATTTCTACCTACGAGCAAGCGGTTCATATTAACAACGAGCTCAAGCTGCGCGAAACAGAGTTGGAGTATTCCAACCAGATGTTGAACGGGTTGTACAATTTTGCGGTTGGTCTTAACAGTGCGGTTACCGAACGCGAGGTGGCAGAAGCAGTGCTGGAGCGAGCCTTGGAGTTGCCCGGAATCCAGGCCGGCTGGATATCTTTGCTGGAAGGCAAGTCGACTTTCCGGCTTATCGCCGCACGCAATTTGCCACCGGCCTTGCTACAGGAAGGAGCGATGGATGGCACATGCGACTGCCAGCGCCGCTTTCTCGCGGGGGAGCTGGAGCACGCTGCCAACATCCCGGAATGCGAGTGGTTGAAAGCGGCCAAGGGCGACATCCAGGGTTTGCGCTACCATGCCAGCGTGCCGCTGTGGACCGGTGAGCGGACTATCGGGATCATGAACCTGGTCGGAGCGGAGCAGGGCATGTTCGGCGAAGCGGAGTTGAAGATGCTGCATGGTGTTGGTAATCAGGTGGCGGTGGCACTGGAACGAGCCAGGCTGCACGAACATCTTGAACAGTTGGTTGACGAGCGAACCGCTGCGCTGACTACGGAAATAACAGAGCGTAAGCGTGTTCAGGAAGAACAGGCGCGGCTGGTTGCGATTATTGAGGCAACTCCAGACTTGATTGGCACCGTGACACCGGATGGCCAACTTCTGTATGCAAATCTGGCGGGTCTGCGATTGACGGGAATTAAAGCGGATAACTTGTCCCGGTATAAAATTCGGGACATCTACCCAGCATGGGCATATAAGTTGATGACGGAACAGGCCATCCCATATGCGCGCAGCCATGGCACATGGAGTGGCGAATCAGCCATATCCGGGCCGGACGGGCGGGAGATCCCGACTCTGCAGGTGATTATCGCCCACAAGGGAGCTGATGGGACGGTGCTATACCTGTCTACTATTGCGCGCGACATCACTCTGCTCAAAGTTAGCGAAGCCAAGATCAAGCGGCTCAACCGGATTTATCGTGTGCTCAGCGGTATCAACACGATGATTGTGCGTGTTCTGGAAGAGGAGGAGCTGTTCGGTGAAACCTGTCGCATCGCGGTGCAAGAAGGCAAGTTTGTTTTTGCGTGGATCGGCAAGTTTCATGCAGCCAGCCAGCGGGTCACACCCGTTGCTCAGGCAGGCCGTGGTGACGGCTATCTGACGCAATTCAACCTGACCTCGCGTGAGGGTGCTCCCGGGAATTGCCCGCTGGTTGCCAAAGCGCTGACCGAGATGAATCCTGTGATTTGCAATGATATCGCCAGCGACGAGCGCATGGCAGCCTTGAGTAGCGAGGCCTTGAGCCGTGGTTATCATTCAGTGGTGGTACTTCCCCTTGTTGTAGAAGGCAAACCGGTCGGTGTGTTCGCGCTTTACGCACCGGAAACAGGCGTTTTCGACGATGACGAGATGCGGCTACTGAACGAGATAGCGGGCGATGTTTCATTCGCCGTCAATAACCTCAAAAAGGAGGAACAGCTTAATTATCTCGCCTACTACGATGTGATCACCGGCCTGCCGAATCGCACGCTGTTTTACGACCGCCTGGGGCAACATCTGCTTGATGCGCAAGCCGGTGAAACGATAGCAGTGCTGGCGATTGACCTGGAGCGATTCAGGGGTATCAACGAGACATTCGGGCGGCACGCCGGCGATGCACTGCTGAAGCAGGTGGCCGAACGTCTGCTCGCCATGGGGGGTAAGGTGGATTATAGGGTGGATGATCTGGCGCGCATCAATGCTGATTGCTTTGCCATGGTTTTGTCCAATATCCGCAAAGAAGCAGACGTTGTGCGCTTTCTCGAGAATCATGTCGCAACCGCCCTGAGTCAGCCGTTCACGCTGGAAGGACAGGAGCTGCGCATATCGGCCAGAGCAGGTATCGCCATTTTCCCGGAAGATGGAAAAGATGCCGATACATTGTTCCGCAACGCCGAAGCCGCGCTGAAGAAGACCAAGCTCTCCAGCGACAAATATTTGTTTTACACCCCGGCACTCAATGCACGGGTCGCGGAGAAGCTGACACTTGAGAACAAGCTGCGTCAGGCGTTGGAGCAAAAACAACTGGTGCTGCATTATCAACCCAAGATCAATCTCAAGAGCAATCAGATAGGCGGGTTGGAGGCATTGATGCGCTGGGAAGATCCGGAAACTGGCTTGGTGCTGCCGGGCGCATTCATGCCAATGCTCGAGGAAACAGGGATGATCATTGAGGCCGGCGCTTGGGCGTTGGCGCAGGCAATGGCGGATTATCGGGACTTGCAAAAAAGCGATTTGGCTCCGCCCAGAATCTCGGTCAATGTGTCGCAGGTTCAGTTACAGAGGGATGATTTTGTCAGTACGGTAGAGCGTGCGGTGAACGACTCGGGAGGCCTATCCGGTGGATTGGAGATTGAGATTACCGAGAGCCTGATTATGCAGGATGTTGAGTCCAACATTCAGAAGCTCCGCGCTATTCGGGAGATGGGGGTGGAAGTGGCGATTGATGATTTTGGCACTGGCTACTCTTCGCTCAGCTACATCGCCAAGTTGCCAATCAATTCACTAAAAATCGACCGGGCATTCATCATCAACATGGCCAGCAATGCCAACGATTTGAGCATCGTCTCAGCCATCATTTCCCTTGCGCACTCCCTGAATTTTCGGGTCATCGCGGAAGGTGTGGAGACGAGTGAACAGGCGAAGCTGCTGCGTCTGCTCAAATGCGACCAGATCCAAGGTTTCTTGTTCAGTCCCGGGGTGCCAATTGCGCAGATAGAGGAGTTTTTACGTAGCAAAAAATCCTTAAAATGAAACAACTACTCTGGGACTATTGATGCTTAGCGGCGCATGGAGTCGAAAAACTCCGCGTTGTTCTTGGTGGCCTTGATCTTGTCGAGCAAGAATTCCATTGCTTCCAACTCATCCATCGGATAGAGCAGCTTACGCAGCAGCCAGATGCGTTGCAGAATATCCGGTTTGATCAGCAATTCTTCCTTGCGTGTGCCCGAGCGGTTCACGTTAATCGCCGGATAGATGCGCTTTTCAGCCATGCGCCTGTCCAGGTGTATTTCCATGTTGCCGGTACCCTTGAATTCTTCGTAAATCACATCGTCCATGCGTGAACCGGTGTCCACCAGTGCTGTGGCGATAATGGTCAGCGAACCGCCTTCTTCGATGTTGCGCGCCGCGCCGAAGAAACGTTTGGGACGATGCAGCGCGTTGGCATCCACGCCGCCGGTCAATACTTTTCCGGAAGAGGGAACTACCGTGTTGTAAGCGCGCGCCAGACGAGTAATGGAGTCCAGCAGGATGATGACATCTTTTTTGTGTTCAACCAGCCGTTTGGCTTTTTCCAATACCATTTCTGCCACTTGCACATGGCGCGTGGCGGGTTCGTCAAAGGTGGATGAGACCACTTCACCGCGCACCGAACGCTGCATCTCGGTGACTTCTTCAGGCCGTTCGTCGATTAACAGCACGATCAAAGTGGCATCCGGATTGTTGGATGCAATGGAGTGTGCGATGTGTTGCAGCATCACCGTTTTACCTGATTTGGGAGAGGCGACCAGCAAGCCGCGTTGTCCTTTGCCGATCGGCGCGACGATGTCGATGATGCGCCCGGTGATATTTTCCTCGGCACGAATATCACGTTCCAGTCTCAGCGGTTCAGTTGGAAATAAAGGGGTGAGGTTTTCAAACAGGATTTTATTTTTTGCATTTTCGGGGGGCTCGCCGTTGGCCTTGTCCACTTTCACCAAGGCTACGTAACGTTCGCCATCTTTCGGGGTGCGAATCTCGCCTTCTATCGAATCGCCGGTATGCAAGTTAAAGCGGCGTATCTGGCTGGGGCTGACGTATATGTCATCGGGTCCGGCCAAGTACGAGGTATCCGGTGAACGGAGGAAGCCGAAACCGTCCGGCAATATTTCCAGCGTGCCTTCGCCAAAAATACTCTCGCCCTTTTTTGCCTGGCTTTTTAGCAGCGCGTAAATCAAATCCTGCTTCCGCATCCGGTTGGCGTTTTCGATTTGGTTGGCGGCTGCCATTTCAACGAGTTCGGTGACGTGTTTGGTTTTCAGGTCAGATAAATGCATATATTGATGCGTGAATGAACATGAGTAATACGAGGAAAAAGGGATTTTAGAATCGGGTGTTCAAGGATACCGGCCCGTACGGCCTGGAATGTATTTGCGTTATTGTTTGGCTGTTAGGATGATAAAAAGGGGAATGGGTGCGACACTCAGGCGCGACAATAAACGGATTAAATGTGGCTGTCAATGAAAGCAGTTAATTGCGATTTTGACAGCGCACCGACCTTGGTGGCCTCAATATTGCCGTTTTTGAACAGCATCAGGGTTGGGATGCCGCGTATACCAAATTTTGCCGGCGTTTCTTGATTTTCATCCACATTCAATTTGGCCACGGTCAGCCGGCCGTTGTATTCCTTGGAAACTTCCTCAAGAATGGGGGCGATCATGCGGCATGGGCCGCACCACTCTGCCCAGTAGTCAACCAGCACAGGCAGGGAGGCTTGCAGTACGTCGCTGTCAAATGTTGCGTCTGAAACATATTGTATGTGTTCGCTCATGGTGAAATCTCGCTTTTGTTCATTGGGTCAAAGTGGAAATGCAGGAACTGTAGAGGGATGTTCCTTTGACTTACCAGCGGCATCCTAACCAAAAAAGCGTGCGCTGTGAAGCGGTGTATTGTTAATCGAACGGAAACCTTAGACAAAACTGGCTCTGGTGGAGTGCGTTGGGTAGAATGCCACACTTTGACAGGTTAAGGGATGAGATGGCGGAGAAACCCAAAAAAGCATTGGTTTTTGAGTCGGCAATGGTTGAATTGGAAGGCATTATTGCTGATATGGAAGCCGGCAAGTTATCCTTGGCAGATTCGCTGGCTGCGTATAAACGCGGCGCAGAACTGTTGACCTTTTGTCGCGCCCGGCTGGATGACGCGCAGCAGCAGGTGCGGGTGCTGGAGGAGGGTGCGCTGAAAGATTTTTCTGCCGACGGTGAATCCGGATCGATTTGATGCGCGCTGATTTTCAGAGTTGGGTCAGCGCGCGCCAGGCTGATTTCGAAGCGCTGCTGCACACTGTGCTACCACGACCGGAGCATCATCCGCAGCGGCTTCATCAGGCGATGCGTTACGCGGTGCTGGATGGCGGTAAACGTGTGCGTCCGCTGCTGGCGTTTGCCGCAGGCGAGTTGGCCGGCGCTGCGCTGGCGCGTGTCAACATTGTTGCCGCAGCGGTGGAATTGATACATGCCTATTCGCTGGTGCATGACGATATGCCGTGTATGGACGACGATGTCCTGCGCCGTGGCAAACCGACCTGTCATGTGGAATACGGTGAGGCCACAGCGTTACTGGTCGGCGATAGCCTGCAAACGCTGGCATTTCAATTGTTGGTTGAGCAGCCTTTAAGCGACGATGCGGCGCGCCAACTGGAGATGGTCAAGCTGCTTGCCGTAGCCGCCGGTTCGCGCGGCATGGCAGGCGGTCAGGCGATTGATCTGGACAGCGTCGGTAAGGTTTTGACTTTACCGGAACTTGAATTCATGCACATTCACAAGACTGGCGCGCTGATTCGTACAGCTATCCTGCTCGGCGCACACTGCGGCAAAATCGATGCAGTGCAGCTAACTAAGCTGGATCATTTCGGCAAGTGTATTGGTCTGGCGTTTCAGGTGGTGGATGACGTGCTGGACGGCGAAGCCGACACTGCCACGCTTGGCAAGACCGCAGGCAAGGACGCGCATAACGACAAGCCTACCTACGTCACACTGCTTGGCGTGCAGGCCGCGCGTGAAATGGCGCAGCGGCTGCATGGTGAAGCGCTGGAGGCGCTTGCCGAATTTGATGACAGTGCGCAACGCTTGCGCGAGTTGGCCGATTTCATTGTGTTACGAAAATTCTGATGTACTCATTGCTTGATACTGTCAACTCCCCGGAAGACTTGCGCGGTCTGGATCGTGGGCAATTGGTACAGCTGGCCAAAGAACTGCGCGAATTCCTGATCGAGTCGGTCAGCAACACCGGCGGGCATTTGTCTTCCAATCTTGGCACCATAGAGCTGACCATCGCGTTGCATTACATCTTCAACACCCCGGAAGACAAGCTGGTCTGGGATGTCGGGCATCAAACCTATGCACACAAGATACTGACCGGGCGGCGCGCTGCGATGAATACCTTGCGCATGGCGGGCGGTCTTGCCGGTTTCCCCAAGCGTGAAGAAAGCCGTTACGACACCTTTGGCACCGGACATTCCAGTACATCTATCAGTGCCGCGCTGGGCATGGCGGTTGCCGCGCAACTGCAAGGCAGCGAACGGCGCGCAGTTGCCATCATTGGTGACGGCGCGATGAGCGGCGGCATGGCTTTTGAAGCGCTGAATAATGCTGGCGCCATGAACGCCAATTTGCTGGTTATATTGAACGATAACGATATGTCCATCTCGCGTCCGGTCGGCGCGCTGAATAATTATCTGGCCAGATTGATGTCGGGCCGTTTTTATGCGGCGATGCGGCGCGGCAGCGAAAAGGTATTGAAGGCTATGCCGCCGGTACTGGAATTTGCCAAGCGCGCTGAGGAGCACGTCAAAGGTATGGTGATACCGGGGACATTATTCGAGGAATTCGGCTTTAACTACATCGGCCCGATTGATGGCCATGATCTGGATGTATTACTGAGCACACTCGGCAATTTGCGCCAACTCAATGGCCCGCAGTTCCTGCATGTCGTCACGCAAAAGGGCAAGGGTTACGCACTGGCAGAGCAGGATTGTTTGCTCTATCACGGCGTGGGCAAATTCGACCGTACCAACGGCATCGCCCCCAAGCAAGCATCCAAGCCCACTTACACCCAGGTGTTCGGCCAATGGCTGTGTGACATGGCAGCCGAGGATGAGCGTTTGGTCGGCATTACCCCAGCGATGTGTGAAGGTTCGGGTCTGGCTGAGTTCGCGCAGTGTTACCCGGCGCGGTACTTTGATGTGGGCATCGCCGAACAGCACGCGCTGACCTTTGCGGCGGGCTTGGCTTGTGATGGATACAAGCCGGTCGTAGCGATTTATTCAACCTTTTTGCAACGCGCTTACGATCAAGTCATTCACGACATTGCCATACAGAATCTGCCCGTGGTGCTGGCAGTCGATCGTGGCGGGTTGGTCGGTGCGGATGGTGCAACCCATGCAGGCAGTTTCGATTTGTCTTATTTGCGCTGTGTTCCGAATATGACGGTGATGGCGCCGGCTGACGAAAACGAATGCCGCCAGATGCTATATACCGCCTTCCAGTTGAATACCCCAAGCGCGGTGCGTTATCCGCGCGGTGTCGGGCCGGGAGTGCCGATCAGTGCAGAGATGCAGGCATTGCCCGTGGGTAAAGGAGAAGTGTGCCGTGTCGGTAAGCGTGTGGCGATTCTGGCGTTTGGTTCGATGCTGGCGCCGGCACTGGCGGCGGCTGAACAAATCAATGCCACGGTGGTCAACATGCGCTTTGTCAAGCCGCTGGACAAAGAATTAGTGCGGGATATGGCACGCACGCATGATTTGCTGGTCACAGTTGAGGAGAACAGCGTGCAGGGCGGCGCGGGCAGTGCGGTGGCAGAATGTTTGCAGCAAGATGGGCTGGTTGTTGCCGTGCTGCAACTGGGCTTGCCAGACGCCTTTATCGAGCAGGGCGACCCCGCGCAGATGCTGGCAGACTGTGGCTTGGACGCCAAAGGACTGGTGGCCAGTATCACCAATAAATTAACCTAGTGATTTTGTCGGGAATTGATTATAATTCCCGCCTGAATAATTAAATGATGAGAGAGCCAGTTATGAACGCCTCCATACCAACCCCGATTGCCGATGTGCAGAACAGCGCCGATACCCGCCATTTGGCGATTAATCGTGTCGGCATCAAGGGTATCCGTCATCCGGTCAAGGTCAAAGACCAGAGTGTCGGTGTGCAACACACCATCGCCACTTTCAACATGTATGTGCACTTGCCGCATAACTTCAAAGGCACGCACATGTCGCGCTTTGTCGAAATCCTCAACCAGCATGAACGGGAAATTTCTGTCGAGTCGTTCGAGAGCATCCTGCATGAAATGGTAACGCGCTTGGAAGCGCGGTCAGGGTATATCGAGATGAGTTTCCCGTATTTCGTCAACAAGACTGCCCCGATTTCCGGTGTGCAGAGCCTGCTTGATTATGACGTCACATTTATCGGCGAGATCGTCAATGGCAAGGCCAGCGTCACCATGAAAATCATGGTCCCCGTCACCAGTTTGTGCCCTTGCTCAAAGAAAATTTCTGAGCGCGGCGCGCATAATCAGCGCTCACATGTCACCCTCACGCTGCGCACCAATCGTTTCGTCTGGATTGAAGAGGTCATTCGTATCGCCGAAGAACAGGCTTCGTGCGAACTGTATGGTTTGCTGAAACGCCCCGACGAAAAATACGTCACCGAACGCGCTTACGACAATCCAAAATTTGTCGAAGACATGGTGCGCGACGTGGCTGCGGTATTGAATGCGGATGACCGCGTCGACGCCTTTATCGTCGAATCGGAAAACTTCGAGTCGATCCATAACCACTCGGCTTATGCTTTAATCGAGCGCGACAAAACTATCTAACCTAACGCAGAAATGATCCCTCCGCCGTCGGCGCGGGGGAGCAGGACGAATGAAATCTATCGCCATTTTTCGCTACGCTTCAACCGAAGGTCCCGGCTATCTTGCCGACTTTCTCGACCAGCGACAAATCCCCTGGCAACTGATACGCATTGACACTGGAGAGGCTGTGCCGCCCCAGCCTGCCACTTATTCCGGGCTGGTATTTATGGGCGGGCCGATGAGCGTCAATGATGATCTGCCCTGGATTCCGCCACTGCTGGAGTTGATTCGCAACGCTTATGCGCAAGACATTCCCCTGTTGGGGCACTGCCTCGGCGGTCAACTGATTTCCAAGGCATTGGGTGCGGTCGTGGCACGCAATGCGGTAAAAGAAATCGGTTGGGGTGAGGTGCATGTATCTGATAACGATAGTGCGCGTGCCTGGTTCGGTGAGGTGCGCAGCTTCAACGCGTTTCACTGGCACGGCGAAACTTTCACCCTGCCGCAACATGCGACACACCTGTTGTCCAGCGCGCACTGCGCCAATCAGGCCTACGCCATCGGCAAACATCTTGCGCTGCAATGCCATGTCGAAATGACCGAGAAAATGATCGCCCGCTGGTGTGATGTAGGCGCGGATGAAGCGGCGGAGAGCAGCGCCAGCCCGGCGGTACAAGCGACGCATGTGATGCAACAGCAGATGGATGAAAAGCTGGCACCGATGCAAAGCGTGGCGACTCAGCTATACAGCAAGTGGATACAAGGCCTGCGCGTCTGATGCACAGATTTGAGGATCAGGCCAGCGCTTTGGCAAGACGCGCCAGCGCAGTGTGCGGTTGTGGCTTCGGCATAACCTGTGCGTGGTTGTAAAGCCACTTCATAAGTGGCTTTACAACCACGGCCTCCCCCTTGCGGGGAAAAGATTAGCTTTGCATAGCCAATCGGCTAAGCTGGCAAACGACGCCAGCCAAGCCGCTGGTTAGCCTCCACCGAAACCTCACACCAGCGCTTTAGCAAGACGCGCCAGCGCCTTGCTGAGGTTTTCCATCGAGGTGGCAAACGATAAACGAATATAACCTTCGCTGCCGAAGGCCGAGCCGGGCACCACCGCCACACCGGCATGTTCCAGCAGATATTCGGACAATGCCACATCGTTGGCGGTTTTGATTGTGCCGCGCTGATGCAGCTTGGCAATCGCCATACGAACATCCGGGAAGGCATAGAACGCACCGCCCGCCATAATGCACTTTACCCCGGCAATTTTGTTCAACTCATTCACCACAAACACATGCCGCTGGCGAAATGCATCAAGCATCGGCGTGATGCAACCTTGATCGCCATTCAGCGCGGCTTCAGCAGCAACCTGTGAAATCGAAGTCGGATTGGAAGTGCTTTGCGACTGCACGTTTTCCATCGCGGTGATGATGTGCTCCGGCCCAGCCGCATAGCCGATGCGCCAGCCGGTCATGGCATAGGACTTGGATACACCATTCAGCACCATGGTGCGCGGGTACAGGTCGGGACACACGTTCAGAATATTGACGAACTTTTCATCGGTCAGCGCAATGTGTTCATACATGTCGTCGGTAGAAATCAATATCTGCGGATGTTTGCGTAGCACGGCGCCAAGCGCCAACAAATCTTCCCCGCTATACACCGCGCCGGACGGGTTGCTCGGACTGTTGATCACCACCATCTTTGTTTTCGGCGTGATCGCCGCTTCCAGTTGCGCGGCAGTCATCTTGAAGCCTTGCTCAATACCTGCCTGCACGATCACTGGCTTGCCTTCGGCGATGATCACGATGTCCGGATAAGACACCCAATAAGGCGCGGGGATGATCACTTCGTCGCCGGGATTGATCACGGCCAGCGCCAGGTTGAAAAAGCTTTGCTTGCCGCCGCACGAGACCAGGATTTGTTTTGAGTTGTAGTCCAGTCCATTGTCACGTTTGAACTTGCCGATCACCGCCTGTTTCAGCGAGGGTGTACCGCCGACTGCGGTGTATTTGGTGAAGCCCTTGTTGATCGCGGCGATGGCCGCGTCCTTGATGTGTTGCGGTGTGTCGAAATCCGGTTCGCCCGCACCCAGCCCGATGATGTCCTTGCCCTCAGCTTTAAGTTTTGCGGCACGCGCAGTGACGGCAAGAGTGGGAGAGGGCTTGATGGCCTGTACGCGCGACGAGAGTTTCAAGATCGTTTCCTTACGGGTTGATGTGCTGGCGCGAATTATACCTGTGCCGCGGAAAGTAATGAATCGGGGGTTGAGAGAGAGGATGCTAGTGGAGATCCGTTCTCCATTACTGATACATTTGTCCATCTTTTGAGAATTTAGGAGGATATAGCTGAACTTGGCAGGCAATGCATTTGCCGCCTAACGTTCCTCCACCCCAACTGCTACATAGGCTTCGCCCGCAGTTCGGGCATTTCCAAACTCGCCATAGATACACAATGAATACGGCTAGTCCTATCATCGTAATAGCCATCCCGAAAGACAAGATAGATTGTGGAACGTTGAGATAACTGCCGATTGCAGTTAGTGCGAAAGGTACCAAAATGCAAAGTACGACGCTTTTTAAAATCTTAGAACGCCGTTTTCGATATTCAAGTTGAACAGGTGTTATTGATTCAGACATATTCTCTTTTATGCTTAACATTTGAATTAAGGGGCGGTGTGCGTTAGCGCAGCGTCCCGCTTGAATGATGGGTTAGGCAATGCCGTACCCAGCTAATAGCTTAACAAGCACAGGTACAGCCCAAGCCAGTAACTTTGCAACGAAATAAACTAGAGTGGCTATTACTACAAGTCTGACAATAGGCATGCCAGTTGTCTGACGAAAGATAATATTTGAGCCAAAGATGAGCCAGAAAAGTGGGGTGCCAATCAATACCGCACATACAGCAAAAGCTATGGAATGAGGTGCGACCGCCAAGAGTGACAAAACTGCACTCATTAAAATAATGTAGCGCTGTAGTCTCCAGGTAAATTTTGAAGGAGGGAGCTTGATATTCAGCGAAGTTGGATCGGGCTTCATTTTCAAATATACCTAACGTACAGTAGATGACAAAAACGCCGTATAACCTGAGACGTTATTTTTACCTGCTTGATTCTAAAGTATGCTGGCATCCTAACATGGCGACTGCTCCTGAGAAAAGCGGCGCTTCCTCCCTGCTCCCGGTGAAATTTCTGGATCAGGTGCGCGACCGTATTCGTTATAAACACTACAGCCATCGCTGGATGGCTGAAGAATATTTTTTGATCTTGCTTGTTTTTTTGTGCGGAAGAATTTTTCAAGCGATCAGCGTTTGGCTATTGAGACATTCCCCGTACAATGTGCGGTTCACCATGAATATCATCACCTTTCCCAATAGCGCCTACCGCTTGCACCAGCCTTTCGAGCCGGCGGGTGATCAGCCCGCCGCAATTGCGCAGTTGATCGAGGGCATACGCGATGGTTTGTCGTTCCAGACCCTGCTCGGCGTCACTGGCTCCGGCAAAACTTTCACTATGGCGAATGTGATTGCGCAACTCGGGCGACCGGCGATGGTGATGGCGCCGAACAAGACACTGGCAGCGCAACTGTATTCCGAGATGCGCGATTTCTTTCCCGAGAACGCAGTTGAATATTTCGTCTCATACTACGACTACTACCAGCCCGAAGCCTACGTGCCGTCGCGCGACGTGTATATCGAAAAAGATTCCAGCATCAATGAGCAGATCGAGCAGATGCGCTTGTCCGCCACCAAGGCGCTGCTGGAGCGTGAAGATGCCATCATCGTCGCGACCGTTTCGGCGATTTACGGTATC
>DASRWN010000080.1:0-3652 GCA_035654595.1 Gallionella sp. | reverse complement strand
TTATCAGTACTCCCGCATTGCCAACCAGAATGCGCCCCGGTTCGAGAATCAATTTCTCCTTGCGCCCGGCTAATGCAGTTAACAGGGCAGCCACATATTCTGCTATGGCGGGGGGGGTTTCATCGCCGTAGCAAATGCCCAGACCGCCGCCCAGATCAATATGTTCAAGCTGAATACCCAAACTAGCCAGTTCGTCCACCAATGCCAGCACTTTTTCAGTCGCCGCGATGAACGGGCTCGTCTCGGTCAGTTGCGAACCGATGTGACAATCCATGCCGGTGATACGCAAATGCGCCAAACCGGCGGCCTTGCGATACAGGCTGATCGCATCGGGATAGGCAACGCCGAATTTATTTTGTTTCAGTCCGGTCGAGATATAGGGGTGGGTTTTTGCGTCCACATCCGGGTTGACCCGCAAGCTGATCGCGGCGATTTTGCCCATGCTTGCGGCGACTTCATCAAGGCGATCCAGCTCAGCGGCGGATTCAACGTTGAAGCATAAAATGCCGGCTTCGAGCGCCATGCACATTTCCGGAATGGTTTTGCCGACACCAGAAAAAACAATTTTGCCAGGATCGCCACCCGCCGCCAGCACGCGCTGTAATTCGCCGCCGGAGACGATGTCAAAGCCTGCCCCCAGGCGCGCAAACAGATTCAAAATCGCCAAGTTTGAGTTGGCTTTCACCGCATAGCAAAGCAAATGCTCGCGCCCTTGCAGGGCGGCGGAGAATTGGCGCAAACCTTCGGTGAGCGCAGCCCGGGAATACACGTAACAGGGCGTGCCAAACCGGGCGGCTACATCGGCCAAAGGGACTTGCTCGGCATGAAGCCGATTCTCCTGATAATGAAAATGAGGGTTCATGGTGGTGTGTTTTGTTGAACAGGCACGGCAGCAGGCAGCACAAGCGGGGCCTTATGTCCGCAGCCTTGCAGCCAACAAGTTAGAACCAGAATAGCGCATAGCCGCATATCAATATCCGATGTGGTTAATCGGTGTGATTATAAGTAGTTCTGCCAAATTGCGTGGGCTATAAATGTCGGGTGCTGACCGATGAGGTAAAGCTGAATGCCGCAACGAGTTTGCGAATGGATGCTTTACGGGGCGAACGTACGTTCCCAAGAAAAACATTCAAAGAAAAAGCCCCTCTTGCGAGGGGCTTGGACTTGCAAACTACCTTAAAGATAGTTTGACAAGATTAAGTGCAAGACTGAGGTAAAATGGCAGGTGGTAATGCGGTGGCGAGGTCTACTACTGCAGCCGGAGCGCTGGCGGTTTCCGTAGACTTACCGTTGGCGCAACTCCAAGAACCAGTGGCCGGGGCGTACCACAAATGCACTTGCAATCCCGCCCCACCAGATACAAGCCTAGTATTTACACCGGCTACTCTGAATTGTGCGGTGACTCCAGTCAGAGCGTTATTGCCGTCGGGTGTATAAACTGCAGCAACATACCTACCTGACAAGGTGCCGGTCACACCGCTTGGATTGTTGATACAAGGTACGGGCACACCATTACATTGCACCCCGAAAACACCGCCAGACGTAAAGGATTCAGTCAAGGGCGTTTTCAGGCCGTCCAGCAGCGTAAATGCTTCAGCAGCCTGCGCACGTGCGGTGTAATCGCCGTAAGCAGGGATCGCCACGGCAGCCAGAATGCCGATGATCGCGACCACGATCATCAATTCAATCAGGGTAAAACCTTTCTGTAGATATTTCATGTTAAAGCTCCTTTATCAAGTTAACTTTAGTGCAGCCATATCGCCTTCTGCCTAAAGCTCGGTTACGGGTAAACACACACGATGTGTGTTGCCCATTATTCAGCAATAGTCATGCCAATATCAAAGTGCCTTGTTTCAGTGTACCTTTATATCTTTGTCAGTGAGAGGATATGTTTCGATTGGCTCAAAATTGTCACTGTTCAAACACAATTTGTCAGCTCATGGTAGGTTAAGGCGTTTAATTTGGTACTGATCAGAATTGGGCCTACGTTAGCATAGTAAAACCAGTAAGCTGCGGCTGCGCGCATCAGGTGAGTACAAAACGCTGCATCAAATAAGGCGCAACACCGCCCGCCACAGCCAGACAAAATAGGATGATTGAGCGGCGGCGTATTCTGGGCGGTGAGCGGATCAAATCAAACAATGCGGCACCAAAGGTAAGTGCGGCAAAAGCCCAGAACAATGCCAAGCGCGCGCCGATAAATTCAAGCCTAGAGGGGAATGCCCCCCAAGCTGGCAGGCTGAATTCCCAATACCACCAAAAATCGACGTAATTCAACGCGACGGCTACACACACACCGAGCGTGAGCCAGCGAAACAGGGGGACGAAATAGCGATCCAGGAAGTCATTTATCTTATGCATTGCGTAGCCTTGCGAATAGTTTAACTGCTATGAATTCAGGTTCACCCCGGGAATTTTACTCAAATCCACTTCGTCTGTCTGTTCCGGGGTGAGAAATTTTTTGGCGTAGTCGAGATACACTTTCTCACGGATGAAGATATCGAACAAATCCGGATCGACGTGACCATTAAGTTTGAAATTGCCGAGGATGGTGAGTGATTCGGTGAGTGTTTTGCCTTCTTTGTACGGCCTGTCTTTGGCGGTGAGTGCTTCGAAAATATCAGCGATGCCCATCACTCTGGCTTGCACCGACATTTGTTCGCGCGTCAGTCCGCGTGGATAACCTTTCCCGTCCATGCGTTCGTGATGCCCACCCGCATATTCGGGCACATGCGTGAGGTGTCTGGGCCAGGGTAGTGACTCAAGCATTTTGATGGTGACCACGATGTGATGGTTGATGATTTCCCGCTCGGCTGCGGTTAGCGTGCCCGCACGGATGGTGAGGTTTTCGACTTCATCCGCACTCAGGAAATTGCTTGCTGCGCCTGTCGTATCGCACCATTGGTAGTTGGCGATTGCCCGCACCCGTTGCTGATCGGTAGCTGACATGGCTTCGACTCCAACGTTGCAGTGGCGCAAAAATTCGCGATCCATATCCAACTGCGCAATTTGAGCTTGATGAGTATGACGTGCAGATTCGGCTTCTCCGCTATTGGAACCGGCGGCGGCAATGGCTTTCAGCATGGCGATTTCGCTATCGCGTTTGAGCACTTCAAAACGGGTGTCGATCAAATGGATACGGTCGAACAGGGTATGCAGTTTGGTGGCTTTATCGACCACATGCACGGGCGTGGTGATCTTGCCGCAATCATGGAGCAGACCGGCGATTTTCAATTCGTGCCTGTCTTTGTCTGTCATCACAAAATCTTTGAGCGGGCCTTGCGTGGTACGGTTGACCGCTTCAGCGAGCATCATGGTGAGCGCGGGGACGCGTTCGCAGTGCCCACCGGTGTAGGGCGACTTATCGTCAATGGCGGTATTGATGAGCTGGATGAAAGCCTCGAATAGTTCTTCCAACTGCTCAATCAGACGGCGATTGGTCAGTGCGATGGCCGCCTGTGAGGCGAGGGATTCCAGTAGTTGCTGGTCATCTTTTGAGAATGACACGATTTTTCCGCTTTTCCGGTCTTGTGCGTTGATCAGTTGCAACACGCCGATGATTTCTTTTTCGTGATTGCACATCGGCACGGTCAAGAATGATTGTGAACGATAGCCGGTCATGCTATCGAATTTTTTGGTGCCCGAAAAATCG
>DASRWN010000079.1:0-27930 GCA_035654595.1 Gallionella sp. | reverse complement strand
TGTACCTGACCGTCCGGCCCAAGCGATAGCGGTGGTAGCGCATCCCCTGCCCACCATGGGCGGCACGATGGATAACAAAGTGGTTACCACCCTGACGCGGGCTTTTGTGGAAGCAGGTTGTGCGGCATTGCGCTTCAATTTCCGCGGAACGGGAGCGAGTGAGGGCGCCTATGACGAGGGTGTCGGCGAAACATCAGACACACTGACTGCCACGCATTTTCTGCGTAACAGCTATCCGAACCTGCCTTTGTTCAGCGCCGGTTTTTCATTTGGAGCGTACGTTCAAGCGTGTGCTGCCGGGCAGTTACAGCCCCGGCAATTGCTGCTTATAGCGCCTGCCGTTGGTCGTTTTGCCATGCCACCGGTGGCAGCGAATACGTTACTGGTGCACGGTGATCTGGATGAAGTGGTCAGCTTGCAAGAAGTATTGCACTGGGCGCGCCCGCAGCAATTACCCATCGTGGTACTGCCAGGCGCAGGGCATTTTTTCCACGGACGTCTGGCACAACTCAAACAAATCGTTTTGCAGAATATGGAAAGTTTCCAGTGAACGTCGTATTGAGTGCGCGCGATTTGCGCAAAAGTTATGCCGATAAATTGGTGGTGGATGGCTTGAATTTATCCATTCAGCGCGGCGAGTGTTTTGGTCTGCTGGGGCCAAATGGCGCCGGTAAGACGACCACGTTGCGTTTATTGTTGGGACTCATTTCACCGGATAACGGCACGCTTGGTTTACTGGATCATGCGATCCCGGCTCAAGCGCGTGCAGCGCGCCTGCGGGTTGGCGTCGTGCCGCAATTTGATAATCTTGATCCTGACTTTACCGTGGCAGAAAACCTGTTGGTCTATGGCCGTTACTTTGGCATGCGTGATGCTGTTGTAGAGGCGCGTCTGCCGGAGTTGCTGGAATTTGCCAATCTGACTCAAAAGCGTGATGTCAAAGTCACCGTTTTATCCGGCGGGATGAAGCGGCGATTGACTCTGGCTCGTGCGTTGGTAAATGACCCGGAAGTGATATTTCTCGATGAGCCAACTACCGGTCTTGATCCGCAGGCGCGCCACCTGATTTGGCAGCGACTGCGCGAGCTGACGGCACGCGGCAAGACCTTGTTGCTCACCACTCACTTTATGGATGAGGCGGAGCGGCTGTGCAACCGCCTTGCGGTGATGGATAACGGACGCATTATCAGCAGCGGTTCGCCGCGCGAATTGATTGCGCAGAATATTGAACCACAAGTGGTCGAAGTATTCGGCGACCAAGCGATTGCCTGGGCAAATATTCATGCGGCGCATCTTGCTCGGCGATTTGAAATAAGCGGAGAGTCGGTGTTCTGTTATGTGGATGACGCGCAGTCATTGCTGCACGAATTACAGCATCATCCCCAGTTGCGCTACCTGCATCGTCCGGCAAATCTGGAAGATGTGTTTCTGAAATTGACCGGCAGGGAAATGCGCGAATGAAAATTGATTTATTTACCATGCCACAGTTTAGCCTGCGCTTTATGCCGATCTGGAGACGCAATTTCATGGTGTGGAAGAAGATGGCCGGCTCATCCATACTCGGCCATTTGGCCGACCCGGTTATTTATATGCTGGGTCTGGGATACGGTCTGGGAGGAATGCTGCCCGAGGTGGGCGGAATGCCTTACATCTCCTTTCTTGCAGCCGGAACGGTGTGCTACAGCACGATGAACAGTGCCAGTTTTGAAGCGCTATATTCAACTTTTGCGCGCATGCACGAACAGCGTACCTGGGAAGCGATACTCAACACACCGATCACCCTGGACGACATTATTTTGGCAGAGATTGCCTGGGCATCCAGTAAAAGTCTGTTGTCGGGCATAGCGGTATTGCTGGTTGTCTGGATAATGGGTTTGTCGCATTCCTGGCTGTCGTTGTGGATTATTCTGGTCGCCTTGCTGGTTGGGTTGTGTTTTGCGTCGTTGGGATTGATCATGACCGCACTTGCGCCGGGCTATGATTTCTTCATGTATTATTTCACCTTGGTCATCACTCCGATGGTGCTGTTATGTGGTGTGTTCTTTCCGGTTAGCCAGTTACCGCCCATGTTGCAGAACCTGTCATCAATTCTGCCCCTGACGCATGCGATTGATATTGCCAGGCCGCTGTTGAACAATGCCATCCCGGCAAATTTACTCATGCATGTCGCGATATTATTGAGTTATGCCCTGCTTGGCTTTTATGTGTCGCTGGTGTTGTTCAGAAAAAGACTGTCCCAGTAGAGGTGTTTTATGTTGTGGGTTAAAGCGTTCCACATTATTTTTGTGGTCAGTTGGTTTGCCGGGCTATTTTATTTACCGCGCATTTTTGTCAATCACGCCATGGCAACCGAGCCCGTCGAGATTGCCCGCCTGAAGTTGATGGAGCGCAAGTTGTACCGCTTTGTCACACCGATTGCAGGGCTGGCTTTGGGCTTCGGCATCTGGCTCTGGTTGGGATATGGCTTTACCGGTGGGTGGCTGTACGCGAAGTTATTGTTGGTCATGCTGTTAATCGGATACCACCATTATTGCGGCAGGCTAATGAAGCGGTTTGCTGCCGATCAAAATACGCACGGGCACGTATTTTATCGCTGGTTCAACGAAGTCCCGGTGCTGATTCTGGTTGCTATCGTTATACTTGTTACTGTCAAGCCCTTCTAATCCCAATTTTTCAAAGGTCAAACAAGGCAGCCATGAGCGAACGGTGCTGACAGTGCCGCGAATACGGCTGGGAGTAGGCGAACAGCCAACGCAATTTCACCGATGAAATAAGACTGGAATAATGCATGCCCGATTTTTTTGCCCCCTGCCCGCGCGGTCTGGAAGCGGTTTTACAGAGCGATCTGGAAAAATTGGGCGCTCAGCAGACACGTGCCACCGAGGGTGGCGTCCATTTTGTTGGCGACTGGCCGCTCTGTTACCGCGCCAATCTGGAAAGCCGGATCGCCAGCCGTATCTTGTGGCGCATCAAGCAAACCACATATCGCACCGAACAGGATATTTACCAGGCGGCAGCTGAATTACAGTGGCAGCACTGGTTCGATGTCAGCCGTACCATTCGGGTAAATGTTACTGCCATCAACTGCCCGCTGAAAAGCCTCGAGTACATCACCTTGCTGATAAAAGATGCGGTATGTGATTGCTTCCGTGCACACTGCAATGAACGTCCAAGCGTGGACACTTTAACGCCCGACGTGCGTATCCATGTTTTTATTGAACAGCAAAATCTGATGTTGTATCTGGACACTTCCGGAGACGCACTATTCAAGCGCGGGGTGCGCCAGCACACCAATATTGCACCATTGCGTGAAAATCTGGCGGCGGGAATATTACGTTTGATGGGCTGGAAACCGGGCATACCGTTACTCGATCCGATGTGTGGCAGCGGTACTTTTTTGCTGGAAGCTGCGCAAATATCACTGAATATCCAGCCGGGCATTGCGCGCAGTTTTGCTTTTGAAATACTGAAAAATTTTGATGCTGCCACATGGAAAATGATGCGCGAACAAGCAATCGCAGCGCAGCTACCCATAAAATTCCTGGAAATTTATGGCAGCGATTTGTATGGCGATGCACTGAAAAGCGCGTGGCGTAATCTGCAAGAAGCCGGCCTGTCGGAATGTGTGCAACTCAAGCAGGCTAATATATTGGAGATATCCGCGCCGGTAGCACAGGGTATGCTGGTCGCGAATCTGCCCTACGGCGAACGCATGGGCGAGCTTGATGAGCTGGCTGAGCTTTACCCGCAACTTGGTGATGCATTGAAAAGAAAATTTGGTGGGTGGGTGGCTTATCTGTTCACTGCCGACAAGGCGATACTCAAGCTGATGCGCTTGTCCCCGTCCAAACGCACACCATTATTTAATGGCGCAATTGAGTGCCGTTTGCTGGAATATAAAATTGTATCCGGCAGTAACAGGTCGCCGCAAAAACAGCCACGCTCCACTTAGCGGAGCGTGTTTATTGTGGCGTGTTGCTTTTCAAAAACGGTGAATTTCTGTCAACAGCACTTCTCGGTTCAGGTGGTATAGCCGCATGAGTGCTGCTTTAAAGCCATCAAGTCATTTTGAGATTTTCTGTGCCGCTGAGCATATCTCTATCAGCGGCGTTTTTGCTTTGCAATTTGATGCGCAAGCGCAAATCATTGACCGAGTCTGCATTCTTCAGCGCCTCCTCATAGGAGATAGCATCTGACTCAAACAAGTCGAATAGCGCCTGGTCAAAGGTTTGCATGCCCAGCTCACGCGACTTGGCCATTATCTCTTTGATGGCATGCACCTCACCCTTGAATATCAAATCGGAAATAAGCGGGGAATTAAGCAGGATTTCAATTGCCGCCGCCCGTCCACCGCCTTGCTTCTTTGGGATCAAGCGTTGTGAAATGATGGATTTGATGTTGAGTGACAAATCCATCAATAGTTGCTCCCGACGTTCTTCCGGGAAAAAATTGATGATGCGATCCAGCGCCTGATTAGCGCTGTTGGCATGCAGGGTAGCCATACATAAGTGACCGGTTTCGGCAAATGCCACAGCATATTCCATGGTTTCGCGGTCACGAATTTCACCGATCAATATCACATCAGGTGCCTGACGCAAGGTATTCTTCAACGCGGCATGCCAGGAATCAGTATCTACCCCGACTTCACGGTGGGTGATGATGCAGTTCCTGTGCTCGTGAACATATTCCACCGGGTCTTCGATAGTAATGATATGCCCATAACTATGCTGATTGCGGTGGCCGAGCATTCCGGCAAGCGTGGTGGATTTACCGGATCCGGTCGCACCCACCAGAATAACCAGGCCGCGCTTGGTCATCACGATATCTTTGAGTACCGGTGGCATACCCATCTGGTCCAGATCGGGAATCGTGGTGGTGATCACGCGCATCACCATGCCGACGCGTTGTTGTTGCATAAAAACGTTTACGCGAAAACGTCCTATGCCGTGCGGACTGATGGCGAAGTTGCATTCATGCGTTGCTTCAAATTCGGCGGCTTGGCGATCGTTCATGATGCTGCGTGCCAGCACTTGGGTATGTTGCGCGGTGAGCGTCTGGCTGGAAACCGGCGTCATCTTGCCGCTCACTTTGAACATGGGCGGAGAGTTTGCGGTGATGAACAAATCGGAGGCCTTTTTGGTGGTCATGCCGCGTAACAAGTTATATATCAGCTCGGTTGCCTGATCTCTTTCCATATTTGTAACTCCAGGTGGTGAGTGCTTTGGTTAACCGGGGAACATGTCCTTGTTCATTGCTTTACCGCGCGCTTCGGCAGAAGAAATGGCGCCACTTTTGACCAGATTGGTCAGGCACTGATCAAGTGTTTGCATGCCCAAGCTTTGGCCGGTCTGGATGGCTGAATACATTTGCGGAACTTTTGCCTCGCGAATCAGGTTACGGATAGCCGGTGTGCAGACCATGATTTCGTGGGCGGCCACCCGGCCGGTACCATCTTTGGTTTTGAGCAGCGCTTGTGAAATGACCGCACGAAGTGATTCGGACAGCATCGCACGCACCATCTCCTTTTCGTCAGCGGGGAACACGTCAATGATGCGGTCTATCGTTTTTGCCGCCGAGCTGGTATGCAGCGTACCGAACACCAAATGGCCGGTTTCGGCGGCACTCATCGCCAGACGTATGGTTTCCAGGTCACGCATTTCACCGACCAGTATGATGTCAGGGTCTTCGCGTAGCGCCGAGCGCAAGGCATTGTTGAATGACAGGGTATCGCGCCCGACTTCGCGCTGATTGATCAAACATTTTTTGCTTTCGTGGACGAATTCGATTGGGTCTTCGACAGTCAAAATGTGTCCCAGCTCATTATCATTGCGATGGTTGATCATGGCTGCCAATGTGGTGGATTTGCCGGAACCGGTTGGCCCGGTGACCAACACCATACCGCGCGGGTAATCGGAGATGGTCTCGAAACTTTTTGGCGCTTTCAGTTCTTCCAGTGACAGTATCTTGGACGGGATAGTGCGCATCACCGCTGCCGCACCCCGATTTTGCACAAAGGCATTGACACGGAAACGCGCCAGATTGGGAATTTCGAAGGAAAAATCGACCTCTTTGTTCTCTTCGTAAAATTTACGCTGCCCATCATTCATGATGTCGTACACCATGGCGTGGACTTCTTTATGTTCCATGGGCGGCAAATTAATACGGCGCATGTCACCATGCACGCGGATCATGGGCGGCAGACCGGACGAGAGATGTAAGTCGGAGGCCTTGTTCTTTACGCCAAAGGCTAGCAGCTCGGTGATATCCATTATAATCTTCCCTGTTTGACTGGTTTTGAACCGGCTTAAAATACGGCATCAAGCCGCATGGATCAGGATTTAAGTGGCGCGCGTGATTATGACTATAATCGCTTCCAACTTGCAAGTTATACGCAGCGCATTGGCGGCGGCGGCCGACCGGGCAGGGCGTCGTGCCGATGATATAACACTACTGGCGGTCAGCAAGACTTTTTCAACAGATGCGATACGCGAGGCTTATCACGTTGGGCAAAAGCAATTTGCAGAAAGTTATGTGCAGGAAGCGCTGGAAAAAATGTCCGCACTGACCGACTTGCCTATCGAATGGCACTACATTGGGCCTGTTCAAAGCAATAAAACTCAGGCAATCGCAAAAAATTTTTCCTGGGTACATGGCGTGGATAGATTGAGCGTCGCGCAACGCTTGGCAGCGCAGCGTCCGGCGGACCAGCCGCCGTTGCAAATATGCTTGCAGGTGAATATCAGCAATGAGCCGAGCAAACGTGGCGTTGCGCAACACGAGGTTGGTGCGCTTGCCATGCAAGTCGCCAAATTACCGCGCCTCAACTTGCGCGGCTTGATGGCGGTGCCTGCGCCGAGTGACGATGAAGCGGCGCAGCACAGACCGTTCGCACGGCTGCGTAAATTACGCAATCAGTTGAACCAGCAGGGCTTGCAGCTCGATACGCTGTCGATGGGCATGTCAAGTGACTTTGCCGCAGCGATAGCCGAAGGCGCAACTATCGTGCGTATTGGCACGGCAATTTTTGGCAACCGGACTTATCAAAAGGGGACGATATGAATATCTGTTTTATCGGCGGCGGCAACATGGCGACCGCGCTCATTGGCGGCCTGCTTGACAAAGGATACGCCGGACAGCAGATCCGTGTGGTGGAGATTGATGCCGCCAATCTCGAATGCCTGAAATCAGTTTATGGTGTTGTCGTATTTGAAAAACAGAGTCAGCAGGCCATAGCGGGATGCGATGTTGTGGTGCTGGCGGTCAAGCCAGATCAAATAAAAAATGTCGCTATCCAGCTTGGCCCATTGTTGTCTGGCCAGATTGTGCTGTCGATCGCTGCCGGTATTCGGCTTAAAGATTTGGCTCGGTGGCTGCCTACTCCAAACCAAAACTACGTCTTGGCACGCGCTATGCCAAACATGCCTGCATTGGTGGGCGCGGGCATGACGGGAATTTGCCTTTACAGCTTCCCGCCCACGGAGCTGCTAACGCAACAGCAACTCAGGAAAATTGAGACAATCATGGGGACCGTTGGCTCGTTTGTCTGGGTTCACAGCGAAGAAGACATGGATGCGGTAACTGCGATTTCCGGCAGCGGCCCGGCGTATTTTTTCTATTTCATCGAGGCGCTTGAACAAGCCGGAAAGGAGCTCGGCCTGCCGGAGAGAACGGCGCATCAACTTGCCGTAGAAACCGCTCTTGGGGCTGCCAAGCTGGCACATGAAAGTACGGAAGGCGTGGCCATGTTGCGCGCTCGTGTCACCTCCAAAAACGGTACAACCGAGCGCGCGTTGCTGAGCATGGAAGCTAATCAGGTGAAGCAGCACATTATCGCGGCGGCAAAGGCCGCTGCCGATCGAGCCCGTGAAATGGGCGACGAACTGGGTAAAGAATAGTGTTCAAGGACGCTGCGCAACTATTGCTGGATGTCTTTGTGCAGGGATTTTCCGGCGTGCTGCTATTCCGCTTTCTGTTGCAATGGTTGAATGCCCCGATGCGCAATCCACTTGGCGAATTTATCATGGCGATCAGCAATTTTTTGGTATTGCCTGTGCGCCGTTTTATTCCCTCAGTGTGGCGGTTGGATAGTTCGACTTTGTTGCTCGCATTTGCCGCTGAGTTTATTTATTTGGCGTTGACCTTGTACTTGGGAGGATACCCCTTCGTCAGTTTTCCGCTATCTGGTTTGTTACTCTGGAGTCTGGTGAAACTGATCAAAGTGAGTGTGTATTTATTGATGAGTGCGATATTCGCGCAAGCATTGTTATCCTGGATCAATCCCTATACTCCACTTGCGCCTTTGCTCGCGGCAATGACATACCGTTTTTTGCAGCCGTTACGGCGTATTTTGCCGCTATTGGGTAACGTGGATCTGTCTTCACTGGTACTGTTGGTGATTTGCCAGATTTTTTTACTGGTGCCATTGGCAATGCTGGAAAGTATGGCGGTACGATTACTTTGACAGGATGTTGCCGACAGTAACACTGATGGTCACATCAGAATGACATCGTATTGCTCCTGGCTATACAGCGTTTCAACCTGCAGGGAAATCGGTTTGGCGATGAAGTCTGAAAGCTGGGCGAGAGCTTGTGACTCCTCATCCAGAAACAGATCAATGACCTGTTGCGAACCCAGAATGCGGTATTCTCGGGCGTTGAATTGTCTGGCTTCGCGGACAATTTCACGCAAAATTTCGTAGCACACCGTTTGCGCGGTTTTTACTTCTCCACGGCCCTGACAAGTCGGGCACGGTTCACACAAAATGTGCGCCAGACTTTCGCGAGTACGTTTGCGTGTCATTTCCAGTAATCCCAGTGTGGAAAAACCGTTGACGGTGATGCGTGTGTGGTCTCGTGCCAATGCTTTTTTGAATTCTTCCAGCACGGCGTCACGATGTTCCTGAGTATCCATGTCAATAAAATCACAGATGATCATTCCGCCCAGATTGCGCAACCGCAATTGCCGGGCAATGACCTGTGTGGCTTCCAGGTTGGTTTTGAAGATGGTGTCGTCAAAGTTACGCAGTCCGACAAAGCCTCCAGTGTTCACGTCGATTGTGGTCAGCGCTTCGGTTTGGTCGATGATCAGATAGCCGCCGGACTTCAAGTCCACACGTTTGGATAAGGCGCGCTCTATCTCTTCTTCCACGCCATACAGGTCGAACAGCGGGCGGGCGCCGGGATAATGCTCAAGGTGCGTGGTCGAAACAGGGTTATAGGTTTGCGCGAATTCCAGCATTTTCTGGTGTGTGCTGCGTGAATCGACCAGAATACGCGCAGTATTATTGCCAACCAGATCACGCAGTACGCGCAGGCTGATATTCAGCTCTTGATATAACAATTGTGTGGCAACGGCTGTTTTTGCCGTGCTTTGCAGATTGCCCCACAGTTTTTCCAGATAGGCGACATCAGCGGCGAAGTCCAGTTCGGACGACGCTTCAGCGCTGGTGCGGATGATATAGCCACCTTTATGTTCCGGCGGCAGGGCGGCTTGCAGTTTTGCACGTAATGCCTCGCGCAACTCTTCGTTCTCGATACGTTGCGACACGCCGATATGTGCTTCTTGCGGAAGATACACCAGCAGGCGCCCGGCAATGCTGAGTTGAGTGGACAGCCGCGCACCTTTGCTGCCGATTGGTTCTTTGATGACCTGCACCAGCAGTGTTTGTCCTTCAAACAGAATTTCTTCAATCCGTTTGGCAGGATCAGCGCTGTGATTGTTTGCCCAAATGTCCGCCACATGTAAAAACGCAGAACGCTCCAGACCAATATCAATAAATGCCGATTGCATGCCCGGCAAAACCCGCATTACCTTGCCGAGGTAAACGTTGCTGACGATACCTCGACTGCTGCTGCGCTCAATGTGCAGGTCCTGTACTACACCCAGTTGCATTACCGCGACACGGGTTTCCTGCGGTGTCACATTAATCAGAATTTCTTCGGTCATTGAGGATGTTCTAAAGGGTCGGGAAATCGAATCGTCGCAACAGTGTGGCCGTTTCGAACAGCGGCAGACCCATCACCCCGGAATAGCTGCCGGACAAGTGTTCGATGAATGCGCCTGCATATCCCTGAATGGCATAGCCGCCGGTCTTATCCGAGAATTCGTTGGTGCGCAGATAGCGATTGATGCGTTCCTCATTTAGTTGGGTAAAGCGCACTGTCGAAATCGATAGCGCGACTTCCATTCTGTCTCCCAGCGTAATGGCCACCGCGCTGAGCACCTGGTGCTCACGACCGGATAATCGGCGTAGCATGTCCGCAGCCTGTTTTGTATTTTCCGGTTTGCCCAGTATTTTGCCGTCCAGCGCGACGCTGGTATCTGCCGCCAGTACCGGGAAAGGCGGTAAATTTCTATAGTGTAATGATTCCCGCCCCGCCCTGGCCTTTTCCTGGCAGACACGTTGCACATAGGTTTCCGCTGGCTCATCTGTTAGCGACGCCTCACCGACATCGACGCCGCGGAGCGGATTGGCGCGCAACAGCAACAATTCGAAATTGACGCCGATCTGTTTAAGCAGATCGCGTCGTCGCGGGCTTTGTGAGGCGAGATAAATGCGTGGCTGAATGATGCTCATGGCGATAAGGATAACCCAAAAACCCTAAGGTTTGCCCAAAGGCAACACGTGGTTGGGCCGAAAAGGTTTGGGCAGGCAATCCGCGTAGCCGGTTCTCGCAAATTTGGGGGCCTTATTCACGATGATAGGGGTGATTGTGCATCAGGCTGCAGGCGCGATACAACTGCTCTACAAGCAATACCCGCACCATAGCATGGGGTAGCGTGAGTCGGGATAGTGCCATGGTTTGTTGCGCGGCTTGCTTTACCGAATCGTGCAAACCATCCGCACCGCCGATGATAAATGCGGTATCGCATCCCGCGCTCATCCATTGTTGCATTTGTGCCGCCAGTTGCTTGGTGGTTAATTGCGTACCCTGTTCATCCAGGACGATGCTCAGGCAATTTTGCGGCACGGCGCGCAAGATGCGCTGCGCCTCGGCGGCCATGATTTGCGTCACACTTTTTCCGGTACTGCGCGGTTCCGGCTTGATTTCCAGCAACTCGATTCTCGCCTCATGCGGCATACGCTTGGCATACTTGTCGAAACCCGTGGTGACCCAGTCCGGCATCTTGTGTCCGACAGAAATGATGAGTAGCTTCATTCCCGAACAAGCGCCGTTTTCAGAACCATGTTTATTTTTGCGCTTTGGCCAGTTTTGGCCGTGCTGCCTGCGCCTTGCTCCACAATTCTTCCAGGTTGTAATATTCGCGTATCGCCGGTTGCATGATGTGTACCAATACTTCGCCCAGATCGACCAATATCCATTCGCCGCTCTCTTCGCCTTCGCGACCATAGATATTTTCGCCGAGCTGTTTCAGTTTAACTACCACGTTATCCGCCAGCGCTTTGGTTTGGCGCGTGGAGTTTGCGCTGGCGATGATCATGCATTCGAACAGCGAGCTGAGTTTACTGGTGTCGATGACCTGAATGTTACTGGCTTTGATTTCTTCAAGTGCGGCAACGATGGCCTGGGTCTTTTTTTTGGTAGTCAGCATGAGGTATATAAACGATGTTGATGAATGTAGTCAGCCACCGTGTTGGGTAACAGATAGCGGACGGAACGGTTTTCTGCCACACGGCTGCGAATCATCGTGGCAGATATTTCCAGCTTGGGTATTGCCAGTTCAGCGATACCGCCACAAGTTTGTCGGGTTAATTCAGCCGCAGCGCACAGGCGTTTTTGATAATGTTGCTGCAGGGTCGGCGGCGCAGTATGAATGCGCTCTGCAATGGCAAATCCCGGGCGATAGCCGACTACGACATGCACCAGATCAAACAATTTCTCCCATGCATGCCAGGTGTGTAATTGCAGAAATGCATCACCACCCATCAACAAACATAGCGGTTGCGCCATACCCAGTTCGGCGCGCAGTTCGCGCAAGGTATCCACCGTGTAACACTTGTCGGTGCGATGCACCTCACGGGTATCCAATATAAAACCGGGTTGATCGGCTATCGCCAACGCCACCATCGCGCTGCGATGTTGCGCGGATACTTGCGGTGAAATTCTGTGCGGTGGCGTACCGGTGGGGACGAAGCGGATTTGCTGCAAATTCACCAGCTCCAGCATTTCTTCAGCAAGCCGTAAATGCCCGTAGTGTATCGGGTCGAATGTGCCGCCGAAAATGCCAATCGGTTGCTGGCTCACGAACTATAAAGCCATCTGCCTGGCATCTGCCAGCAGCTGCGAAAAATAAACGATGAAGCGTGCCGCCGCTGCGCCATCAATGACGCGATGGTCGTAGGATAATGACAACGGTAACATCAGGCGCGGTATGAATTCACCGTCTTTGTAGATCGGCTTCAGACTGGCACGGGAGACGCCTAGAATCGCCACTTCTGGCGCGTTGATGATGGGCGTAAATGCCGTGCCGCCGATGCCGCCAAGACTGGAAATCGAGAAACAGCCGCCTTGCATTTCAGCAGCGCTGATTTTTTTTGCGCGCGCCCGCGCACTGATTTCACCCAGTTCTTTTGCCAGCTGTGCGATACCTTTCTTGTCCACATCACGCAATACCGGAACCATTAATCCATCCGGTGTATCCACTGCCACGCCGACATGGCAGTATTGTTTGAGTACCAGATTTTCTCCGCTTGCATCCAGCGACGCATTGAATTCGGGAAATTTCTGCAAAGCCGCAACGGCGGCCTTGAGCATGAATGCCAGCGGGGTGATCTTGGTGTCCTGCCTGGTATATTCCGCACCAATCTGTTTGCGGAACGCTTCCATGTCGGTGATATCCGCTTCATCAAATTGTGTGATGTGCGGAATGCTCACCCAGTTGCGATGCAGGTTGGCACCAGAAAGTTTCTTGATGCGCGACAGCGGTTTGGTCTCAATCGTGCCGAATTTGGCGAAATCAATCAGCGGCATGGCCAACACTTGCAGATTGTTGTCGTTGCCTGAGCTACGGGGCTGAGCCAGCGCGGCTTTGACAAAATTCTGTATGTCCTGCTTGGTGACACGGCCCTTCATGCCGCTGCCTTTGACTTGCGCGATGGGCACACCCAGTTCGCGGGCAAAACGCCGGATAGCGGGGCTGGCATGGGCTTTGCCCGCCGCCGCGCTCATTCTTTCTCCGACGACTGGGACGGTTAGCGCCGCATTTGCTGGAGGTAGGGCGGTGCTTCCCTTTTGGGAGGCAGGTGGTTGCGGGCTTGGTGAAGTTGCGGCTTCTTGGACAACCGGTTTGTCAGCAGCAGGCGCAATCGTTGCGCCAGTGCTTTCCAACAATAGGATCAAGGTGTCTTTTGATACTTTATCGCCCACCTTGACCTTGATTTCCTTGACGACGCCGGCATACGGGGCAGGCACCTCCATCGCCGCCTTGTCGGTTTCCAGGGTCAACAAACTGTCTTCTGCGTTGACTGTGTCGCCGACCTTGACCATCAGCTCAATGATGCTGACATCCTTATAATCGCCAATGTCCGGCACCAGCACTTGTTTTATATCTGCCAAAGTGTCTCTCCCTGAACCCTAAACAGTGGTTGGGTTGGGTTTGTCTGGATTGATGCCGTACAGCTTGATTGCCTTGTTGACTTCGCTGGCGCTGACCGATTTTTCATCCGCCAGTGCTTTCAATGCAGCAACCACGATGTAATAACGATCTACCTCAAAAAACTGGCGGAGGTTTTTGCGCGTATCGGAGCGACCGAATCCGTCCGTGCCCAGCACGGTAAAGTGGCCGGGCAAAAAGCCGCGAATCTGATCGGCGAATGAGCGCATGTAATCGGTCGCGGCAATCACCGGCCCACTGCGTTCTGCCAAACACTGTTCGATGTAGCTGACACGCGCCTTGCTCTCAGGATGCAGCATGTTCCAACGCTCGCAGTCCAGTCCCTCGCGGCGCAATTCGGTAAAGCTGGTCACGCTCCAGATATCCGCGGCAACGCCAAAATCTTTTTCCAGCAGTTCTGCCGCAGCGATCACTTCACGCAATATCGTGCCGCTGCCCATCAACTGAACGCGCGCTTTTTCATGTCCTCTGAACAGGTACAAGCCTTTAATGATGCCCGTTTCCGCCCCGGCTGGCATGGCCGGATGAGCATAGTTTTCGTTCATCACCGTGAGGTAGTAGAACACGTCCTGTTGTTCGACATACATACGGCGCATGCCATCCTGAATGATGACCGCCAGCTCGTAAGCGAAAGTCGGATCGTAAGAGATACAATTCGGAATCGTTGCTGATGCCAGATGACTATGACCATCTTCGTGCTGCAAACCTTCACCATTCAGTGTGGTACGTCCGGCTGTGCCACCAAGCAGAAAGCCGCGTGCGCGTAAATCACCCGCTGCCCAAGTCAGATCACCGATACGCTGAAAGCCGAACATTGAATAGTAAATATAGAACGGCAACATCGCCTTGCCGTGATTGGCATACGAAGTGGCAGCAGAAATCCACGAGCACATCGCACCGGCCTCGTTGATGCCTTCCTGCAAAATTTGTCCGCTCTGGTCTTCCTTGTAGAACATCAATTGATCGGCATCCTGCGGCGTATAAAGTTGTCCGACCTGTGAGTAAATACCAAGCTGGCGGAACATGCCTTCCATACCGAAAGTACGCGATTCATCCGGTACGATAGGCACGATTTGTTTGCCGATGTTTTTGTCTTTTACCAAAATGCCGAGCAGGCGTACGAACGCCATGGTGGTTGAGATTTCGCGCTCGTCTGTGCCCTTCAACAATACTTCAAACGCATCCAGGCCGGGAATTTGCAGCGGCTCATTGTTTGGCTTGCGTTCCGGTACGACGCCCATCGCTTGACTGCGCTGCCTGAGATATTTCATCTCCAGGCTGTCTTCTGGCGGACGATAAAAATTCAGGCTGGCAACTTGTTCATCACTCAATGGAATGTTGAAGCGGTCACGGAATTTGAGCAGCACTTCGCCAGTCATTTTCTTTTGCTGGTGAGTGATATTTTGCCCTTCGCCCGCTTCGCCCATACCGTAGCCTTTCACCGTTTTGGCAAGAATTACGGTTGGTTGACCGGTGTGTTGCGCCGCCGCCGCATAGGCCGCAAAAACTTTGTTGGTATCATGACCGCCGCGGTTCAAGCGCCAGATTTCGTCGTCCGACATGTCCGCAACCATCTCCAGCAATTCCGGGTACTTGCCGAAAAAATGTTCACGCACATATGCGCCATCTCTGGATTTATAAGTTTGATATTCGCCATCCACCACTTCCTGCATGCGTTTCAACAGTAGGCCGTGTCTGTCTTTGGCGAACAGGCGGTCCCACTGGTCACCCCAAATCACTTTAATGACGTTCCAGCCTGCGCCACGAAAAATGCCTTCCAGCTCCTGAATAATTTTACCGTTACCGCGCACCGGGCCATCGAGACGTTGCAAATTGCAATTGACCACGAAGATCAGGTTATCGAGTGCTTCGCGCCCGGCCATGGATACTGCGCCCAGCGATTCGGGCTCATCTGTTTCGCCATCGCCCAGATATGCCCATACCTTGCGCCCGGCTGTTTTAGCCATGCCACGATCTTCCAGATAACGCATGAAGCGCGCCTGATAAATTGCCATTAGCGGTCCCAGCCCCATCGACACGGTCGGGAACTGCCAGAAATCCGGCATCAGCCACGGGTGCGGGTAGGACGACAAGCCGCCACCTTTGGCTTCCTGGCGAAACTTGTACATCTGTGCTTCGCTGATGCGTCCTTCGAGAAAAGCGCGTGCGTAAATACCGGGTGAAGAGTGCCCCTGAAAATAAACCAGATCGCCGCCATGGGTTGCGGTCTTGCCGTGAAAGAAATGATTGAAAGCCACATCATACAAAGTGGCTGCCGAGGCAAAACTGGCGATATGTCCACCCAGCTCGGACGAATCACGATTGGCATTCAACACCAGCGCCATCGCGTTCCAGCGCATCAAGCCACGAATGCGGTGTTCCAGATCCTGATTGCCGGTGGAGCGTTGTTCCTGAGTAATTGGAATGGTGTTGCAATAAGGCGTGGTTGCGCTGAACGGCATGCCCGCGCCGGAGCTGCGCGCTTTTTCCAGCAACTGCTCAAGCAGAAAATGGGCGCGTTCAGCGCCTTCGTTCTTTAATACCGACTCAAGCGCGTCCAGCCATTCCTGAGTTTCTTGCGGGTCGTCATCGGGTAATGATGCCATCGTTCCGTTCTCTCGTTATGTTGCAACATTATTCTTGTACCGAACAAGCAATGGTCTCCTGTTCGGTGATTATCCATTCGACTTTTACATCAGTTATGTCCTGCGGGATGTGCTCCACAACCTGCACTGCGAACGCTGCAGCGACCAGCACAGGCGGGGGGGATACGTCTGCCAACAGCTTATCGTAAAAACCACCGCCGTAACCCAGCCGTGCGCCATTTCTGGTGAAGGCAACGCCCGGCAAAAGTGCGAATTCTACCTCATTTAAGGTATTCAGCCGTTCGCAGCGTTCAACAATCGGCTCACGTATTCCCCACAATCCTGAAACTACTTGGTTTTCCAAATCATCGACCCAATACAGGTCAAGCCGATTGGTGTGCCGGTTGACTCTGGGCAGAGCGAGTTTTTTGCCATCGGCCAATACTTGGTTGAGCCAGCGCTCGGTGGCGAACTCCGCGCCGAAATTCATGTAACCCAATACTGTGTTGGCTTGCCGGTATTGTGGCAACTGCAATAGACGTGCGGTGATTGCTACATTGTGGGTAGTGCGTACCTCAGGCGGGAGCTGTTCGCGGCTTGCAACGATGCGTTGCCGTATGACCTGTTTCGGGACTTGCGTGCTCATGGCTGCGCCGCTTTTTTCGCCCAAGCGCTTAACTGCTCCGCATCTTCCAGAATATCTGCTGGGACTTCACGGTAATTCTTCAAAGTTTGTTTTTCGGAAGGGGTAAACACGTTGGCATGCTGGCTTAAATAAGCCGGCAGGGTGTCGGGATGTGTTTTGAAATATAACCTGCCATCGTGCACAATGCCGAAAAACCGCTCATCACAATATAGGCCATGCCCGCCGAACATCTTGCGACAGCGCAGACCATCGAGACCGGCGAGCTGTTCCAGAACAAAATCACGAAAAGAATTGTTTGGCATGGCCCAAATTCATCGCGCCACCTGCTTCATCGCGTGCGTAATCCGCTCAGTCTCCACGCTCACCGTAGTCACGCGCATCAGCAGGTCGATAACCTTCTCCTTGTAATCGGCGAAGCGGTAGGTGTCGAATTTATCACGTATGGTCGGGTCTTTCGGTTTCTTTTCCTTGTATTGGTCGAGCACCCATTCCAGCGCGCAGCGGTTACCCAGCTTGTAGTCCCACGCTTCGGGCGGAATGCCGCGCAGCGTGGTCTCAGAATCCAGCGCGATGCTGCCTGCTTCCTTGTCGGCGCGTAGCAACGCTTTGGGTTGCAAGCCTGCGGCGCGGGCTTTTTCGTCTGGGATGTCAGTGCGCTTGAGCTTGAATGGTGTCACCGCTTCGTAACCGATGTGCAAAGACATCAACGCTTCGCCCCACGCCGCCCATTGCCAGAAGTCCTTATAGAACGGGATACGCGGGAACTCGCGCTTCAAATTCAGCGCGTATTTTTCACGGTACAGCGGATCGTGCAGCACTGCGTAGCAGTAGTGGAAGATGGCTTCCTTGGTGATGGCATCGTCATTCCCGCGCAGGCGGGAATCCAGAGGTTTTGCTTTTTGCCCCTTCGGGGTTTTTTGAATGGACTGGATTCCCGCCTGCGCGGGAATGACGGGCGCGGTGTAGTGCTGCCGGAATTGTTCGAGCGCCCAATCGGTGATGTTGTCGGCAGAATGATGTTCATCAATCCTATGAAAGGGAAGGCCTTGAGTTTGACCGCTACCAAATATAAGCATCGCATACATGGGAATGCAATCGACTGCTAAAGTGCTGAAGTGGGACGTGTTCATACCAAAACAGATCATTCTTTCAGTTTTTTGATTACCAAAGACTTGCCGTAAAAGGTATTGCATTTCGTTCAAATGTTTATTGAAATAGAGCTTATGTTTAACGAAAGGACGATATATTGAATCGACGATTTCCCCTGCATCGAATTCATACGATATTCCTTTGCGTAAATCGTTTTTGACCGCCCGCGTCCACTTAATGGAATAATCGAGCATGTCAGACAGATTTTTACTATTACGTGCAGCAGAGAGTTTTTTTAGATCAGCGTTATATGTGTCAATCAATGCACGAACCTTATGCTCTAAGTTCACGACATCATTGTCATACACCCATTCATCACGTGCCGTGACCACTCCCAATGAAAACAGCTTGAAAATCGCCCGCTCTTTTGCTGCTGTCTTCGCCGCCTTGGTGTCCTTACTCGCCAGCGGAATTAACGTATCGAAGTCGTTATCAGCAAGATTGATCCAATTATTTTTCGTGTCCGGCTGAATCGAGTGAAACTGTCGTTCACGTAGTTGCTTACTGCTTACGAAATCTAGCTTCTCATCTGCTTTGGCATAGTCACGCACAGCTTCATACATGATCTTGCAGCCGTGTGCGCCTTTCTTCTTGACGCAAAACCAGATTGCTATGCCGACACGAATTTGGTCATCAAAAATATTCCCGCCTTCTTGTCTGCGCCGTTCGCCGCTGGTGCGCGCATTACCCTTCAAGTCCACCACCCATACTTCGTTAAACTCCTGCGTCAGGACTTTACGGAAACCATCGAAGGTGCGGCTATCAACAAATGAGCTGTTGCTCACGAACGCAATCACGCCGTTTTCACTCAATCTGTCACTCGCCCAGCGGAAGAAGCGCGCATACATGTCGTAGAGTTTGGTCTTTTGCGCGGTGCTCTCGTAAATGTAGGTGTCCTTGATGCGCTTGTCTATCGCGGGGTATTCGCGGTTCTTGTTGTTGTCGTTCTCGTTCGCCTGATTGGCGTTATACGGCGGGTTGCCGATGATGACGCTGATCTTCTTGCTGTTCTGCCGCTTGATGCGGACGACGTTCTCTTCGCTGACGCTGCCGAAAATATCCGCCATCATTCCCTTGGCGGCGGTGTGCAGGCCGACATTGTCCAGCGTATCCACAAAACACAGGTTGGGGAATTCTTCGTAGTTGCCGGTGATTGCGGCGTAGGTTGATTCGATATTCAGGTTGGCGACGTAATACGGCAGGATGGCGACTTCGTTGGCGTGCAGCTCGTTGAGATATTTATGTTTGAGCTTGGCCGGCTGGCCGCGGAAATGTTCCAGCAGTTCGCAGATGAAGGTGCCGGTACCCGTTGCCGGATCGAGGATTTCCACGTCCTTGTCGATCAGGTTTTTACCGAAGTGTTTTTCGGTGAGCCAGTCCGCGCCGTCTATCATGAAGCGCACGATTTCGTTGGGCGTATAGACCACACCCAGCCGGTCGGCGGCCTTGGTGTTATAGACCTTATAAAAGTTTTCGTAGATAACTTTAAGGAAGGTTTGTTTTTCGTGGTGGTTGCTGATCTGCGCGGCGGCGGTACGGATCGCGGCGTAGTAGGTTTCCAGCCCCTTGAGGGTTTGCTTCTTCAGGCTACCGGTGAAAAATTCTCCTTCCAGCGCGTACAGTTCACGCGCCACATTGTTGTGCTGGTGGAAGTCGCTGTCATCGAACACCTTGGCGAAAATTTCTTCGGTGAGGATGTGCTGGATCAGCATTTCGCGCACATCGGCATCGGTGAGGCTGGGGTTGATTGCCTCTTGTGCGTGCGCCAGAAATCTTTGCTCGGCTTTGCGGAAGCTGGTGTTGGATTGATATTCGCGTTCGATCATGTGACGTAGCGCGTCCAGTACGGCGGGCAGGTCGGTTTTGAATTGCTCTACGGCTGCGCGGAAACCGGCAATTTCCGGACGCTCAAAACTGAAGAATAATTTTAGTATGTTGGAGAGCGCCTGCCTGTCCCTCATGTCGCAGCGCGACACCTCTTGTCGGTTTTGCCATAGCACGGCAGTGACATCGTCGGAAAAGATGATGTTGTCTTGCGGATAACCCTTCCTGAATTTTTTTCTGATCTCTTCTTCAAGATCATCGTTTTCGTCTTTGGCTTCCCAGTAACCCAGCGGCATGCGCAGCTCATGCAACAGCGCTCCATCAACGGTGATGTTGCTTTTGGTGGCGGTCTTGAGCGGGTATTCGGCCAGAAACACCAAGTCTTGTTGCTTGCCCCAAGCTTTGAGCAAATCCTTGAAGGCTTCGCGCACGATGGTCTCGCGCGAACTTCCGCTGACCTTTTTGATCACGTCGAGTTGATTGAGGTAGTCGTTGATAAGCAGCTTACTCATGCGCGCGTTGTCAGTTATTAGTTTTTTTATCGCCAATAGGCATGTCGGGTTTGAACGTCTGCTGCGATTTTATCCAAGAAACAAGCGGTACGCCGGATTGTCGCTCTCGTCCCAATAGCCATAGCCCAGCGTATCGAGAAATTCGCGTAACGCTTTTTTATCATGATGCGGCACTTGCATGCCGACCAGCACGCGGCCATAGTCGGCACCGTGATTGCGGTAGTGGAACAGGCTGATGTTCCAGCTGTGATTCATGCTGTTGAGGAATTTCATCAACGCGCCGGGACGTTCGGGAAATTCGAAACGGAACAGAATTTCATCTTTGGCCGCTGGCGCCCGCCCGCCGACCAGGTGGCGCACATGCAGCTTGGCCATTTCGTTATCGCTCAAATCCAGTGTGGCCAGTTTGCCATCGCGTAATTTTTTGATTAGCGCCGCGGTTTCGGACGGGTCGCGCACCTGGATGCCAACGAATACCTGCGCGGCTTTTGGGTCAGCGTAGCGGTAATTGAATTCAGTAATATTGCGCTTGCCGAGCAGCGCGCAGAATTTGCGGAAGCTGCCGGGCGTTTCCGGTATGGTGACCGCGAGGATGGCTTCGCGCTGCTCGCCGATTTCGGCGCGCTCTGCGATAAAGCGCAGACGGTCAAAGTTCATATTGGCACCGGAAGCGACAGCAACCAGCGTTTTGGCGTTCAGTTTTTCCCGTGTGGCATATTGTTTCGCACCGGCGATGGCCAGCGCACCGGACGGTTCGAGTATCGAACGCGTGTCTTCGAATACGTCTTTGATCGCGGCGCAAGTGGCATCAGTATCGACCAGGATAATTTCATCCACCAGTTTGCGACACAGGCGGAAGGTTTCCTGCCCGACCTGCTTTACCGCCACCCCATCGGCAAATAATCCGACATGATCGAGCGTGATGCGTCGCTTGGCTTGCAGCGAACGATACATCGCATCGGAGTCAACTGGCTGTACCCCGATAACCTTGATTTCCGGCCTTAATTGCTTGGCGTAGGCGGCGATACCGGAGATCAGCCCACCGCCGCCCACTGCCACGAAAATGGCGTGGATGGGCCGGGTATGTTGACGCAAGATTTCCATTGCGATGGTGCCTTGTCCGGCGATCACATCCGGGTCGTCATAGGGATGCACAAAGGTCAGCTGGTCCTTTTTCTCCAGTTCCAGCGCATGTTGATGTGCCTCGGCATATGAATCGCCGTGCAATACCACTTTCGCGCCGCGGCTTGCCACCGCCTGTATCTTGATGTGCGGCGTGGTCGATGGCATTACGATGACCGCTTTGCAGCCGAGTATCTTCGCGCTGAGCGCTACGCCCTGCGCATGATTGCCTGCCGAGGCGGTAATGACTCCGCGCTTGAGCTGCTCAGGGTTGAGTTGCGCCATTTTGTTATAGGCGCCGCGTAGCTTGAAAGAAAACACTTGCTGCATATCTTCACGTTTAAGTAACAAGCGATTGCCGATGCGCTCCGACAGGTTGGGTGCGAGTTCCAGCGGGCTTTCAATCGCCACGTCGTAGACTCGTGCGTTGAGAATGCGTTTTAAGTATTCCTTCATGATTGAATAGCGTAAATAGATGCGTGAAGATTAGCACAAAATGTGCGGTGAAGCCCTTGCGAGATAAGGAAAAATCGGTTCAAATGCGACGCATGGAAAACATTGATCAACGTGGGATCGTAATACAGACTCAGGTGAATTATTTGCCGGACCAATCCGATGAGGCCGGTAACCGGTTTGTATTTTCTTACACGATCACCATATCCAATCTCGGCAACAGTTCCGCCAAGCTGATCAGCCGCCACTGGATTATTACCGATGCGTACAATCATGTGCAGGATGTGCGCGGACAAGGTGTGGTGGGTGAGCAGCCCCTGCTTAAACCCAATCAAAGTTTTGAATATACCAGCGGAACAGTGTTGACCACGCAGGTCGGGACCATGCACGGCAGCTACCAAATGCAGGCAGAAGATGGTTCTGAATTTGAAGTGGAGATTCCGCAATTTGTGCTCAGTGTGCCGCGTGTTTTGCATTAAACGTTTTTCTTTCGTGCGCTATCAAGCCGCACTGCTTCCGCTGGCTTTACTCGTTGCCTGCGCTGCGCCAGTTAAGCCGCCAGCTCTTCCACCTGCTGTTACTCCGCCCGTAATACTGCCCCCGGCGGTACCGGCCGCAGAACTGTTTGCCGTGAGCAAGTGGGAGATGCTGCCGGATTGGCAAACAATAGATTTGTTGCCAAGCTGGCCGGCGTTCTTGCAAAGCTGCCGTGCACTGAAAAACAAGTCGGGCTGGCAGAATGTGTGTACCGGTGCGAATGAATTGGTGCAAGCGGATAGCGCATCAATACGTGCATTCTTCGAGGAAAACTTCACCCCTTATCAGGTATATAACCCCGATGGTTTAGCACAAGGATTGATTACCGGCTATTACGAACCTAAATTGATGGGCAGCCGCGTTAAAACAAATCAATTTCGCTATCCTCTGTATGCTGTGCCGGACGATTTGCTGACCATTGATCTGGGCGAGGTGTATCCGCAATTGAAAGATTTGCGTTTGCGCGGGCGCTTGCAGGGGAAGCGTGTCGTCCCCTATTTCAATCGTGCTGACATCGACAACGGCAAAGCACCATTGCAAAAACGCGAATTATTCTGGGTAGATAATGCGGTGGATTTGTTCTTCTTACAGATCCAGGGATCAGGGCGAATTGAATTGCCGGATGGCAGTTTGGTTAAAGTGGGCTATGCCGAGCAGAATGGCTATCCATATGTTTCCATCGGCAAAAAATTAGTTGAGATGGGTGAGCTAAAACTCGAACAGGCATCCATGCAAGGCATTAAAAATTGGGCGGAACAAAACCCTACCGCGTTGACCCAACTGTTGGAGCAAAATCCCAGTTATGTGTTTTTCCGTGAATTGCCGAATAACTTGCCTGCCCCGTTGGGCGCTTTGGGTGTGCCGCTGACTGATGGATATAGCATTGCAGTCGATGCGCGCACTATTCCATTGGGCGCACCGGTGTTTCTTGCCACGACCTACCCGAACACCACCGATCCGTTAAACCGTCTGGTGTTGGCACAAGATACCGGTGGTGCCATCAAAGGTGCGGTGCGCGCCGATCTTTTCTGGGGTTTTGGCGAACAGGCCGGGATACAGGCGGGATCGATGAAGCAGAGCGGTCAGATGTGGGTGTTATTCCCGAACGGCGCGGAACCCGTCTTGACACCGTGATCATGTGATAAACCGGTGCTAGTTACATGTCGCCGTCGGTTCCGTTCAAATGTTTTTCCAGCTCGGCTGCGGGCAAATAACCGGGAGTTTGCTCACCATTTGCAAAGATCAGATCAGGTGTACCGGCGACTCTCAAAGCTTTGGCCAATGCTATGACCTTGTCGGTAGAAGTGTTGCAGGATGCGCTGGCTGGAACAGTGCCGTGCTGCATCCAGTCTTCCCACGCTTTTAGCGGATCCTTGGCGCATTGCACGTTGTGCACGATCTCGGCGGAACCCGGGAAGACCGGGTACAGGAACATGTATAGCGTGACGTTGTTCACCTGACGCAATTCTTTTTCAAGGCGTTGGCAAAAACCGCAATTGGGGTCGGTGAAAAAAGCCATCTTGCGTTTGCCATCGCCCTTCACTTTTTTAATCGCGATATCAAGCGGCAGCTTGTCAAAATCCAGCGCGAAAAGCTTTTTGCTGCGCTGGCTGGTCAGATCGGTGCGGCTTTTTACATCTATTACGTTGCCGTTAAACAGATATTTCCCTTGTTCATCGGTATACAGCAGCTGGTTATCAATGACGACTTCATATAAACCGGAGTAGGGAGTCTTGGCGATGTGGTCAATGCTGCCTATGTTGGGTAGGTTGCTTTGCAGTGACTGGCGGATTTCATTTTCTCCGGCATGTGCAGAACTGATCAAAACGAATAACAGCAGCGCGAAATTTTTTTTCATAATGGGCAAGTGGCAAGTTGAAATCGGTACGGTCTGACACTATACCGTGCAGGTAGTTTCAATATCAACCGCGCGGATGGTGTTGCTGATGCAACAGTTTGAGCCGTTCCCGTGCCACATGGGTATAAATCTGGGTAGTTGAAATGTCGGCATGGCCCAATAATAGCTGTACCACACGAATATCCGCGCCATGATTCAGCAAGTGAGTGGCAAATGCATGGCGTAGGGTATGTGGAGAAATCGGCTTGTTGAGTCCGCCCTGCCGTGCATATTTTTTAACCAGATACCAGAACATTTGTCGTGTCATGTTTTTACCGCGCGCCGTTACGAAAGCAGCATCGCTCATTTTTCCATTAAGCAACTCGCTACGGCCCTGCGCCAGATACTGTTGCAGCCGGTCCAATGACTCCTCGCCAAGCGGGACGAGACGTTCCTTGCCACCTTTGCCCATGACACGCACCAGCCCCATGTCCATACTGATTTGAGTAATGCGTAACGCGACTAATTCAGATACGCGCAGGCCTGTGGCATACAGCACCTCGAACATGGCGCGGTCACGCGAACCAAGTGGTGTGGCGATATTGGGCGTGTTAAGTAGTAGCTCGACATCCGCTTCAGTCAGGGTTTTGGGTAGATTACGCGGTAGCTTGGGCGTATCAATTTGCAGGGTGGGGTCGACCGAAATTTTTGCTTGCCTGAGTAAATAGCGGAACAGGCGCTTGAGGCTGGAGATGTTACGCCCAGTGCTGCTGGGCTTGGCTTTTTGTTCGGTAACCAAATGTGCCAGGTAGTATTGAACATCGGCATGTGTGGTTTGCAGGATGGATGGCGTTTGTTGATTTTCCATCCACTTGGAAAATTTGTGTAAGTCACGCCGATAACTGTCCAGCGTGTTGCGCGACAGCCCATCCTCCAGCCATAAATTGTCGCAAAATTCGTCGAGCAGTTCAGCGTTGTTCATGCGCCAGTAACCATCGCTTGATGTTCAGCGCTGCTCCGCTGGTGCCACCCATGAAACCACCCAGACCGGATCGGCTGACTACACGGTGGCACGGGATGATGATGGGGATGGGGTTCGCGCCGCAAGCTTGACCAACTGCTTGTGCGCCGGAGTGCAAGCTGGCCGCCAGTTCACCATAATTGCGCGTTTCACCACGCGGAATGTCAGCCAGAGTTTGCCATACTTTCTGTTGGTGTGCGCTGCCGTTTAATTCCAGCGGTACGGAGAATTTTGCAGACGGATTTTTAACATAGCGCAGTAATTGTTCGCACACGGTTTTGGTCAATGTGTTGGCCGCGCCTTGCGGTGCTGTGCCGGCGGGCAAGAAATGGATGCCGACCAGCATGGTTTCAGTGCAGCAGATGCCGAGCACACCAAATGGCACAGCTAGTTTGGCTTGATATTCCATGAGCATTCTCCAGTCACGATACCGAATGATACTGGATAGGCAGAAATAATAAACGGGAGCGTCGCCCCCGTTTATTGCACAGCAAAGTTCCGCTAACGCTTAGTCGCGTACTGCCAGTTTTTCTTTGATACGGGCAGACTTTCCGGAGCGGTCACGCAGGTAATAAAGTTTGGCGCGGCGTACCGCACCACGGCGTTTTACTTCGATGCTGGCAATGATGGGCGAATAGGTTTGAAAAGTGCGTTCTACGCCTTCACCAGCAGAAATCTTGCGCACAATAAAACCGGAGTTCAGGCCGCGATTGCGTTTTGCAATGACAATACCTTCGAAAGCCTGCACACGTTTGCGCTCGCCTTCAACGACGTTCACATTGACCACGACCGTATCACCAGGCGAAAAGGCCGGGATTTTTTTGCCTAAACGGGCAACTTCTTCTTGTTCCAATTGTTCGATCAAATTCACTTTCACTGCTCCTTTTTATATGGGTCTTGTTCCTTCTGGTGCTCATGCTGAAACTCTGCCAGAAGCCGAGACTCCTCTTTTGTTAAATTACGCTTAGCCAATAAATCCGGTCTGCGTAACCACGTTCTGCCCAACGATTGCTGCAATCTCCAACGCTGAATATCGGCGTGTTTGCCGGACAGCAGCAGCGCAGGCACAACCTCGCCGTTAAACTGTTCGGGACGTGTGTAGTGCGGACAATCCAGCAAGCCGTGTACAAAAGAATCTTGCTGTGCCGATTCAGCATCACCCAACACGCCGGGTAGTTGCCTGACCAAACCATCCACCAATACCATCGCCGCCAACTCACCACCGGATAATACGTAGTCGCCGATGGAAACTTCATCATCTACTTGCTGGCGAATCAGGCGCTCATCAACGCCTTCATAACGTCCTGCCAGCAGTATCAATCCTTCGTCTTGCCTTGCTACCAACTCCTCGACCACCGAGTGGGTAAGCAATCTTCCTTGCGGCGACAAATACAGCACCCGGGTTTTTTTTATACCGCTGGTTGCTTGCCGTTGCCTGGCTGCGTTGATCGCGCCTGCCAACGGCTCTGCCAGCATCACCATGCCCGGGCCACCACCGTAAGGCCGGTCGTCGATGCTGCGATAATTATCGATTGTGAAATCGCGCGGATTCCACGTCTTCAAAACATAATGTCCTTGCTCTGCAGCGCGCCGCGTGATGCCATATTGGGTCAGTGCATCGAACATCTGCGGAAACAGCGTGATAATGTCGAATACCACAGTCAGTAATCCGCTGACCAATCTACCTGAATCAACTGGTTGTTCAAATCCACTTTTTTGATGGCACTTGCCACAAACGGAATCAGGATTTCGCCACCATCATTCGTGACCTGTAAAACCTGATTCGAACCCGTTTCCAGCAACTGTACCACCGTGCCTAAGGTTGCGCCTGCTGCGTTTATTACTGCAAGGCCAATCAAATCTGACCAGTAATACTCATCGTCGTCCTGCTTGGGCAGGCTGCTGCGCGGTACGGCAATCAGCAAACCCTTTAATTTTTCTGCTGCGTTGCGATCCGGGCAATCGCCCAGTTGTACGGCGAGGGTTTTGTCGTGCGTTTCGCAATTTTTTATTTCTATTTCTCGCCACGGACCATTTTCATGGCCGATCCACCAAGAATCATAGCCCAACAAACTGTCGACATATTCGGTGAAGGGCTGAATTCTGAGCCAGCCGCGAATGCCATGTGCAGCTGCTACTTTGCCCATGATGATCATGGGGCTTGCCTCGTTCAACTTAGGCAGCGACACCAGCAACAGTGGCGCCAGCGCGTTTCACCAGCTTGGCAACTGCGTCGCTTAATTGCGCGCCCTTGCTTTGCCAATGGGCGACACGCTCTAATTGCAGACGCAACGCTTCTTGCGCTGCCAATGCAACCGGGTTATAAAAACCGATGCGCTCAATAAAGCGACCATCGCGGCGATTGCGCGAATCGGCAACCACTACATTGTAAAATGGGCGATTCTTGGAGCCGCCACGAGCAAGACGAATGATGACCATACGAAACCTATATTTAATTAGCCTAGCGAAAGGGCGCGAATTCTACGACATTTTGGCTGTTTCTTGCAAGCCGCAGAAATAAATACGGTTTTCACCGTCCCAACAGCACCTCCAGGACGAACTTACTACCCAGATAGGCGAGCAACAACAGGATAAAACCGGCTATCGTCCAACGCACCGCCACCCGGCCCCGCCAGCCATAGCCATAATGCCCCCACAACAACACCCCA
>DASRWN010000078.1:0-15473 GCA_035654595.1 Gallionella sp. | reverse complement strand
GGAAGATTCTCTGGTTGGTTAAAAAAATCCAGTACGGCCTGTTGCTCATTCATCAAAGTCTGTCCTTTAGCCTGTGGCTATCCGGATCAATATTAGCAAATCCCATAATTCCATGTGAATATTCAAATTTGTTGTGGTTTGTCGGACTTTAGGGCAATCTGGGTGTTGACTTTATTTTTCAAAATAGACATGATTCGGCTGCACCGCTGCCTCAGCTTCGATTGACGAGGGTAAAAAAGCAACACGATAATTTTAACGCGATGCGCCGTAGCAAAAATAATCCGTTTCATCTTTTGTCACGTTGGCCGCGTGCTGACGTGGCTTGAATGTTTGTTGGGGGAGCCCTTACGATGTACCGTTTTATAAGCTTATCTATTTTATTGTTGGGGATGCTTACCGCTACGAGTTGTTATGCAGCCGATGCTCCGCAGCCAACCCAAATGACCGAGGACGATCTGGGCCCCGCTATTGAGCAACCCATCGAATTTCCGCATTTCCGCCATGCCGGAGACAGGGACAAGGGGGGCATGGAGATCAACTGTATGTATTGCCATACCTACGCGCGCCGTAGTGCCGTGGCGGGTATTCCACCGTTACAAAAGTGTATCGGTTGTCATCAAAGTATCGAATCTGTGCGGGAATCTCCACGCATCAAAAAATTGTTTGAATACTGGGACGCCAAAAAGGCCATTCCCTGGAAGAAAGTACATGATCTGCCTGACTTTGTGCGGTTCAATCATGAACGGCATATAGAGCGCTTCATCATGCAGCAAAACCGTCCGTTTCAAGAAGTTTGTGGCTATTGTCATGGCAACGTGAAAGAGATGAAGGTCGCACGCCGTCAAAAGCTGCTTTCCATGGGTTGGTGCGTTACCTGCCACCAAAAAGATCACTTGGTAAGAGTCGCAGATGGCAAAGCTATCGGTACCCAAGCGTATTGGTACAGCATGCACAAACCGCCTGTTGATGCATCGGGCATTGTTAAGGCCAAAGGCCCGAACGATTGTTCGGTATGCCATAAATAGTAGAGAGGTTGTGATGATGAACAGTGGTTTTGATCGGCGAGATTTTCTAAAAGTGCTGGGTTGGGGCGGAGCGACGGTCGCATTGAGTGGCTGCGGTAACGGTTCCGTTGAGGATGGCAAGGAAACCGTGGTTTCTTATGTCGAAGCGAAGGACTACGTGATCCCCAGTATCAGCGTGTACTTCAATTCAACCTGTGCTCAATGTGACGCGGGTTGCAGCATCACTGGCCGGATACGCGAAGGCCGTGTGCTCAAGCTGGAGGGCAACCCTGATTCTGCGATCAATCGCGGCAAGACATGCGGCTTGGGTCAGGCGGGTGTGCAGCACCACTACAATCCTGATCGAGTTCGTGAGCCCTTGTTACGAACTGGGGACAAAGGCGAAGCAATCAGCTGGGATAAGGCTTACGCATTGATCGCTGAAAAATTGAATGGCGTGCAGGGTGAAGAAATCGCTTTCTTGAGCGGTGGAGTCAGCGGCCATCTCAAGGTGTTACTGGGTAATTATCTTGAAAGCTTGGGCAGTAGGAATCATTATGTATACGAAGCGATTGCGCCGGCCGTTTTGCGTGCTGCCAATCAAAAATCCTATGGTGCTGAGATGCCGCGCTTCAGTATCAACAAAGCCAAGGTTGTTTTGTCATTTGGTGCGGACTTCCTCGGCAGTTGGATTTCCCCAGTACATTTTTCGCAGCAGTATGCGCAATTCCGTAAAGGCGTAGATGGCCAGCGCGGTGTGTTGGTGCAAGTAGAATCCAAGATGACCTTGACCGGCGCAAATGCTGACCGCTGGCTGCCGGTACGTCCTGGCACCGAAGGGATATTGGCATTGGGTATCATCAATGCTTTGGGTACGGCAAGTGGGGATATCGCTGCTGCGGTCAAAGATTACGATAAACAGCGGGTCAGCAAAGATACCGGCGTCTCGGCCGAACAAATCGACAAAATTGCCGCCTTGCTCAAAGCGCGTACACCGAGCTTGGTATTGGTGGGTGGTGCGGCTGAAGGATATGCGCATGGTTCGCAGAACGCCGCTGCAATCAATTTGCTTAATCACGTGTTAGGGAACGTTGGTAAAACGATAGGGGTGCCGGTTTCCGTTCCGTTCCCACAAATGTCTCCGGCGACAGGAAATACCGCCGCATTGCAAGCGCTTAATAACAATCTGGCTGCGGGGAAATATAAGGTGCTGTTCAGTTACGCAGCCAATCCGGTTTTCACTGCGCCAACCGTCATGAAGTTCAAAGACAATCTGGCAAAGGTCGGCTTCAAGGTGGTGTTTGCACATTATCTGGATGAGACTGCTTTGCAGGCCGATTTGGTGTTGCCGCTGGATTCTGCACTGGAAGATTGGGGCACACAGGTTCCCGAATATCTGGCTGAAGGCGCACAAATCAATATTCAGCAGCCGCTGATGGAAAAATTGCACGAAAACACCCGTGGCATGGGCGACATCCTGCTGGCTTTGGTCAAGCAACGTCGTGCGGATGCCTATAAGGATTTTGACGATTACTATGCGTATTTGCGCAACGCATTATTGCAGAATAAGGATGCGCTCGGCGGTAGTGGCGTGGATGATGATTACTTCTGGAATGACACGCTCAGCAAAGGTATTGTCAAACTGGCAGGTGCTACCGGCAACTTATCTGGCACGGCCAGCGCGGTCGGCTTGACTTTGCCGCCGCCGGCAGCGGCTGACACACAATATCCGTTGCAACTTATCCCAAGTATCAACGCCAGCTTGCGCGATGGCCGTCACACCAATCAGCCTTGGCTGCAAGAATCCCCTGATCCGTTAACGACTATCGTATGGGATTCGTGGGTCGAAATTCACCCCAAGAAAGCAGCTGAGCTGGGCATCGTTGAGGGTGATATTGTCGAGGTCACCGGTAAAAATGGTTCTATTAAAGTACAAGCATATTTGTTCCCAGGCATCCATCCTGACGCAATTTCGATACCGCTCGGTCGTGGTCACGAAGCGATGGGCCGTTATGCCAAGGGTTACGGTGTAAATCCGTTCCAGATTCTGGATGCTGTGTTCGACAAAGAAACCGGTGAATTGGCCATGCATGAAACACGCGTCAAAGTCAGCACAACGGGTCAACGTGTGATCGTAATCAAAGATGAAGGCCCTGTGGGCGGCAAGCAGATGGGCAGAAAAATTGCCGTGCGTGTGCCGAGTAATAAAATTGATCTATCGAAGGAGATCTGAGCATGTCGGTTAGTACCCTGTTAGAAAATTGGTCGGACTATCGTCATCTGCATCCGGTGGATGACGTTCCTCACAATCCTTATAAATGGGCGATGAGCATTGATCTGGACGCGTGCAGCGGCTGCAATGCGTGTAGCGTTGCCTGTTACGCAGAAAATAATTTGCCGGTGGTCGGCAGAGAAAAGTTTGCGCATGGTCAGGCGATGCACTGGATGCGTATCGAACGCTATTGGGATGAGGATATCAGCGCTCCGGGTGGCCGCGATTTTCCGGATCAGGGCGCACAATTTTTGCCCATGATGTGCCAACAGTGTGAAGCCGCACCGTGCGAGACCGTTTGCCCGGTAGGTGCGACCAACCATACGCCGGATGGTATCAACTCTCAGATTTACAACCGTTGTATCGGTTCACGCTATTGCTCCGCCAACTGTCCGTACAAGGTGCGTTATTTCAACTGGTACGACTATCCTACTACAGATAACGTCTGGCCAGCCGAAATGAATCAGCAGCTCAATCCTGATGTGACGGTACGCGGCAAAGGTGTGATGGAAAAATGCACATTCTGTATTCAACGTGTGACTGTGGCTAAAAACAATGCCAAAACTCAGGGTCGTCTTGTGCGTGATGGGGATGTGCAAACCGCATGCCAGCAGGCCTGCCCGACCAGCGCAATTTCTTTCGGTAATCTGGTCGATCCTGAGTCCAAAGTATACAAACAATGGAAAGCCCAGCACGTTGAGCTTGATAAAGAGGCCCAAACCAAGGACAAGGAAGAAGGCGGCAGCGATTTGCGCGGATATCGCATACTTGAAGAGTTGCGTCCTTATCCTTCGGTTATGTACCTGGAACGTGTGCGTGAAACCGCCATTTGAGCTGAAAAATTACTGAAATTTCTTTAGGAAACAATAAATGAAAGATATTCGCGAAGACATCGCTTGGGCAAAAATCAACCAGGATGTGCTTAAGAGTTTGGAAAATCCCAGAAAACTGTTTTGGATAATTTTGTTTGTCGCGATTGCAATGGTAGGGGTGGCAGTCGGTTGCGAAATTTATCAATATCAAGTTGGTTTAGGGGTAGGGAATTTTGATAATCCGCATATGTGGGGGTTATATATTGCCACCTTCATTTTCTGGATTGGCATGAGTCACTCCGGTACGTTGTTGTCAGCAATTCTGCATTTAATGCATGCCGATTGGCGCAAACCGATTTACCGCTTTGCCGAAGCGATGACTACTTTTTCGTTGATGACTGCTGGTTTGTTCGTGGCCGTGCATCTGGGCCGCGTTTGGCAGATTTACTATGCTTTGCCCTATCCAAATGGACGCCAAGTTTGGCCGAATTTCCAGTCCCCGTTGTTGTGGGATGCGATGGCGATCTTTACTTATTTGAGCTCGTCAATTTTGTTTTTGTACGTAGGCATGATCCCCGATCTGGCAATCTGTCGGGACAATATGCGCGATTGCTGGCGTAAAAAGTTTTATACGGTACTATCGTTGGGTTGGGAGGGGACTGATAGACAGTGGCGCAATTTCAGAGTCACTTACCTGACGATTGCCTGTTTCCTGATTCCGTTGGCAGTGTCGGTACACTCTATCGTGGCATCCGATTTCGCCATGTCTCAACAACCTGGTTGGCACATCACCTCGTTTCCGCCTTATTTTGTGGCCGGGGCGCTGTATTCAGGTTGTGCCGCGATCATTACGCTGTTTATTATTTTGCGCTATGTGTTCAAGTTTGAGGAATACATGACGCTGCCGATTTTGAAGAAAACCGTGCGTTTGACCTTCGCGATTGCAATGGTGTGGACCTACCTGAATTTCATCGAGTACGCATCGGTCTGGTACGGGCATAATCAAGTTGCCAAAGATCTCTTGATCCAGAAAGCGACCGGACCTTACGCGCCGTTCTGGTGGGCCATGAATTTCCTCGGCTCAGTCGTGCCGTTCATCATGTTTTTCAAACGCTTCCAGACTAACATTCCGGTATTGATGGTGGTGTCCTTATTATTAAATCTGGGTATGTGGTTAGAGCGCTGGATGATTGTCGCGCCGACTTTCTCGCATGGCTATTACCCTTGGACGTGGGATCACAGCCAATGGCCAAGCTTCGTGCAGTGGGGTATCGTATTCGGCAGTTTTGGCTGGTTTACCATGCTGTTCATGGTGTTCTGTAAGGTCTTCCCGTCAGTGTCCATGTATGAGGTGAAAGAAATGGTTTATCACCGCAGCAGGGAAACGAAAAAACTGGGCGCAGTAGAAGGAGCACACTAAAATGAGCAAACGTCATTTACTTGCGCTGTTCAGTGATTTTGATGAAGCTGAAAAAGTTGTCAGAGAACTACGTGCAGTCAGCATAAAGGGTTTCGACTCGGGAAAAGACATGATCGTTAAATCCCCGATCGAGCATCCGGAAGTGGAAGAATTTTTGGGAGAAAAACCCGTCCATGTGCAGTGGTTCACCTTGGTGGGTGCATTGACAGGTGGTTCGTTGGCATTTCTTTTGATCGCTGCTTCGCAAGGAAATTTTTTCGCACAGTTGAAGGGCGGCAAGCCGATTGTGCCGTTCCCGCCGGATTTTGTATTGACCTATGAAATGTTTATTTTGGGTGGCGTATATATTTCCGTACTGGGTTTCTTGATTTGCGCGGGTTTGCCAGCAAGGCGTTCACCCTTGTATAGCGCCAAGGTATCAGAAGATCAAATCGGTGTTTTGGTCCAGTCCGAAGAGGCTGCAAGCGCCACCTTGAAAGCCATTTTCACCAAACATGGGGCGTTGGAAATTCAGGAAGAGACAGGGAAATGAAAAAATCATTCTTGGCAATTATTAAGTTACTGGCTATCGTATTGCTGTTTACGCCTGCTTTCGCGCGTGCTTGGCCATGGTCGAATGACATGGTGAACCAAATCAGTGTAAAACCACAAGAGAGTGCTGATCCGGCCAATCCCGGTATGACGCCATTTCCGAAACGTTCTGTACCGGTGCCGGGCACGACAATGATGGTCAGGGATCAAGAGGCCGCGCTCAAGTTGACCAATCCCATCGTTCCGGATGAAAAATCGGTTGCTACCGGGGGACGTTTGTTCCGCATTTATTGTACTCCTTGCCATGGCGTATCAGGCACGGGTGATGGGCTGGTTGGCGCGAAACTGATTTTGAGGCCTTTTAATCTGACTTTGTCTAACGACGTACACACGTGGGATCCCAAAGAGTTTCCGGACGGTCATATTTTCGGCATGATGACTTTTGGCGGAGCTGTGATGCCAAGCTACGCTAACGATTTATCAGTGACCGAGCGTTGGCACGTCGTCAATTACGTGCGTAAAGTGCTACAAAAAGGCCAGGCTGGACAAGCTACGGCTCAAGCAAAATAGGAGACTGCGGATATGTTGTCACACAGTAATTGGTCGGTCTTGACCGTAAGTTTTTTAGTGGTGCTTTACCTTGCTCTTGCCAGCACTGCTTTATGTGCGGTTTTACATCTGGTTGGTGCACGTTGGAGATTTGAAATCCGCCAATTGGCGAGTTCTTTATTTGCATTGTTCCCTTTGGCATTTGTGCTGCTAATTATTTTGTTGGCTGGCGGCAGTATGACTTTCCCGTGGCTGAACGCAACCGGGGAAGAAGCGCGGTATATCTCCGCATGGAACAATTACACATTCCTGGTATCACGCGAAATTATTGGTATGTTGGTGGTGATGGCGATTTATTGGTTATTCATCAAGCGCCAGGCTGTCAGCGAACGCAGCGCAGAAGATGCGGCAAATTTTCACAAAATTGCTTGTTGGGTTCCTTACACCTACGTTTTATACGCCACGATGGTTGCGTGGGATTTTGAAATGACGATGCTTCCTGATTGGGAGAGCGCGATTTATGCCATGCAGCATTTTGTCAGCAATTTCGGCATGTTCCTGGCATTCTTTGTGGTCTGGATTTATGCCTTGAACAGCGGTAACAAACTATTACGTCCGATAGAACCATACGTCTACAACTACATTGCGCAGATGATGTTTGCTTTTACCTTGTTGTGGGTCTATACCTTTTTTGCGCAGTACCTGACCATTTGGTATGGTAATTTGCCTCCTGAAACAGGGCGGATGCGGGCGATGCAGGATGGTGATTACACTTTTATTTGGTGGTCGATGATCGCGCTCAAATTTGTCATTCCATTCAGTGCACTCGCCATGCGCCCAACGCGGCACAGCATCCAGGCAATCACTGCTGTCGCGGTCTGCATGATCACCGGCACTTTATTTGAACGTTATCTATGGATCGCCGCTTATACAGGCAAAGGCAGCTATCCAATTTTGGCTGCCATCGTTATTGCTGTTGTGGTCGCGGCAATTGGGTTTTTTCTGGTGCGCATGCGCATGCGAAACATACAACTTATTAAAGGGTAATCCGGACATGATGAGATTGTATTCCGGGACAACCTGTCCTTATAGTCATCGCTGCAGAATCGTGTTGTTTGAGAAAGGCATGGATTTTGAGGTGATTGACGTGGATTTGATGAGCAAGTCCGAGGATGTCGCGGCAATCAACCCATATAACAAAGTACCTGTATTGGTTGAGCGCGATCTTATCTTGTATGAAGCAAATATCATCAACGAATATATTGACGAGCGTTTTCCGCACCCCCAATTGATGCCGCCGGATCCAGTGTTGCGGGCAAGAGCCCGTTTATTCCTGTACCGTTTTGAACAAGAGCTATATAGCCATATTGAAACTATCGAGCACGGCGCGCCCAAATTGGCGGACAAGGCGCGCGCAATCATTCGTGATAACTTGACGCAGCTGGCGCAAATTTTGACCAAGCAGAAATTTTTGCTTGGTGAAGAATTTTCCATGCTGGATGTGGCAATTGCCCCGCTGCTGTGGCGGCTGGATCGCTATGCCATTCAAATGGGTAAAGATGTTGCCCCGTTGATGAAATACGCGGAACGGATATTTTCCAGACAAGGCTTTATTGATGCGTTGACAGCCTCCGAAAGAGCAATGCGCAAGTGATACCCCGGTTGAAACTGGCGAATAGAGTTTGTTTATGCGCCGTTCTTTTGACTTTTCCCTGAGCAAAATATAAATGAGCGATTTATCTACGCGCCCATATCTGATTCGTGCGATTTATGAATGGTGTGTGGATACTGGATTTATCCCTTATTTGGCTGTTCGTGTAAACGAACAGACTGAAGTGCCGCCCGCTTATGTGAAAAATGGTGAAATCGTTCTGAACCTCAGTGCGGGTGCGGTGCAGAATTTACAGCTTGGCAACGAGATGATCACTTGTTCCGGGCGTTTCGGTGGCGCATCATTTGATCTGATCGTACCGGTAGAAGCAGTGATTGGGATATTTTCCAAAGAGACCGGTCAAGGATTGGTGTTTCAAGGTGCTGACCTGTTACAGCCACCACCTATTTCGAGTGGCGGCAATCAAAAACAAAAACCGCCCGTACCGGGCAAGCCGCACTTGAAAATTGTTAAGTGATTTTTCCTGGCGCCGAAGCAGAGAAAAGCCGCAGTCCCGACAGCTTTGTTAACAGGCAGCTTCAGGCCTCAGTCTTGGATCAGGTGCGGGTAGCGCCAGACTCGAACGCATCTTTTCCAGCGCTTTTTGTTCAATTTGACGGATGCGTTCTGCAGAGACATGAAACTCTGTAGCCAGATCATGCAGCGTTGCGGCATTTTCGTTGCATAACCAGCGAGCCTCAACAATGCGGCGGCTACGCTCATCCAGCATCGCCAATGCATTGGATAGCCCGGATGCCTGGAGATGTTCATGCTCTGCCGCTGCCAGAATGTGCGAGGGTTCGTGTTCTTCGTCTTCTGCCAAATAATAAGCCGGAGCGTAACCTTCATCATCGTTGCTTGATTCCAGTGCGACCTCATGCCCGGCAAATCTGGATTCCATTTCTACAACGTCGCGCTCGCTCACCTTAAGCTGTTGGGCGATTTCGCTGATTTGTTGGGGTTTAAGGGGCTCTAAACCTTGTTTCATGCTGCGTAGGTTAAAGAACAATTTGCGTTGTGCTTTGGTCGTGGCGATTTTTACCATTCTCCAATTACGTATCACGAACTCATGAATTTCAGCGCGTATCCAGTGCAAAGCAAAGGACACCAAGCGCACCCCACGGTCTGGATCAAAGCGCTTTACGGCCTTCATGAGTCCAATGTTGCCTTCTTGTATCAGATCGGCCTGGGCCAAGCCGTATCCGGCATAACCGCGCGCCACACTGACGACCACGCGTAAATGTGACAGCACCAAATCTCGCGCAGCACCCAAGTCGTTTTCGGCTTTAAGGCGGGTCGCCAACGCATATTCCTGCTCCTGAGAAAGCACCGGGAAGCGCTTCACTGACTGGATATAACCCTCCAAGCTGCCAACGGCAGAAGGTATAGGTAGGCTCATCTCTGCGTTCATCATATTCTCCATGGGCCATTTTAGCACTTCAAAGCTATGGGTGCCAACATGGTAATTGGTTGAGTATTTTTATCGACAGGAGGAGTTCTCGGCGCTTCCTCTTAAAGTTTATAGCCCTATCAAGCTAGCTGCTATGTTGATCGATAGCCCAAGAATGGCAAGGTTAAACAAAAAACTGAGAATTGATTGCGCGAGCACAGTTTTACGCATCGAACGCGTTAACACCGTAACATCCGAGGTTTGAGCAGCCACTGCGATGGTGAACGAGAAATAAAGAAAATCCCAATAATTCAGATTCTCCTCGTTATTTGGAAAACGCAGCGCGCGATTTTCACTGGGTGACCGATAAAAAATACGTGCGTAGTGAAATGTAAATAGTACCGCAACGAGACACCATGAACCGAATACGGTAGAACCAGTAAACGCATAATGCATCAGGCGATAACTGAGGGGCAAACTTTTAACGGTTGAAAGCTCCAGAATAATTGCTGCGAGGCTGGTCACGGCGGCAACCGACATAATCGCTAAAATTACAGCTGCGCTTTTATCCTCCTGTTCGGCAAGTTGGCGAACTTTGATGTGGCTGGCGCGCGTCATCAGCCAGCCCATCAGACATAGATAAAACCAGACCGTGACATTCCAGCCGATTAGTGCGCGCGTCAAAAAACTCCAATATGGAGGCAGAGTAAACCCGACAATCAAACCTGTGGTTATTGCAGTGATCGGGCCGGGACGTGTATGGATGAGTTGATGGACAGTGTGCATTTGGGAGAGAACTTATTAGAAAGAGGGGGTCTTAAACATAGCCTTGCAGTATATTTAGGCATATCACTTGCGTGGGACGTCTTAATGTAATCAAGATATAGGAAGTGGTAGGCTAACATTACCTGCTAAAGTTGTTTACCTGATTTTATAGAGCAGAAAATCGCTGTTAACGAAATATTGTATGACCAATAAATTATGATTGAATTAATTGCAGGTGAGCATGCCGTACTCCTTATCCACGGACTACAGGGAGTCCCCACCGAGATGCAGACGCTCGCCAAACATTTACACAAGGCGGGCTATACCGTGCGGGTACCGCACTTCAAGGGTTATGGCTATACAGTCGGTACCACCGCACATTCGGTGACATCATGGCGTGAGTGGCGCCAGCAGGTGCTAGTTGAGTTACGCGATCTGAAGCGCAAGTATAAAACGGTTTGTATTGGCGGCCTGTGCGTCGGTGCCGTTCTGGCTTTAAGCGTGGCAGTCGAGGCTGGCACCGAAATTAGCGGACTGTCGCTGCTCTCGACCACCTTGTTCTATGACGGCTGGAGTATTCCCTGGTATCGCTTCATGCTGCCGCTCGGCTATTACACCCCGCTTCGCTATAAATATGCTTACCGGGAACGCGAGCCATTCGGCCTGAAAAATGAGCGGTTGCGTCAGTGGGTTGCGCGCGAAATGAGCCATCAGGCATCATCCATTGCGGGAGCCTCCAATCTGACGTTGCCAGCCATTCACGAAGGCGAGTTGATCATCAAATCTGTCAAACGCAGTTTACCTGACGTAACGACGCCGGTGCTTGTCATCCATGCTATGGAAGATGATGTATCGACTCCGCGCAGTGCAGACTTTGTAGTCGACCACATCGGCTCAGACAAGGTACATAAAATTTTGCTGCATGATAGTTATCATATGATTACAATGGACAATGAGCGCGAACGAGTAGCTGATGAAACCATTAAATTTTTTGATGACGTTAGCGGAAGAGATGCAGCCGACATCAGTGCCGGGAGCCAGTCTGTAGTATCATCCGGCGGATCAAACTTGGTACTCGTCGCTTGAGCAGAAGCGCGTCAGTAAATTAGGAGAGGCGTTGGCTACACTACAAGTCATACAGCGCATGATGGCGGGACAATTCGAGATTAAGGAAGAAGCGCTGGCCCCTGATGCGCAGCTCGAAGCGCTTGGGCTGGATTCGCTGTCGGTGATCGAGTTCATGTTCAGTGTCGAAGATGAATTCCATATCAAATTGACAGATGAACGCGTTGAACTCAAAACCATTCAGGATGTTGTCAGCATTGTCGATCGCCTAATAGCTGAACAAAAGGGCGCTTCTTAAGCGGCATCTCGCAATGCGCCGCCGTGTTGTCATTACCGGGTTGGGTGTCATTTCTCCAGTGGGCAAAAATCCCGTGGAATTTTTCGCCAATCTGATGGCAGGCCGTTCCGGCATCAGGCGTCTGCAAACCGATTTTATCGACAAACTCTCTATCCGTATCGGTGCGCCGATAAATGGATACAACCCAGCCGACTATTTTCCGAAGACCCGGCTTTCCGGTATTGAACACTTCAGCCAATTTGCACTGATTGCGGCGCAGCAGGCTGTGCAGGACGCGCAGCTTGAACTGGCAGAAAATGAAAAGCCTCGCGCCGGCGTATGTTGGGGTAGCAGCATGGGCGGGGCAGGTACGCTGGAAGAAGGTTACATTGAGATATTTCAGCGCGCTGTTCCGCGCGTCAAGCCGCTCAGTGTGCTGTTGACGATGAATAACGCCGCTGCCTCACATCTATCGCTTACCTATCATCTGCAAGGCCCGAATATGACTTATGCCACCGCCTGTTCGTCGTCAGCTATTGCCATTGGCGAGGCTTGCCGTAAAATTCAGCATGAACAGGCCGATATCATGTTGGCAGGAGGCTCGGAAGCGATGCTGACCCATGGCGTCATGAAAGGGTGGGAGGCGCTACGTGCACTGGCGCTTGAAGACGCGATAGATCCGGCTGCCTCGTGCAAACCATTCGCTAAAAATCGCAGTGGGTTGGTATTGGGAGAAGGAGCAGCGGTAATGGTATTAGAAGATGCCGGGCGTGCCATTAAACGCGGTGCACGCATTTATGCAGAAATTGTGGGATATGATTGCTCATCAGATGCCTGCCACATCACCAAACCAGATGCTGCTGGACAAGCACGTGCAATGCTCAATGCGCTGCACGAGGCCAAGCTACAAGGGCAGGATATTCACTACATCAATGCGCACGGCACGGCTACCGTGGCGGGAGATATCGAAGAAACCAAAGCAATAAAACAGGTATTTGGCAAACAGGCTTACCGCGTACCGATCAGCTCTACCAAGTCCATGCACGGGCACCTGATGGGCGCAACCGGGGCAGTGGAATTCATGGCCGCCGTGTTGGCGCTGCAACATCAGGCTGTCCCGCCCACGATCAACCTGCATCAACCCGACGCCGAATGCGACTTGGATTATGTGCCAAATTTGGGTAGGCATAATGTAGAGCTAAATACGGTGATGTCGAATTCCTTCGCTTTTGGCGGTAGTAACGCAGTCCTGATCGCACGCCGCTTTAACGGTTGATTAGTTGCATTTTTAAAGCGCTTGGTAATCTGATGACATCTGTATTCAAGTAACGCCATGCCATTTTTCAACCCCGATACTGAACAGATACGCTTGCTGTTAAATACGGTTCGCAGTGTCGCGATAGTGGGTTTATCGCCCAATTCGGCGCGTCCCAGTTTTCAAGTAGCACGTGGATTGCAAAGCTTGGGTTATCGCATCACGCCGGTACGTCCCTTGATAGATGAGATACTGGGCGAGAAAGCATTCCCGGATTTGGACAGCTTGCCAAAATTGCCTGACATGGTGGATGTATTTCGTGCACCGGAACATGTTCCGGCGATTGTGGATAGCTGCATCAGGCTCGGCATAAAATATCTCTGGCTGCAGGAAGGCGTGATTCATGAGGCTGCAGCATTACGTGCTCAGCAGGCGGGCATAATTGTGGTGATGAATCGCTGTCTATGGCGTGATGCAAGACAGTTAAAGGATGCTCTTCATGATTAAAGTGCGTTGTGGTTGGGCGGGCAACGATCCCTTGTACCAGGCTTATCACGATAACGAATGGGGCGTGCCGCTATTCGATGATCAGAAATTATTTGAATTTCTGATTCTGGAGGGCGCGCAAGCAGGTTTGAGCTGGATTACCATTTTGCGTAAGCGCGAAAATTATCGCGCCGCTTTTGATAATTTTGACGCGACGCGTATTGCCCGTTATGGCGCGAATAAAATAGAATCGTTGTTACAGAATCAGGGTATTGTGCGTAATCGCCTGAAAATAGAAGCGGCAGTTGTCAATGCGCAGAAATTTCTGGAGGTACAGAATGAGTTCGGCAGTTTTGCCACCTTCGTCTGGCAATTTGTCGATGGTAAGCCCAAGCAGAATACGTGGCGCAGTCTTGCCGAAATGCCTGCAAACACGGCAGAATCGGATGCGATGAGCAAAGCGTTGAAGCGGCGTGGTTTTAAATTTGTTGGCACAACGATTTGCTATGCTCACATGCAGGCAACCGGCATGGTCAATGACCACATAACTGGATGCTTCAGGTGCAAAGAATTGCGCTAATACGGACAGCTTCAGCCATAAAATGAGGTTGCGGAAATGCTGATAAAATTTACCAAGATGCAGGGCGCCGGCAACGATTTCGTGGTACTGGACGGTGTGCGTCAGCACATTGCCCTGAGTGAGGAGCAAATTCGTTTGCTTGCCGACCGGCATTTCGGTGTCGGCTGCGATCAGGTTTTATTGGTAGAGAAAGCGCAGCACCCAGAGGCCGATTTCCGTTACCGTATCTTCAATGCCGATGGCGGAGAAGTGGAACAATGTGGCAATGGTGCACGGTGTTTCGTGCGCTTTGTGCATGAGCAAAAACTGACCGCCAAACGTGAAATCGTGGTGGAGACCAAGAGTGGTTTGATCAGGCCGCACCTGACAGAAGACGGGCGTATCACGGTTAATATGGGCGTACCGGTTTTTGATCCTGCGCGTATTCCGTTCGATGCAGGGACGGGCGCAGTCACTGAATTACTGCGGGTAGCAGGTGAAACGCTGACCATCAGCGCCGTTTCAATGGGTAATCCGCATGCAGTGCAAGTGGTGGAAGATATTGAACACGCGCCTGTAGCAAGGCTTGGTCCACTCATCGAATGTCACCCGCGCTTTCCAAAACGTGTCAATGTCGGCTTCATGCAAGTGATAGATCGTCACCATATAAAATTGCGTGTATATGAACGCGGTGCAGGAGAAACCTTGTCGTGCGGAACCGGCGCATGTGCTGCGGCGGTGGCAGGGATTCGACTAAAATTGCTCGACACCCCGATAACCGTTGCCACACATGGCGGACTACTTGGTATCGAGTGGAGTGGCGGCGACACGGCAGTGCTGATGACAGGTCCGGCGATGACGGTGTTTACCGGCGAAATAAATTTATAGGGAGTCATGATGAGAGTTGAGGAAATCGCGCAATACTTGCAAGACAACCCGCAGTTTTTTGAAGAACATATAGATACATTGATACAGATTAACCTTCCTCATCCGCATGGTGGTCGAACTATTTCCTTGAGCGAGCGGCAATTACTTGCCCTGCGTGAAAAAAATAAAGAGCTGGAAAAAAAACTGCATGAGCTTATCGAATTTGCCAAGGAGAATGACGTGCTGCAACACAGGGTGCATGAATTCGCCATTGCATTATTCGCTGCGCGTGATTTGCCTGCGTTACAGGCAATGATTCCGCGTTTGTTGCGCGATATATTTTCTGTTCGGCATGCCGTATTGCGTTTATGGAAAATTGATCCGCCCAGCGCGGAAATATTGGCATTTACCGATACGCTGGCGCAACCGGTGTGTCTGCACAAGGCCGCGCTTGATACTATTGGCTGGTTTGGCGAGCATGCCGCGCAACTACACTCGTTCGCCTATCTGCCACTCCTCGCGGCCAATGAAACCATCGGGGTGTTGGTGCTCGCCAGTGAAGACAGGCAA
>DASRWN010000077.1:0-4889 GCA_035654595.1 Gallionella sp. | reverse complement strand
TCACGGCTGTCTTGGGACCGACCTTTTCCACGCCGGGGACGTTGTCTACCGCATCGCCGGTCAGCGTTAAATAATCCAGAATACGCTCCGGCGGCACGCCGAATTTAGCATTTACACCGGAAATATCCAGCGTTTCGTTACTCATGGTGTTGACCAATTGCACGTGTTCGTTCACCAGTTGCGCCAGATCCTTGTCACCGGTTGCGATGATGCAACGCACCCCGTCGTGTGCCGCTTGTTGCGCAAGCGTACCGATCACATCGTCTGCCTCTACCCCTTCCATTACCAGCATATTCCAGCCGGAGGCGGTGATTGCCTGATGCAGCGGCTTAATTTGTTGTGCCAGATCTGCCGGCATGGAAGGGCGGTTTACCTTGTATTGCGGATACCAGTCATCACGAAAGGTTTTGCCTTTTGCGTCAAATACACACAGGCTATAATCTGACACATAATCCTGCCGCAAACGCTGCAACATGCTTAGCACGCCTTTTATCGCTCCAGTGGGTTCACCATGACGATTGCGTAAATCCGGCAAGGCATGAAAAGCGCGATACAAGAACGATGAGCCGTCTACCAACAATAATGTTTTCATTTCGAGCGCACTTCTGAAAGGGATAACTGCATGAACATACCGTCCAAACTACCTACCCCGGCAATACCCGAAGCGTGGAGCTCCAAAGAGGCATGGCGGGTGTTCGGCATTATGTCAGAGTTTGTTTCTGCTACCGAACGGCTTAATCATATTCATCCCGCCATCAGTATTTTCGGCAGTGCACGCACCAGGCCTGACCAACCCTATTACAAACTTGCCGAAGAAATTGCACGGCTGCTTTCCGATGCCGGGTTTTCAGTTATTTCCGGCGGCGGTCCTGGCATCATGGAGGCCGCCAATAAAGGCGCGTTCTACGGCAAGTCGCCCAGCGTCGGGTTGAATATCCAGCTACCGCATGAACAATCCGGCAACCTTTATCAAAATATCAGCCAGACCTTCCAGCATTTTTTTGCACGCAAGGTGATGTTCGTCAAATTCGCCAGCGCGTATGTGGTTATGCCAGGCGGATTCGGCACGCTGGATGAACTGATGGAAGCGCTTACCTTGGTGCAAACCGGCAAGACGCGGCGCATCCCAATCATTCTGGTGGGCAGCCAATTTTGGGGTGGCATGCTGGACTGGTTTCAAACTACGCTGATAGACGAACAAGTGATCAGTCCGGAAGACATGGACCTCATCAAATTGATTGATGAACCGCAGGCGGTAGTCAGCGCGATTTTCAAACATTACGAAACGCGTGGTTTTGAACCATCCGAAGCCGAGCGCGAAAAGCAGCTTTATTTGTAAATTGTCAGACAAATAAAGGCCGTAAAAATAATTGAAATAATTGACAGGCTCCCTGCAAAAGCGCGCCAGTAGCCGCATAGATTTGACCCACTGGGGTGAATACATTACTATGCGCGCACTTTGGAGAGATGGCCGAGAGGTCGAAGGCACGCCCCTGCTAAGGGCGCATACGAGCTTAAACTTGTATCGAGGGTTCGAATCCCTCTCTCTCCGCCAATTAGTCCAATTATTTGGCTTAGAGGTAACGATTTAGGCGCACTCTCCGCCACAGTTCATCAAATGCGATGATCTGGATAATCATGAGCCCCCATTTGCCGACCGTCATTTCTAGATGATGGCGAAGATTTGGCTATTCGCACCAAGCGCTGTTCTTTATCCTTCCCAACTTTCAGATAATGGCACTCTATTGTACGCTTGTGTGCTGGCTTTGATGCCGGTGCATTGACCCGAGGGGGCCCGTAAACCTGCTACGTGTTTTGGCGATCAAGGTAATGATGTAAGCTTTACCCTGCAAATCCGACCAACGATCCAAGCGTGATTTGCGCATCATTCACCTCTAACCTGGCGGGCATGATAAAAGTGCCGGCACGTTAATAAACATGGAGTAACCATGCCTAGAGCCATCTGGAACAATCAGGTTATCGCCGAAGCACCTGCTAACGAGATTTACCGTGTGGAAGGAAATGTATATTTCCCGCCCAGCGCCGTAAAACGCGAGTTTTTGCAAGCTAGCAGCACGCAGACCCGTTGCGCGTGGAAAGGGATTGCGAGCTATTACGACGTAAAGGTCGGCGACCAGTTGAATAAGGATGCAGCGTGGTATTACCCTGAACCGTCTAGCACAGCGGCGCGTATCAGGGATTACGTTGCTTTCTGGCACGGCGTCAAGGTGGAAGAATAGGCAAATGAACCTCGATCCGTCGAATGACCATCTGGACGATTTAAGGGTAAAGCTTGGTCGTCATCTGGGTGTGGTGCGCTCCCGTACGGAGTCACTGTGCACACCGTTGGAAACCGAGGACTATTGCATTCAGGCAAGCGCTGAAGTCAGTCCACCCAAGTGGCATCTTGCCCACACTACCTGGTTTTTTGAGACTTTTATCCTTCTCCCCTTTGCGCCGGGCTATCGCCTTTTTCATGAGGCTTATGCGCATCTTTTCAACTCGTATTACGAAACGGCGGGGACGTTTTTTCCTCGCCTCCAACGCGGCCTGCTGTCGCGCCCGACGGTGGCAGAGATCTATCGTTATCGTAATCATGTCGATGAGGCACTACAAGCGCTATTGGAAAATCTGCCGCAACAGGCAACATCCGATATTCTGGCGCGGGTGGCGCTGGGGATAGAGCACGAGACTCAGCATCAGGAATTACTGCTAATGGATGTGAAATATAACCTCTCTATCAACCCGTTAAAACCGGCCTATCAGAATATCTCTGCTACACCCGCTGAAAGTTCTCCGACTGACATGAAGTGGCATGAATTTGCTGGCGGTATCGTTGAAATCGGTCACGACGGGGCGAGCTTTTGTTATGACAACGAACGTCCAAGACATCGGTTGTTGCTACGGGATTTTCGTTTGGGAAGCCGACTGGTGAGCAACAAAGAATATCTGGCTTTCATGGCCGACGATGGGTATCAACGTGCCGATTTATGGTTGTCCGATGGTTGGCATGTTGTTAACACTCAACACTGGCAAGCACCCTTGTATTGGTCCCGCGAAGAATCAGACTGGAAACAATTTACCTTGTCCGGCATGCAACCCTTGAACCTGCACGAACCGGTCGCACACTTGAGTTATTACGAGGCGGATGCCTACGCACGCTGGGCGGGGAAACGACTGCCGACTGAGTCGGAGTGGGAACACGTTGCTGCAAGCTTGCCGATTACAGGCAATTTTCTCGATTCCGGGCGACTGCACCCGCAGCCCGCAGATCGTGATGGTCTCGCGCAATTGTATGGCGATTTGTGGGAATGGACACAAAGCGCATATCTGCCTTATCCCGGATTCCGTCCTTTACCCGGTACGTTGGGTGAGTACAACGGCAAGTTCATGTGCGGCCAGATGGTGCTGCGTGGCGGATGCTGTGTCACGGCACGTGATCATATCCGCACTACTTATCGCAACTTTTTTCGACCAGCAGACCGTTGGATGTTTTCCGGCCTGCGCCTGGCGGAGGACGTATGACGCAAACCGAATCGCCTGCACCTCAAACAGCGCCCCATGCAGATGATTTCCTGGCGACCGTTAGTTATAGCCTGCGTCAGCGGCCGCGATTCATCCCGCCCAAGTTCTTTTATGATGTGCGCGGCTCGCAACTGTTCGACCTGATCTGCACCACTCCGGAGTATTACCCAACACGTACCGAAACCACCATTCTTGATCAATACGGTGCGCAAATGGCTGAGCTGATCGGCGCTTCCTGCGTGCTGATCGAATTCGGCAGCGGCAGCGCCACCAAGACACCACTGTTGTTGCGCCACATGGCTGACGATACCGTGTATGTACCGATTGATATTTGCGAGTCACACCTACTGCAAAGTGCCGAACGTCTCAAGACAATGTTTCCAGCGATGCAGATACAGCCGCTATGCGCTGACTATACGGCGCAATTACCTTCGATGCCGCAGGCAGCGCACACAGACCAACGACGCGTGATTTTCTTTCCCGGCTCCACTATTGGCAATTACACACCTAACGAAGCTGTGCGATTGCTGCGCCATGCCGCACAGTTGGTCGGCGACGATGGTGCGCTACTGATCGGCGTAGATTGCAAAAAGTCACCCGACTTGTTGAATGCCGCATACAACGATGCCGATGGTCACACCGCGGCATTCAATCTGAATTTGCTGACGCGCTTGCAGCGCGAACTTGGCGCGCAACTCGACGCGGACGGTTTTAATCACTACGCCTATTACAATGTGGTACTAGGGCGCGTCGAAATGCATTTGGTCAGTCAGCGCAAACAATTCATTCAGCTGGAAGGCGAGACCTTCCATTTTGAGGAAGGCGAAACCATCCACACCGAGAACTCCTACAAATACACCACGCAGGAATTTCAGCAACTGACCCGTGAAGCGGGTTGGCATCCGAAAATGCTGTGGACTGATCACAACGGCTTGTTCAATGTGTACTACTTAAGTTTATCTGCTGCCGAGCCACGCCATCTGCCACAACAGATGCGCTGACGCATGGACTTGCCATGAATCCGGCGCGCTGGTTTCTGGCTTGGGTCATGTTCTATGCCTCACGGTCGTGTTTGTTCTGCATACGCGATTTTTTGCAGTGCTTCTGCAATGACCTTACGTGATGCACCTATGTTCATGCGCATGAATCCGCTGCCTTCTGCACCGAACAAGATACCGGGACTTAAGCCTACCCCTGCATCCTGTACGAAAAACTGCTGGAGCTGTTTATCGCTTAATTTCATCTCACGACAATCCAGCCACAGTAAATAGGTCCCCTCAGGCTCAATCAGTTTGATCCGGGGCAAGTGCTGTTGTAAATAAGTGCGCACGAAGTTGCGCGTGACAGAGAGATAGTCGAGTAGT
>DASRWN010000076.1:0-18065 GCA_035654595.1 Gallionella sp. | reverse complement strand
GAAACAATCGCGCTCACCCCTTGCTCGCGCAACACCCAAAGATTGGCGCGGTAATTCACCAAATGGGGAGGGATGGTGTGGCCGTAACCGTGCCGCGCCAGAAAAATCACCTCGTGCTGATTCAGTGTGCCGAACAAAAATGCCCCGGACGGCTCTCCATAAGGAGTGCGCATCACTTGCCGATGCGTGATTTTGAGATTGGCCAACTGTGTCAGGCCACGTCCGCCGATGATCGCTAACATTTTTTGGCAGCTTTCATTGTTTTCCCTTTACCGCATAAATGGCGGGCAAATTACGCCACGCGCCTTGAATATCCATACCATAACCGAACACAAAGCGATCCGGCAATTCCATGCCGACAAAATCTGCTTGTATCGGTTTGGCTCTACCGTGCTGCTTGTCTGCGAACACCGCGCAATAAAATTTGTTTGCGCCCAGCTCCATCACACGTTCTCGCAAGGCCGCCATGGTGTGGCCTTCATCGAGAATATCATCAAGCAACAGCACCACACGACCGCGCACATTTTCATGCGGTGCAACTTTCCATTTGATTTGCCCGCCATGTTGCGCATCGTTATAGCGCGACACATGCACATAGTCGAAGTCCAGCGGGAAATTAAGCAGCGGTAACAGTTGCCCGCTGAATACCACTGCGCCGCCCATCACGGACAATACCAGCGGATGAGTATCTGCCAGCTCGGTGTTGATTTGCTGTGCGACGCGCTGCAAAGCCGCCTGAATTTGTTCAGCGGGATACAGTAATTCCGCTTCTTGCAAAATTTGCCGCGCCCGTTGCATGGACACACTCATGGTTTATTTAAGCGTCTTCAGGTAAGCGCCAAATTGATTGCGCACTTCAGGATGCTTCAGCCCGAAAGCTACGCTCGCCTCAAGATAGCCGAGCTTGGAGCCGCAATCATAGCGCGTGCCCTGGAAACGGTAGGCCAGCATTTTTTCTTCCTGTATCAATGTGGCAAGACCATCGGTTAGCTGGATTTCCGCGCCTATTCCAGCGGACACTTTTTTCAAATAATGAAAAATACGCGGCGTGAGTATGTAGCGCCCCACCACAGCCAGGGTGGAAGGCGCAACGTCAGGCTGTGGCTTTTCCACAATGCCGTGCACTTGCTCCAAACCGGTATGCACCGGTGTGCTGCTGACGATACCGTATTGGCCGGTCTGTTCGCGCGGCACGTCCAACGCCCCCAGAATCGAACATTGATGTTGCTCAAATACATCCACCATTTGCTTGATGACCGGGGTGGTTGCGTCAATCAGATCGTCGGCCAGAATCACCGCGAACGGCTCGTCCTGAACCACTGGTTGCGCGCATAACACCGCATGTCCCAAGCCTAACGGCTCGGTCTGACGGATGTAGATGCAATTGATATGTGCGGGTATCACTTCGCGCACCACCCGCAGCAAAGCTTCTTTGCCACGCATTTCCAACTCGGCTTCCAGTTCATAGGCTTTATCAAAGTGGTCTTCAATCGCACGTTTGTTGCGCCCGGTGATAAACACCATATCGGTAATACCGGCTGCCACTGCTTCTTCCACGGCATATTGAATCAGTGGTTTATCCACGATCGGCATCATTTCTTTAGGGCTGGCTTTGGTGGCCGGCAGAAAGCGGCTGCCCATGCCCGCAACTGGAAACACGGCTTTGGTGATTTTTTTCATGGCAAGATCATCCCGACAGTGTGTTGATGAAAGCAATTTTTCATGCGTTGGTGGCGGCCTCATCCTGCTCCAGTAACATGCCGATTTCAGCCAGCGGCGGCAATTCTTGCAGGGCACGCAAATTCAGGTCATCGAGTAATTGTTTGGTGGTGGCCAATAATTCCGGCTTGCCCGGCGCATCACGTGTGCCGACTACTTCTATCCAGCCGCGTGTTTCCAGCGTCTTGAGAATGTGTGCAGACACTGCTACGCCGCGTATTTCTTCGATGTCACCACGGGTGACAGGCTGATGGTAAGCGATAATGGCGAGTGTTTCCAACACTGCGCGCGAATAGCGCGGCGGTTTTTGCGGCTTGAGTTTATCCAGGTGGATTTGCATATCCATTCGGGTGCGAAATTGCCAGCCACTCGCCACGCGGCGCAATTCCACACCTCGGTCTTGCCAGCTTTGCGACAGCTCTGTCAGCAAAGTTTCCAGCTGGTGATTTTCCAGTGGTGTATCGCTCAATTTTTTAAGCTCGCTCAGCGGTAATGGCTCGGCACTGGTCAATAACGCGGTTTCCAAAATACGCACGAATTGGTGCATGTCCGGCTGCGGCATAGTTGGCATGACATCCGATGGTGTAATTTCACTCAGCGGTAATGGCGCGACTGGTTCGGACATAAATACTCCCCAAGGTTTCGTGTTGCTGGATTTCCACCAGATATTCTTTAGCCAATTCGAGAATGGCAATGAAGGTAACCACCAGTTTTGGCACACCGCTGGACACATCGAACAGTTGGTTGAATTCGACAAATTCACCGCCCTGCAGACTGCGCAGGATGTGCGTCATTTGCTCACGTACCGATAGCTGTTCGCGCAGCACTTTGTGGTGCGTGGTGAGTTTTGCCCGTGTCAGCAAGCCTAACCAGGCCAAACGCAAATCTTCCACGCTGACTTCGGGCAGGCGTTCCTGAACGGTGCGCTCAATCAATACCTGCACAATCTCAAACTCACGTCCAGCCAGCGGCAACTCATTCAGTTGTTGCGCGGCTTGTTTCATTTGCTCATATTCAAGCAGGCGGCGCATCAGCTCTGCGCGTGGGTCTGTGCCATCTTCCTCGCTGATTTTGGGTGGGCGCGGCAACAACATGCGCGACTTAATCTCGATCAACACAGCTGCCATCAACAGGTATTCAGCCGCCAACTCCAGACGATTCTGCTGCATCATTTCGATGTAGTTCATATATTGGCGGGTCAATTCCGCCATTGGAATGTCCAGCACATCAAGATTGTGTTTGCGTATCAGATATAACAGCAGATCCAGCGGACCCTGAAAATTTTCCAGCACCAGCTCCAGTGCATCCGGTGGGATGTATAGGTCCAGCGGCAACTCCAGCAGCGGTTCCCCGTGAATACGGGCAACAGGATTGGGTTGAAGTTGCAGGTTATTCATCGTTGTTTAACTATAGTTCAGTCCAATTGCTTCACGCACATCACGCATGGTCTCGGAAGCGAGTTTCCGCGCTTTTTCACAACCATCAGCGATGATATTACGCACCAGTGTCGGGTCGTCCAGATACATCTGAGCACGTTCACGCATGGATTGTTGTTCGCCAAGCACCGCGTCTATCACCGGTTGCTTGCATTCGATACAGCCTATACCGGCACTGCGGCAGCCTTTGACCACCCATTGTTTGGTCGCTTCGTTGGAATACACTTGATGCAACTGCCATACCGGGCACTTATCCGGATCACCCGGATCGCTGCGGCGGATACGCGCCGGATCGGTCGGCATGGTGCGGATTTTCTTCGCTACGCTGGCTTCGTCTTCACGCAAGCTGATGGTGTTGTTATACGACTTGGACATCTTTTGCCCATCCAGTCCGGGCATTTTGGAAGCAGCGGTGAGCATCGCTTGTGGCTCGGACAAAATCATTTTACCGCTGCCTTCCAGATAGCCAAACAGACGCTCGCGGTCACCATGACTCAAACTTTGCTGCTCATCCAGTAGCGATTTGGCAGACTCGAGTGCCTCGTCATCCCCCTGTTCCTGGTAGCGTATGCGCAGTTCGTCGTACAACTTTGCTTTTTTACTGCCGAGTTTTTTGACTGCCGCTTGCGCTTTTTCCTCAAAACCGACTTCACGCCCATAAACATGATTGAAGCGCCGCGCAATTTCACGGGTGAATTCGATATGCGGAACCTGGTCTTCGCCGACCGGCACATGAGTTGAGCGATAAATCAGAATATCCGCGCTTTGCAGCAGCGGGTAGCCGAGAAAACCATAGGTGCTCAAATCTTTTTCGGACAGTTTTTCCTGTTGATCTTTATAGCTGGGCACGCGCTCCAGCCAGCCCAACGGAGTAATCATCGACAGCAATAAATGCAATTCAGCGTGTTCCGGCACTCTGGATTGGATGAACAGGGTGGCATGTGCCGGATCAACTCCGGCTGCCAGCCAATCTATCACCATATTCCAGACGCTTTGCTCAATGACTTGCGGCGCGTCGTAATGAGTCGTCAAGGCATGCCAGTCGGCAACAAAAAACAGGCACTCGTATTCGTGCTGCATTTGCACCCAATTTTTCAGCACACCATGATAATGCCCCAGATGCAGGCTGCCGGTAGGGCGCATTCCAGACAACACACGATCAGTAAACATGTTTCCTCACAGTTGCTTAAATTCCAAATAACAGTCTGATTATTCCATATGTCAGGCTGATGAACGGCGTGAGTATAAAACTTAACACCGGTGTAATCGCCAGAAAAATGAGGATGAACATGCCATAAGGCTCAATTTTGGATAACTGAAACGCCTGGCGATAGGGTAGCAGACTGACCGCGACCCGCCCGCCATCCAGTGGCGGCAACGGTAACAGATTCAACACCATCAAGATGATATTGATGCTCATGCCGATGGATGCCATTTTAAGCAATGGCTCGGCAAAATAGCTTTCCGGAAATAGTAAACCCAGTTTGTAGGTTAACGCCCAGCCGAATGCCATGATCAGGTTAGAGGCAGGTCCGGCAATCGCCACCCACAGCATGTCTTTTTTGGGGTTGCGTAGTGCAGAAAAATTGACCGGTACAGGCTTCGCCCAACCAAACAAAATGCCGCCTAGTGATAACGACAGCAACGGAAACAAGATCGTACCCACCGGATCAATATGCCGCAGCGGGTTGAGGCTGATACGGCCTTCCTGATGCGCGGTCATATCACCAAAATAGCGCGCCACGTAGCCATGTGCGGCTTCATGCACAGTGATCGCGAACAAAATCGGTATGGCGCCGATGCTGATGGTTTGTATTAACTGATCTGGTTGCATTGGGTTCCTGTCATTGTGGTATTCCAAATGGGGCAATCGTGCCTTTGCCGAGCCGTAATAAAACTGGTGTGTCGCCGGTCAAATCGATCATAGTGGTGAAGCCCATGCCCGCCGCGCCTGAATCAATCACCACTTCGACTTGTTTTTCCAGCCGTTCACGTATCAATTCTGCATCATTCAAGGGGCTGTCTTCATCCGGCAAAATCAGCGTGGCACTGACCATCGGTTCGCCTAATTCTTCCAGCAGCGCCAGTGCCACGGCATGATCGGGAACGCGTATGCCTATCGTACTGCGCTTGGGATGTTGCAGACGCTTGGGCACTTCTTTGGTTGCTTCCAGAATAAAGGTGTAATTGCCCGGCGTGTTGGCTTTCAATAAGCGAAATTTGACATTATCCACCCGCGCATATTTCGATATTTCGGACAAGTCACGGCACATCAGGGTCAAATGATGGTTCTCGTCTAATTGGCGTATCTGACGGATGCGTGTCACAGCGTTTTTGTCGTCAAGGTGGCAACCCAACGCATAACTGGAGTCGGTAGGATAAACCACGATGCCGCCTTCGCGCAGCATGGCAGTAGCCTGCCGTATCAGGCGTAAATTGGGGTTGCTGGAATGTATGGTAAAAAATTGCGCCATGCGGTCAGTGCAACTGCAGCGCCTCCCAAACTGGTCGGCAATTCACGGGAAAGTCTGGCAATCTACCCATGTCGCGATAACTTTCTCCCGGGCCGTGAAAATCCGAGCCGCAAGATGCAAGTAAATTAAACGCTTCGGCATAACGGGCGAATTCGGCATATTGCGCCGGCGTGTGACTACCTGTCACAACTTCCAGCGCTTGCCCGCCGGATTCGACAAATTCGCCAAGCAATTCATGCATGGTCTGCTTGCCCATTCCATTACGTCCGATCATATAGCGTCCCGGATGCGCCAGCACGGCCAAACCACCGCTGTCGCGTATCCAGGCTATCGCGTCTTGCAAAGACACCCATTTATGCGGCACGTAACCTGGCTTGCCTTTTACCAGATAGTGCTTGAACACGCTCTTCACGTCCTTGCAATAGCCGGCTTTGACCAGATACCGGGCGAAGTGGGTGCGACCTATCACATTGGGATTTTCCGCATATTGATACGCACCCAGCAACACACCGTTAATGCCGGTTTTTGTCAATTCATCGGCCATTTTTCTGGCGCGTTCACCACGCCCACTTCGCACGCTCTGCAATCCTTCTGCGAGTGGTTTGTAAGCAGGATCGATATTCAAGCCGACGATGTGCAAAGTGTGGTTACGCCAGGATACGGATATCTCAACACCATTGATAAAAATCATGCCACGCTCCACGGCAACCGCGCGGGCTTCATCCAGACCCGCCAGATCATCATGGTCAGTCAGCGCCAATACCTTTACCCCACGTTCGAAAGCCCGTTCGACTAATTGGGTGGGCGTGAGCGTGCCATCAGAGATAATGGAATGGCAATGTAAGTCATAATCTAACATTGAATTTTAGGCAATTGAGCGCACAACCATCGACTTGGCTGGCATGTCCAGACGGATTAAACGTGCGTATCCTGAGATCACGCAGCAGCGCCTTTTTTCATTTCTTTACCCTGTTCGGCGCGCTTGCGTCGCACCTCCTTGGGGTCAGCAAGCAGTGGGCGATAAATTTCGACGCGGTCCTTATCACGTAACGTGGCGTCGTTTCTGGTTAATTTCCCGTAGATACCCAGTTTATTTATTGCCAGGTTGATCGCGGGGTATTGCTCAAGAATGCCACTGGCTTGAATGGCTTGCTCTACGGTTGTTTCCGGCAAAACAGATAACTTATAAAGTTTTTGCTCGCCGGGCAGGGCATATACTATTTCGACTTCGATTCTGTCACTCATTCTTCGTATAAACCTTTTCTGCGCGGCGGATAAAAGCATCCACCAAACTGTTAGTAATGTAATGAAACACCGGCCCGACCAGCTTTTCCAGGAGCTTGCCAGAAAACTCATAATGCAGGCGGAGTTCTATTTTACAGGCTGAATCGTTCAATGGGATAAATCGCCAGCAACCATCCAGATGCCGGAATGGCCCGTCCTGTAAGGTTATATTGATTTGATTGGGCGGGGTGCGTACATTTTCAGTAGTGAAATGCTGCCTGATATGGTGATAATTGATATGTACCGTGGCACGCTGGGTTTTGCCGTCCACTTCGCTGACACTTGCGCCGCAGCACCACGGCAGAAATTGCGGGTAATCCTCGACACGGTCGACTAAACTGAACATCTGTTCTGCACTATAAGAAACCAGCACCGATTTTTCCACGAAAACCATCGCTTAGCTAAAAGTTGTAAAAGCAAAGGCTGATAGAATAGCCTAACATATTGCAAAACTCATCTGCTAATGAATATCGTACAAAACAAAAAAGCATTTCATGAGTACTTCGTCGAAGAAAAATACGAGGCTGGCATTATGCTGGAGGGGTGGGAAGTCAAGGCCATCCGTGCCGGACGCGCGCAACTCAAAGAAGCCTACGTCACGGTAAAGGATGGCGCGTTATATCTGTTCGGTTCGCATATCAGCCCGTTATTGAACGCCTCTACACACATTCACCCCGATCCGGTACGAACCAGAAAGCTGTTGTTACATAAACTGGAAATTGACAAAATTATTGGCAAGGTACAGCGTGCTGGCTACACCTTGATGCCACTGGACATGCACTATAAGAACGGGCGCGTTAAACTCGAAATTGGTCTTGCCAAAGGCAAAAAGCAACATGACAAACGGGCAACAGAACGGGAAAAGGACGCCAAACGTGAAGCTGCGCAAGCCTTAAAAAAGGAACGGCGTTGAAAACTTGCCCGTTTGCGGTATAAACTGACGCTCGCATGGCGAAGATTAAAAGTGGTCGCAGCCACAAGCGCATCGGCGAAAAACAAAGCGAAGCCGGGCGGGGGATAGCAAGAGCAATAAAATCATCTGCACGTTGACGCTACCTGAATGTGTACAGCTCAGGAAGAAATTAAACATGGTTAACGGGAACCCAAATGACTGATGGCACGCATCGACAAAGCGCATATCTGGCAGGCGGTTGCTTCTGGGGGATGGAAGAGCTGGTGCGAGTTATTCCTGGTGTGCTGGAAACTGAAGTCGGCTATACCGGCGGCAGTGTGTCCGATGCACGTTATGAGCAAGTCAAAATAGGCAGAACCGGCCATGCCGAATCATTGAAAATCGTATTTGACCCGGGACAACTGAGCTACCGGCACTTGTTATTTGAATTTTTTCGCATGCACAATCCAACTACCGTCAACCAGCAGGGCAATGACAAAGGCACGCAGTACCGCTCAGCGATTTTCTACGTCGATGAAACGCAAAAAAATACTGCGAACGAAGTCATAAAAACGGTAGATGATTCGGACGATTGGCAGTCCAAGGTCGTGACCGAAGTCTTGCCATTCAAGGAGTTTTTTCGCGCGGAAGAGTATCACCAGCAATATTTGATTAAACACCCGCATGGCTACACCTGTCACTATGTGAGACGGCTTAACTTGGGCGAGGCAGCTGATTAAATCAATATCAATGGAAAGCCGCACTTTGGGCAGAAAAGTGGATTGTATTCCTTCCAGCCGCTTTGGCTTGATACATGGCGTTGTCAGCTTGTTTAAGTAAGCTGGCAGGATTGTTCTGCTCTCCCTTAAACAGTACGATGCCGATGCTCGAGCTGGAATTATGGACGTTCCCTTCGAGCTGATAGGGCTGGCTTAAAGCCATGCGTATCTTTTTTCCGGTCGCCTCAGCCTGTGCTTTTGCCTCATCAATGTTGCTGCTGAGCGCTTCCAGCACCACCACGAATTCGTCGCCGCCCAAGCGGGCTACCGTATCACTGTCACGCACGCATAAGCTCAATCTTTTGGCTACTTCGAGCAGCAGCAGGTCGCCGACATCATGTCCGCAGGTATCATTAAGTGTCTTGAAATGATCCAAATCAAGGAACATGACTGCGGCGTATCGATCATTACGCTCGCTGACCGCAAATGCCCGGTGCAGACGCTCCATCAACAGGCGACGGTTAGGCAAATTGGTCAGCGGATCGTAAAAAGCCAGCTGGTGAATTCTTTGTTCGGCTGATTTACGCTCGGTAATGTCCAGAAAAGTGGTTACTGCACCGGCAATGTGGCCATCTTTGATTATTGGGTGCGACCAATATTCAACTGCAATCGCTGTCTTGTCGTTGCGCCAGAACACCTCGTCATCCACATGAACAGCTTGACCGGCTGTTAACGCCTTGTATATACGACATTCACTGGTTGGATAAGGACCGCCATCCGCGTAAGAGTGGTGAATCAATGCGTGGAGATTCTTGCCGACGATTTCGTCGGCATTTTGGTAACCAAGAATTTTCAGGAACGCCATATTGACGAAAGTGCAATTACCATCAATATCCGCGCCACACATACCCTCTGCTATGGAGTCGAGAAGAAGCTGTAGATTTTCCTGGGAATCTTGCAGTGCCTTGCGTGCCACCTCACGTTCGGTAACGTCCCGACATGACCCGTAGATCCGGCCGTTCGGCAACAATACTGCATTAAGTTCGACCGGTATCTTGTGACCATCTTTCCTGATCAGGCACACTTCAAATATGTGGTGCTCCTGATCCAATAATACTTTTTTAAATCCCTGGCGATAGCTCTCACGCCAATCAAAAGGGGTTAGGTCAAATACTGATACTTTCAATAATTCTTCGCGTGTGTAATGCAGCGTAGTGGAAGCACTGTCGTTAACGTATATTATTTGGCCGTTTGCCTCGCAGATAAATACAGCATCCGGTGCATATTTCAGGGTCATGCGCAAGCGCTCTTCGCTTTCACGCAAAAAATCAGTCATGCCGGCTGACTGCGACGCGTTATGAGTTAACGATTTTATTGCGCCTTGTCGCGCCATGAGTTGATGCAGTAGCAACGTGATCACAGCGATCAACAAAGACAACAACAGTGAAATATGCCAGGACATTATAAAATTAGGGGGCTATATACTTGACGATCTAAAATTTCCGTTTTTACATCCCTTGGGATACGCCCCATAAGGATTTTTATGGCGCACGATACCGGATCGACTTGCCTTCGGGCAATATATTAGGGGCATTATTCAAACACTGTTCTGGTTATAATCGGCTTCTCTTTGTTGACTTAATCAATTTAAAATATTCCGTCATGTTGCATAACCTGTTTAACTCGCGCCTACCCTTTAAACTCACCGACGGCAAGACTGCTTTGCTGTATTCGCTACCTGCGTTGGAGGCCGCCGGGCTGGGCCGGATTTCACGCCTGCCGGTTTCTATTCGTATTGTACTGGAATCAGTCCTGCGCAATTACGACAATAAAAAAATTTCCGAAATACATATCCGCCAACTGGCCAACTGGCAACCGAATGCAGCACGCACCGAAGAAATCCCCTTTGTGGTGGCACGCATTGTATTACAGGATTTCACCGGTGTGCCCCTGTTAGTTGATCTTGCTGCAATGCGCGATGCTGCGGCAAGCCTGGGTAAAGATCCGAAAATCATTGAACCGCTGGTGCCAGTCAACCTGGTAGTGGATCATTCCGTGCAAGTAGATTACTACAACCGCCCCGATGCCCTGCAGCTCAATATGGAGCTGGAATTCAAGCGCAACGGTGAACGTTATAAGTTCATGAAATGGGGCATGCAGGCATTTGATACCTTCAAGGTGGTACCACCGGGTATCGGCATCGTACATCAAGTCAATCTGGAATATCTGGCGCGCGGTATTTGCCACAAGGACAGTCCGGAAGGTCAGATATGTTATCCGGACACACTGGTTGGCACGGACAGTCATACCACCATGATCAATGGTATAGGCGTAGTAGGTTGGGGCGTAGGCGGTATTGAGGCAGAAGCGGGCATGTTGGGCCAGCCGGTGTATTTCCTGACCCCGGACGTGGTGGGGGTGGAGCTCAGCGGAAAATTGAATGCAGGCGTTACTGCAACTGATCTGGTGTTGACTGTCACGGAACTGTTGCGCAAACACAAGGTAGTGGGCAAATTCGTCGAGTTCTTTGGCGCGGGTACTGCTGCGCTTACCCTGCCGGATCGCGCCACTATCGCCAACATGGCACCGGAATATGGCGCGACCATGGGGTTTTTCCCGGTGGATGATGTGACCGTCGCATACATGCGTAACACGGGCCGTAGCAACGAGGAAGTGGACAATTTCACCGCCTACTTCAAAGCACAGGGTTTATATGGCATCCCGCAGCGCGGGCAGATTGATTACAGCAGTGTGGTAGAACTTGATCTCACCAGCATTGTGCCTTCATTGGCCGGGCCTAAACGCCCGCAAGACCGCGTACCGCTGACCCACATGAAAGAAAACTTCAACGGCCTGTTCAGCAAACCGGTGGCGGACAATGGTTTCAATCAACCTGAAGCAAAGCTCGCGCAGCGCTATACCACCGCCCTGGCAGATCACGGTGACAAGGTGTGCATACCGATTTCAGGCGGAGGATTGCAAAAAGCCGATACGTCCAGCAGTGCAAGCGAGACCGAAATGCTTGATGACCATCCCGGCGGCGGCGCACGCCGCGCGAGCAACAATGAAACTTTGCCGGTAGTAGAAATCGGTAATGGTGATGTGGTAATTGCGGCAATCACTTCCTGCACCAATACTTCTAACCCAGGGGTGTTACTGGCAGCAGGGTTGCTGGCAAAAAAAGCCGTTGAAAAAGGCCTGCGGGTCAAGCCGCATATCAAAACCTCGCTGGCGCCCGGCTCGCGGGTGGTGACAGCCTATTTAAGCAATGCCGGATTGTTACCTTATCTGGAGCAGTTGGGTTTTAATGTGGCAGCCTATGGCTGTACCACTTGTATTGGCAACTCTGGCCCGCTTAACAGCAAAATCGAAGAAATTATCGTTACCAACGACCTGATTGTAGCTGCCGTGCTGTCTGGTAACCGCAACTTTGAAGCGCGTATTCACGCCAATATCAAGGCGAATTTTTTGGCCAGCCCGCCACTGGTGGTGGCTTATGCCATTGCAGGCAAAGTCAATATCAATCTTGACAGCGAGCCGCTCGGCATCGGCAAAGATGGTCAGCCAGTGTATTTGAGAGACGTCTGGCCCAGTAGCGCAGAACTACAATCGGTCAGCACATTCGCTACTGATGCCAAGCTGTATCGTGATTTGTATTCTAACTTCACGCGCGATCTGCCGTTGTGGAATGCCATTCCTGCGCCAGCCGGAAACCAATATCAATGGGATGATTCCACCTACATTGCACGTCCACCTTTCTTTGAGCAGTTTGGGCAACCGACACAGCAAATGGGCAACATCAACAACGCTAGGCTGCTGGCCAGTTTTGGCGACTCGGTGACCACCGACCACATCAGCCCGGCTGGTAGTTTCAGCGCCAACAGCCCGGCTGGCCAATATTTACAAAGCAAAAAAGTCAGTGTCACGGACTTTAACAGCTACGGTTCACGACGCGGCAACCATGAGGTGATGATGCGCGGTACATTTGCCAATGTGCGCATCAAAAATTTGATGTTGCCTGCCAAACCGGATGGCAGTCGCGTAGAAGGCGGTTACACGCTTTATCATGGTGAACAAATGCCGATTTATGACGCCGCGATGAAATATATCGCGGCGGGAATTCCTACGGTCATCTTTGCCGGCGAGGAATATGGCACCGGTTCGAGCCGTGATTGGGCGGCGAAAGGCACGCAACTGCTGGGTGTCAAAGCGGTCATCGCAAAATCTTATGAGCGTATTCACCGCAGCAATCTGGTTGGCATGGGTGTCTTGCCGCTGCAATTCAAAGCTGACAGTAATCTTGCAGCCTTGCAGTTAAGCGGTGAAGAGACCTTTACAATCAGCGGTATTGATGAAAACCTCAAACCACAGCAGGATGTTTTGCTGACTATTCAACGCCAGGATGGCAGCCGGCAAATGTTGCCGCTGCTATTGCGCATCGACACGCCGATAGAAGTGGACTATTACCGCCACGGCGGCATTCTGCCCTATGTATTGAATGAGCTGGTCGGCACGGCTTAAGCCGTCATGCGTGGTGGTCGTGTTGGCCCTTATTTGAAATATCGGAATTCAAATCATGAGTGAGCTACAAGCTATCCTGCTGGCAATCGGTTTAGGTGTGATTGTTGTAATTTATATTCTGGGCTGGTGGCAACAGCGTCAGCATAGCCGTAAGTTTGACAAGGCTTTCAAAGTCCATCATGCCGATGCGTTGTATCAGGACGACGCCAATCTGGCGGCCAGCTCAGGGCGACCTTTACTGGACAGGCAAGTTGTGCATGATATGGATGCACAGACGGTCATAACGGATGAAACACGGCAAGCCGCCGCTGCAGGTGCAGGGCAGCCCGTTTATCTGGATGAGGTCTGCGCTGTGCTGGATATGCGCAGTGATTTCATCGTTGAACTGCATTTAGCTGAAGTCAGTCCGGCAGCCGTGCTGGACGGTTTATGGCAGCGTAAATTTGACTTCGACAAGCCTGTGCAGGTATGCGGCCTGATGGTACAGGGCGGGCAATGGGAAAGGGCGGTTGCCGACAGCCAAACCCTGTATGCGCGTTTCCGCATTGCCTTGCAACTGGTTAACAGAGGTGGGGTGATTAGCGCGGCACGGCTGGCTGATTTTCGTGATCTGGTACTTGGCATCGCCCGGCAAATCAAAGCAGATACGAACGTCCCGGATCTGGAGACGGCTCAACGTAATGCCGTTGCACTCGATGAATTTTGTGCCGAAGTAGACCAAATGGTCGGGGTCAATCTCGTACCGCCCGGTGGACGCTCATTGAATGGCAGCAGGATTGCGCAGGTGGCCGCCCTGCATGGCATGACACTGGAATCGGATGGCGCTTTCCATCTCCTGAACACGCAAGGTGAGAGTCTGCTCAGCCTGGTCAATCAGAACAACCAACCCTTCCAGCATCATCACCTGCCCACCCTGAATACGGCAGGCATCACACTACTGCTGGATGTGCCGCGTATGGAGCGCCCCGCACAGCAGTTCGACCAGATGATGCTGATTGCACGAGAGCTTGCCAAAACATTACAAACCAATGTGGTGGACGACAATCTCGTCGTGCTAAACGATACTGGTATAGCGCAGATTCGTACCAGGATTGTTGAGGTTGAAACAAAAATGTCTGACAACGCCATTATTCCGGGTAGCCTCCAAGCACGTCGATTATTTGCCTGATGATTGCTGAACATATAGCACGGTTGCGTGCTGAAATCGAACGGCACAGCCGCCAGTATTACGTACTTGATTCGCCACTGATCCCCGACGCAGAATATGACAAGCTGTTTAGCGAGCTACAGGCGCTGGAGAAACAACATCCGGAATTCATCACCCCGGATTCTCCCACCCGTCGCGTGGGAGGAAAGCCACTTGATGCGTTCCAGCCAGTGCACCATGCGGTAGCCATGCTGTCGATTCGCACTGAAACAGACACCCACGCCAGCGGCGCACGCACGTTCGATGCCAGAATCAGGCGGGAACTGGGTCTGACAGAATCCGAGCTGCCGGTAGAATACGCCTGCGAACTTAAATTCGATGGCCTTGCGATCAACTTGCGCTATGAGCGAGGTGTGTTGGCACAAGCCGCGACGCGCGGCGATGGCGAGACCGGCGAAGATGTCACACAAAATGTCCGCACTATCCAGCAGATTCCATTACATCTGGCGAATTGCGCAGCGCCGGTATTAGAGGTGCGCGGTGAGATTTATATGAGCCGCAAAAACTTTGCCCGCTACAACGAAACCCAACGTACCTTGGGGCTGCCAACCTTGGTAAATCCGCGTAACGGTGCAGCGGGCGGTATCCGCCAGCTTGACCCGGCACTGGCAGCCAAACGCATGTTGTCTTTTTTCGCTTACGGTATCGGTGAAGTGCAGGGCTGGCAATCACCTGATACCCACAGTACGTTGCTTGATGCGCTGGCAGACATGGGGCTGCCAATAAACAATGCACGCAGAGTGGTGCAGGGCGCTGACGGACTGATGAAATTTCATCATGATATTGCAGCGCAGCGTGACGGCCTGCCATTCGACATCGATGGCGTGGTGTACAAAGTAAACCGTTTCGATTTACAGACGCAGCTCGGTTTTGTGACACGCGAACCACGTTGGGCAGTCGCGCACAAGTACCCGGCTGAAGAACAAATGACGCTGGTACGCGATATCGAAATCCAGGTCGGTCGAACCGGCAAGCTCACACCGGTGGCCAAGCTGGAGCCAGTATTTGTCGGCGGCACCACGATCAGCAACGCCACTTTGCACAACGAAGACGAGACGCGCCGTAAAGATGTACGCATCGGTGATACGGTGATTGTGCGCCGTGCCGGTGATGTCATTCCGGAAGTGGTCAGTGTGGTAATGGAACGCCGCCAGGCAAATGTTGGAGCAGAATTTAATCTATTCCAGCGTCTCGCGGGGAAATGTCCGGTGTGTGGCAGTACCATTGTGCGCGATGAAGAAGAATCTGCCTGGCGTTGCACAGGAGGTTTGTTTTGCGCCGCGCAACGCAAGCAGGCATTACTGCATTTTGCCAGCCGCCGTGCAATGAGTATCGATGGACTGGGTGACAAGCTGGTCGAGCAACTGGTAGATGCCCATATCGTCAACACACCGGCAGACCTATACAAACTGGGCTTGCCGACGATCACCAATCTGGAGCGTATGGGTGAAAAATCTGCACACAACTTATTGGCTGCTATTGAACACAGCAAGAAGACCACATTGGCACGATTCATTTTTGCGCTGGGTATACGCAATGTGGGTGAAACCACCGCCAAAGATTTGGCCAAATATTTTGGCGCTTTGGACAATCTGCTTGGCGCAGACGTCCAACGCTTGCAACAAGTACCGGATGTCGGTCCGGTCGTGGCCTTGAGTATCGTGAATTTTTTATCCGAGACACACAACCGCGAAGTGATAGAACAGTTGCGTGCTTGCGGAGTGGCTTGGAAGGAGCATGACCCTCAACCGTTAATCAACCTGCCGCTAAGCGGTCAGACTTTTGTGCTGACCGGCACGTTGACCAAATTGTCGCGTGAGACCGCCAAGGAAAAACTAGAGCTGTTGGGCGCAAAGGTCAGCAACAGTGTATCAAGCAAAACCACTCATGTAATAGCGGGCGCAGAGCCGGGCAGCAAGCTGGACAAGGCGCGGGAACTGGGTGTTAGCATTTTGGATGAAGCCGCATTTATACAACTGCTGAAACAGTCAATATGAAGGTTATTCAATCGCAAGATAATTCCTGGTTCAAAGAGTTGGTCAAACTTGCAGGCTCAGCACGCCAACGTAATAAAACCGGGCAAACTTTATTGGACGGCACACATTTGCTGGCGGCTTATCTGGACGCGGGGCATATCCCGCAACACATTTTGCTGAATGCTTCAGCGTTGCACGACCCCCAAATTTCATTGCTGCTGGACAGGCTGGGGGGTGTTCCCGTCACACGGCTGGACGATAGGCTGTTCGCCAAACTCAGCGAGCTGAAAACACCCACCAGCATCCTCGCGCTGATTGATATTTTGCAACCACAAGTTGCGATGCACAGCCGCTTCGCGCTCTTACTGGAAGATATACAAGACCCCGGAAATCTGGGTTCAATACTGCGTTCAGCTGCCGCTGCCGGATGTGATGCGGTATTTTTATCCCAAGGTTGTGCCGACGCGTGGTCACCCAAGGTGCTGCGTGCCGCGATGGGTGGGCATTTCGCACTGGATATTTATCCGCAACAGGATTTACTAAACATCGCAAAAGCATTCACCGGCAGTCTGCTGGCAACCAGTCCGCAAGCCAGTACCAGTTTGTATAACTGCGATTTACGCGGTGATGTAGCTGTCATGGTCGGCAACGAAGGTGCGGGGTTATCCGCGCAACTGTCGAGTCTCGCCACGCAGACAATCCATATTCCAATGGTCGGAAAAGTTGAATCACTGAATGTTGCAGCAGCCACTGCAATTTGTTTATTTGAGGTAGTGCGCCAACGCTCAACCGGTATTCAGGAGAACACCTGTTAATGTGGATGGGACCTACACACGCTGGCACATTTTGCGACGCCAGTCAGTGTGTCGTTAACCGTGATACCAGACTGCTATACCCGCAATGGTTTAGTGCCCAGCAAAAAAAACCATTCCAAGCAAGAACAGCATGGACACGATGAAGATAAAAAGTGCGACGCTACGCCATACGCTACTCATGACCCTGCCTCCCCAGAAACACTTGTGTAAAAAACTTCCTGCGGCTGATTTTATTTGTATAGGTAGTCTCTAGTCAATGGCATTGCAAGTAATGCAGGGGATCTTTTGGCAGCCAATATCTGGTAAACGCCCATTTCACCATTTTCAAATTGAAGTGCGCATCCAGCCATATATAGCCGCCATATCCGGAATATCTGTTCGGACGCATATTGCAAAACTTCTTCGTGATGCGCATCCAGCCTTTTCACCCAATGTTGCAGGGTCAACAGATAATGCGGGCGTAGCGACTCGACATCATGAATTTCAAAAAAGCTGCGCTCCATTTCTCTCTGGATATTGCTGATCCGATCCAGCTCGCCATCAGGGAAAACATATTTGGTAATAAGTTCTGATCCGACAGTCCGGCTACCACCTTCTTCGTCCTGCGTAATACCGTGATTCAGGAATAAACCGCCCGGTTTTAACAAACGATGCACCGTCGAAAAATAGACCGGCAGATTTTTGATCCCGACATGTTCGAACATCCCGACACTGGAAACCTTATCGTAAATTGCCTCGCCCGTCAGGTCTCGATAGTCTTTTAGCTCAATGCTGACCAGGTCTTCCAGCCCCGCTTGTTTGACTTTCTGTAGCGCGTAGTTGTACTGGTTCTGACTCAACGTGATGCCGTGCGCCGTTACGCCATAATTTTGCGCAGCCCATATCACCAGAGCCCCCCAGCCGCAGCCAATATCCAGCAACCGTTCGTTTGGACGCAATTGCAGTTTTCGGCAAATGAGATCGAGTTTGTTTTGCTGCGCGCTATCCAGATTGTCATCGCTGTGCGCAAAATATGCGCATGA
>DASRWN010000075.1:0-3122 GCA_035654595.1 Gallionella sp. | reverse complement strand
GGCAGTCAGTCTTACTTTGAAGGTACGCCATCATGCGTTTCGATAAATTCACTACCAAGCTTCAACAAGCGTTGTCCGACGCACAGAGTCTGGCGGTCGGTGCGGATAACCAATCCATCGAGCCGCAGCATTTGTTGCTGGCCTTGCTCAATGATGCTGACAGCGGCGCAGGCGCGCTCTTGGCACGTGCAGGTGCGAATGTCACACCGCTGAAAAGTGCGTTGGGCGAGGCGATTGAACGTTTGCCCAAAGTGGAAGGCCATGATGGCGAGGTGCAAGTTGGGCGCAATCTGGCCAACCTGTTCAACCTTACCGACAAAGCTGCGCAAAAACGCGGCGACCAGTTCATCGCATCGGAAATGTTTTTGCTCGCGGCTTGCGACGACAAAGGCGAGACCGGGCGTTTGCTCAAACAGCATGGTGTGGCGCGTGCGCCGCTGGAGCAGGCAATCAATGCGGTGCGTGGCGCGGGCAGTGTGGATAGCGCCGAGTCTGAAGGGCAGCGCGAATCACTGAAAAAATATACCATCGACCTGACCGAACGCGCTCGTCAGGGCAAGCTTGATCCGGTGATCGGGCGCGATGATGAGATCCGCCGTGCCATTCAGGTGCTGCAACGTCGCACCAAAAACAACCCGGTGTTGATTGGCGAGCCGGGCGTGGGCAAGACCGCCATTGTCGAAGGGCTGGCGCAGCGCATCGTCAATGGCGAAGTGCCGGAATCACTCAAGGGTAAGAAAGTGTTGAGCCTGGATATGGCAGCCCTGCTGGCAGGCGCAAAATATCGCGGCGAATTTGAAGAGCGACTGAAGAATGTACTCAAGGAGCTGGCGCAAGATGAAGGCCAAACTATCGTGTTCATCGACGAGCTGCACACTATGGTCGGCGCGGGCAAGGCAGAAGGCGCCATCGACGCGGGAAACATGCTCAAGCCTGCGCTGGCGCGCGGTGAGTTGCATTGCGTCGGCGCAACCACGCTGGACGAATACCGTAAATACATCGAAAAAGATGCCGCGCTGGAACGTCGCTTTCAAAAGGTGCTGGTGGACGAACCATCGGTGGAATCCACCATCGCAATTTTGCGCGGTTTGCAGGAACGCTACGAACTGCATCACGGCGTGGACATTACCGATCCGGCCATCATTGCCGCAGCAGAGCTTTCGCATCGCTATATCACCGACCGCTTTTTGCCGGACAAGGCGATTGATTTGATCGACGAAGCCGCCGCACGCGTCAGAATGGAAATTGATTCCAAGCCGGAAGTTATGGATAAACTTGATCGCCGCTTGATTCAACTCAAGATCGAGCGCGAAGCAGTGAAGCGCGAAAAAGATGAGGCCTCGCAAAAACGCTTTGCTTTGATTGAAATCGAAATCGCCAAGTTGCAACGTGAGTATGCCGATCTGGAAGAAATCTGGAAGGCCGAAAAAGGTGTGGCACACGGCACCGCGCAGCTCAAGGAAGAAATGGAACAAGTGCGTGGTGAAATGGCGCGCTTGCAACGTGATGGAAAACTGGAGCAAGTCGCCGAATTGCAATACGGCAAGCTGCCACAGCTTGAAGCCAAGCTGAAAGAAGCCGCACGCCTGGAAGAAAACAAGCCCAAGAACCGTTTATTGCGCACCCAGGTCGGCGCAGAAGAAATTGCCGAAGTGGTGAGTCGCTCGACCGGCATTCCGGTGTCCAAAATGCTGCAGGGCGAGCGCGATAAATTGCTCCACATGGAAGACAAACTGCACGGTCGTGTAGTTGGGCAAGATGAAGCAGTGCGCTTGGTGTCGGATGCGATACGGCGCTCGCGCTCCGGACTGTCCGATCCGAATCGTCCTTACGGCTCATTCTTGTTTTTAGGGCCTACCGGCGTGGGCAAGACTGAGCTGTGCAAGACACTGGCCAGCTTCCTGTTCGATTCTGAAGATCATCTCATCCGTATCGACATGAGCGAATACATGGAGAAACATTCCGTGTCACGTTTGATCGGCGCGCCGCCCGGCTATGTCGGTTATGAAGAAGGCGGCGGGTTGACCGAGGCGGTGCGCAGGAAGCCCTATAGCGTCATTCTGCTGGATGAAGTGGAGAAGGCGCATCCCGATGTGTTCAACGTGTTGCTGCAAGTGTTGGATGATGGACGCATGACCGATGGACAGGGGCGCACGGTGGATTTCAAAAATACCGTGATCGTGATGACCTCCAATTTGGGTTCGCAAATGATTCAGCAAATGACGGGCGACGATTATCAGGTGATCAAGCTGGCCGTGATGGGCGAGGTAAAAACCAGTTTCCGTCCCGAGTTCATCAACCGCATTGACGAAGTGGTGGTGTTCCACGCGCTTGATGAAAAGAACATCACGTCCATCGCGCGTATCCAGCTGCAATATCTGGAAAAACGTCTCGCTGCGGTGGAAATGAAACTGGACATCAGTGATGCCGCGCTAAAAGAAATCGCCAACGCGGGCTTCGACCCGGTGTACGGCGCAAGACCGTTGAAACGCGCCATTCAGGGGCAACTGGAAAACCCATTGGCCAAGCTGATTTTGGAGGGGCGCTTCGCCGCAAAAGACACCATCAAAGTGGATTGCGTAAACGGCGTGATGAAGTTCGAGAAGGGTTGAAAAGTTGCTAATTGTAGGATAACCGCCAGCGCGGTGATACACAGCAGGCAATCCTTGAGTCACTTGGCTGGCGGGTGCTAGTGGTTTGGGAGTGTGAGTTACAAAATGGCGACGCAGTGGCAGTACGTATCAAGCGCTTTATGTCTCAGTAGCATATTGATTGTTATTTTTTTGTGAGGCTACTACGTAATTCTGATTAAATCGGCGGATACTATAGGTGAGGTAGCCAATCAACTTGGCCTGATTTAAATTTCAAACTGAGGCACTACCAATACATTGCGGTGGTTGACAAATTCAAATTTATGCAAGATTATGTCGGTTGACAAATTCAATTTTTTGCAAGGATAAGCCATGAGTTCTAACCACCCATCAACGTTTTATCCCGAACTCTCCGATGATCGACTACGGATAATTGCCGTTAAATTGCTTGATTTACGGCATTCGACCGTCCGGGAATTGAACTCTGAATTTGATGATAATTACACTAGGGAAACTGCCATATTCGGCCGT
>DASRWN010000074.1:0-12579 GCA_035654595.1 Gallionella sp. | reverse complement strand
TGCCCGAAAAGACCTTACTCTCTTTTGCCGAGCATGGGAAAGTGCAGGGCGCGATACGGTTCGACGGTGACGATGCAGAAGCGACGCTCGCGGAGTTTACCGGCGTAGGCATTAACAATGAAGCGCTTGCCGCTGATTTGCGGCGCGAAGGAGCTGAAGCTTTCACCCAGTCGTGGCGCGATCTGATGTACTGCATCGCGTCAAAAAGCGAAGTGTTGACAAAGGTCAGTTCAACATGAACAGTGAAACCCACTCGTCCTGATAATCAACAGCGGCATGTCGCATGACATTTGCTGCAACCTATATAGACCGCGTGACGCCGAAAGGATCAAGATGAAAATAAACATCAAAGACTTTCTCGTCCCGGCAGGGAGGAAAGTCAAACTGGAAAAGTGGCCGACCCGGGTGAACCCGGTATACCAGTCGAAGAAACAATATAAGGCGCTGCTCGAAAAGCAGGTTGCGGAACTGAGCGAGCAGCAGCAGCTCCATTACGCATCCAACCGCTATGCGGTACTGCTGATTTTTCAGGCGATGGACGCAGCAGGAAAGGATGGTGCAATCAAGCACGTGATGTCCGGCATTAATCCACAGGGCTGCCAGGTGTTCAGCTTTAAACATCCGAGTGCCGTGGAGCTGGAACATGATTTTTTGTGGCGTACCACCCAGGCATTACCTGAACGTGGCCGAATCGGCATCTTCAACCGATCCTATTACGAGGAGGTATTGATCGTTCGCGTGCACCCGGAGATTTTACAAGCTCAGAATATTTCCGATCGGCTGTTGAATAAGGCAACTATCTGGCAGGAGCGCTATCGTTCCATTGTGGACATGGAGAGCCATCTCCACCGCAACGGTACGCGGATCATCAAGTTCTTCCTGCACCTTTCGGAAGAGGAGCAGCGCAAGCGATTTCTTGAACGTATCGACAAGCCTGACAAGAACTGGAAACTCAGCCTTGCAGATATCGAGGAGCGAAAATTCTGGAAACAATACATGCAAGCCTATGAAGAATGCCTGAGCGCAACCAGTACGCGCAATTCGCCTTGGCATGTCGTTCCCGCTGACGACCGGGAAAATGCCCGTTTGATCATTTCAGAAATCGTACTCGACGCATTCAAGTCGCTCAAATTGGCCTACCCAAAACCCGGCGCGGAACAGCAACGGGAATTGCAGCTGATACGCAAACAACTGTTGAAATAGAACAACGAAGATGAAGAGGTATCTATGAAAAAGTCATTTCAAAAAGACCGACAAAACATTGTTCAGCAGGGACTGATGGTTCAGAAGCAGGCAGCCCATAACTTTTTGGATCCGTCGCACGAATGGCGCCGTATTTTTGCCGAGACATGGGGCACGTTTCTGCTGGTTCTTGTCGCCGCCGGTGGCGGTGTCGTGGCTGCCAAGAGCGGCGGGGCAATCACGTTGGGCATGCAAGTGGTGGCGCCCGGACTGATGGTAATGGCAATTATCTACTTTATGGGTACGGTAAGCGGAGCACATCTGAACCCGGCAGTTACGCTGGCATTTGCGGTGAGACGAAATTTTCCGTGGCGTCGCGTACCCGGTTATGTCTTGGCACAGCTGTTCGGCGCTGTCACGGCGGCGCAATTTTTGCACGCCATGTTCGGTACCGTCGGCGGGCTTGGCGCAACCTTGCCCGGCCGCGACATCAGTAACGGAACGGCGTTGATGATGGAAGTGGTACTGACCGCCGGACTGGTGAACACAATTCTGGGCACCGCCTCGGGAGCGCGTAACATTGGCCCCAACGGAGCCATTGCAGTGGGCGGATACATTGCCCTGGCGGGTCTTTGGGCTGCGCCGATCAGCGGTGCTTCAATGAACCCGGCCCGATCATTTGCACCCGACCTGGTGCGCGGCGACCTGAGTGCCACGTGGATATACATAGTCGGGCCGGTGCTGGGTGCGCTGATCGGTGTCGCTTTCGAATGGATACTTAAAGGCAAGCCAACGGCAGCAGGAGCCCTTGCAGCGCAAGGCTCGCTCGAGATTGATGAAGCGGCGAAGCCAGACGTATAACGGGAAGCGTATTTGCTTCTTTTGTCGAAAGTGGAAGGATAATCTGAACGGTTGTCATTTGAACTCCTTGGTATAAATACCACGTGGAATATGATTTATAGGTTCTCTTGGCAGGTTGGTAAATGACGGCAACTTACCCGTCCAGAAAATCGAACCTCGCTCAAAGATGGGCAAAGAGTGTACGCCGCCGTATTAAAAAACAGGGGAGACCGAGATCCCCCTGTCCATCACAGCTCATCAAGCTGGATTGAGCGCGCCAAAGAAAATTAGAACAGGACGTACATGTTGAACGTAAAGGTTCTTGTACCAAATACCTGGGCATTAGTTGTTGCGCCATTGGCACCAGCGTTAGGAGCGTCATAGAAATTGCCAGTGTTCTTCACCCAGGACAGACGCGCCAGCATGTTTTGCTGGAGTTTGTAAGTCCCGGTCAAGAACAAGGCATTGTCCTTCAAATTACTACCGCCAGGAGCCAGCTGGGTGCCGCTGTTTGCCCTGCGGACAGCCGCGGCCACAGTAGCGACTTGAGGAATGACGCCTAGTTCGCCAGAGATATTAAACGAGCTGCGTCTTAGTGTCCCACCGTTGTAAGTATTTGGATCTGTGCCTGGGTCAGCAGCAGGAGCGGTCGCATAGCTGGCATAGAAGCCCACCGGCATACCCTGCAACTCACCTTGCAGCTGGCCATCGATCGCAGTTGCCTTGGTTTGCTGTAACTGCAGTAAAGTGGGAGTGGGGAAAGCGTTAGTGCCAACAGTTGGGGGGTTATTTGCGTCAGAAGACCACAACGAGTCACCACCCCAGTACTGGACACCCACCCCGACATCCCAATTGGCTAGATCAAACGTGCTGGCCGCACGGGTGTAGGTCGAGCCCAGGCTTGCGGCAGTCCCGCCTGTCGTGCCGGTTTGGCTGTACTTGGTCAAATTGACAAAGCCTAGAGGATTAGTGGCAACCAATCCGAAGCCGTTTGCCGTGCCGCCTGTACCAATGTATTGCTGGGCAGACAGCGCAGCCGCGTAAGCATTGTTAAAGCCAGGTGTATTGCTTATTTGATGAACGGCATTTGCACCTGTGTTCAGCAATTCCATAGTATAGGAAGGGCCTTGCGCATCAGTAGCAAAGGGAACGACACCAACACGGGTAGCGTCAGCCACTTCGAAAAGAATCGGCAATTTTAGGGAACCCAACGCGCCGTTTGGCCCGCCCAGTGTGACTTCAGCCAATGCGCCGGCAAAGTCGCTCACATGTCCACCGAAGAACAACGATGCTTCCCCGTTCACGCCAGGCAGATAGAAAATCCCGTTTCCGGTGTTATGTGTGGCAGCTGCCGTGCCTGGGCTGATGTTGGATTTTTCATAGCCAAAACTAGTCAGGCCGGCAAAATTCAGCCCGGCCGGAATAGACAAGCTACCTTCTTCCACCACTTTTTCTTGCGAGCCTACAAAGGTATAACCATTCGCCTTAAAGGAGCGACCAAAACTGTTAAGCAGAGGGAAGTGCTGGAAGTGACATGCGGAACAAGCGAAGCCGGTTTGACGCGCGAATAATGGCAGGGCAGAAGCTTCAGGTACACATGCTAGTAGAGCTAAGATACTTGCCAACAACAGAATAAATTTTTTCATCTTTTTCTCCTTATAAAATTGTCATTAAATAATGAGATCGCGACTACACCAGCCACTTGAGAACATTCACCGCATTAGAATCCTGCTTGCCATGACCTTTAGGAAGTTTAGTGGCTGGCCAACACACGATGTGTGTCGGCGCTTGTATTAAAACATCTTGTTTTTAGAAATGTTTTATTTGTGTGTGTGGGGATATGAGCGTTACGGACTAGTAAAAATTGTTACTATTTTAATAAAATTTGTTACTTCAGGCCGATGCGGGAATTTGTTCTGATTTTTCTGTGGGTTCGTTTCCAGTTTATGGAGGTAGAACGATCAAGCGGCGGCATACTTTAGGCGGCGAGTGGACAAAATCAAACGGCCGTGTTGGCCGTGACTGGCAATTTACGAACCAGTTGTTCTCCCATCTGAGCCACCCTCACGGCCAGCAAATTGGCACGGTTTGGATGGATATTTCCCAAGTCAGCACGGCCATTCAATCCCCCTCCGTTATAATCCTCTTCTGATTATTTGGCTTGGAGCGGTCATGAACAAAATCGTTAAGTATGGTTTGCTGGGCGTGGGTGTACTCATCGTGGTGATGGTTGCAGGCGTTACTTACCTGTCGCTCACGTTTAACCCAAATGATTACAAGGCGAAAATCATTCAGGCAGTGAAAGACAGCAAACAGCGCAACCTGCATCTGGACGGTGATATCAAACTTTCTTTTTTCCCCAATATTGGTATCAGTTTCAGCAAAGTATCATTGTCTGAGCACGATAGTGACAAGCAGTTTGCCGCTGTTGAGACGGCACGCGTGTCTTTTGCGCTGCTGCCTTTGCTGAGCAAAAACATCGTGGTGAATGAGGTTGATGTAAACGGTTTACAGGCAACGCTGACCAAATATAAAAACGGCACGTCCAGCATTGATGACCTGTTAGGTAACGATGAAAAATCTGGCAAGGGCGAAAAGAAACCGGCGGCATCTGCAGGCCAGAAGATGCAATTTGACATTGCTGCCGTACACATACAGAAAACCAATCTTAATTATCAGGATGAGAGCAGCGGCACAAAATATGCCGTCAAAAATCTGAATTTGAGTACCGGGCGCGTCGCGAATGGTGTGCCGAGCAAAATTGATTTAACGTTGACTACGCAAGCGAGCCAACTAAAGTTGGATGTCACCACGCACCTGAGTAGCACGCTGACTTTCGATTTGGACAAACAAAACTATCAGTTTGACGGGTTGAATTTGCAGGTAGATGGGAGTGCGCTGGATTTCAGTAATCTGAAAGTGAAGGCCAGTGGTGATGCGAGTGTAAATCTGGCCGAGCAACAGTACCGCGCAAAAAACTTCGCACTTGATGCAACCGGGGTAAAGGGTAAGGATAATTTTGCCGCACAATTTGTTGCGCCCATGTTGATTTTCTCCAAAGAAAAATTCAGCGCTGACAAGTTAACCATGAATGCCAAGCTGGATGGCACGTTTGGAAAGGTTGTCGCCAGTTCGTCGTTGCCCAATGTCGAAAGTAACGGGCAGGCTTTCAAGATTGACACGCTGAGTCTGGATGTGGATGTGACGCAGCCTGAGCAAACCTTCAAGGTGAAACTGACCTCGCCGGTGTCAGGCAATCTGAAAACCCGGCAGCTCAATTTGAGCAATCTTGCCATTGCGCTGAGTGCTACCGGCGACAAGCTACCGAATAAATCAGTTAGCAGCGAAATGAAGGGCAATGTGCAAATAGACGCCATTAAACAAAGCGTGCAGGCAAATCTTGCCGGAGGCTTATTGCAAAGCCAGGTAAGAGCGAAATTGGGTGTGAACGGCTTTGATAATCCGGCCATTCATTTTGATATGGACATGGATCAGTTCGATGCCGATTTGTATTTGCCGAAAAACGCTGCCCCGGTTGCAACAGCCCCATCGAATCAGCCTGAACAGCCAATAGATCTATCGGCATTACGCAAGTTAAATCTGGATGGCAGCTTGCGTGTTGGCGTGTTAAAAGTGGCTAATGTGAAATCCAGTAAGGTTCGGCTTGATGTGAAAGCGCATAACGGTATAGTGAATCTGAATCCGCTTTCGGCAAATCTTTATCATGGCAACACCAGTGGTAGTTTGAGCATCAATGCGCAAGCCATTCCCAGCATTGCAATCAACCAGAATCTGCAAGGGATAAATGTTGCCGAGCTGACAAAAGATGCGGCTAATTTCGACATGCTGGAGGGCAAGGGTAATGTTGCGGTAAACCTGACCACACAAGGCAATACCGTGAGCGCCTTCAAAAAGGCGCTGAATGGCAATCTGTCGCTGAACCTTGCAAATGGCGCGGTCAAGGGTATCAATATCGCAAAGAAATTGCGTGACGCGCGGGCCGTACTGGGCAAGGGCAATGCTGAATCACAAACCCAGGCGGCAGATAAAAACGAGAAGACCGACTTCAGTGAGCTGAAAGCAACTTTCAAGGTAAATAATGGTGTTGCGCATAATGACGATTTGTCATTGAAGTCGCCGTTATTGCGTTTAAGCGGTGCAGGCGATATCAACATCGGTACCAGCAACGTGAACTATGTTGCCAAAGCAACCTTGGCAGCCACCCTGGAAGGGCAGGGCGGCAAAGATAGTGTGGCTGGCATCACAGTACCGGTGCGCATCAGCGGGCCATTCACTGACCTGAAATACAACCTTGATTTTGGTGCGTTGGTCAGCTCGGCAGCGAAACAAAAGATCGATGTTAAAAAAGAAGAAATCAAAGCCAAAATACAAGACCAACTCAAAGACAAGCTCAAAGGCTTGTTCAAATAATTGCCGACTTTCTCTGTCAAGGGGCGGCGGCAAAGATGGGCGCTTGCTGTATATGAGTAGTTTTTCTTCACGTCTGATTGCCTGGCAGCACCGGCATGGCCGTCACGATCTGCCGTGGCAAGGCGCGAGTCCTTATCACATATGGTTGTCCGAGATCATGTTGCAGCAGACACAGGTGGCGACTGTCATTCCTTACTATCAGCGTTTCGTTGGTTCATTTCCCAGCATCACCGCACTTGCCTCTGCCAGTGAAGATCAAGTGCTGGCACACTGGAGCGGACTTGGTTATTACGCCCGTGCGCGTAATTTGCATCGTGCCGCACAGCTCATGGTGGAGAAGTATCGGGGTGAATTTCCGCGTGATTTTGAGCAGATTCTTGCATTGCCCGGCATTGGTCGTTCCACTGCTGCCGCGATTTGCGCGTTTGCCTACCATGAATGTCGCGCCATCCTGGATGGCAACGTCAAACGCGTGTTGGCACGTTATTGCGGCATTAGCGGACATCCAAACGTAAAGGAAGTGCAGGCGCAACTGTGGCAACAAGCCGAAGTTCTGTTGCCTTTATCCGCAGCCAAGCACCACCAGCAAAATGGTGATGCCGATGCTATCGTTGCTTATACACAAGGGTTGATGGACTTGGGCGCGACCCTATGTAAGCGCAACAAGCCAGACTGTGCAGCGTGTCCGGTGGGTGATGATTGCGTTGCCTGGCAAACCGGGCGAGTCAACGAATTGCCTACGCCGCGCATACGCAAGGCAGTACCTGAGCGTCACGCCACGTTTCTGCTGATCTTGCATGACAATCATATCCTGCTGGAGAAGCGTGCCCCGACCGGTGTTTGGGGCAGTCTGTGGTGTTTGCCACAGCTTGGTAATGCGGCAAGCGATGTGGCGGACTATGTGCAGCAAAACAGATTGGCAGTCGGTGACAAGTCTGCATTACCGGTGTTCACTCATACCTTCACGCACTTCAAATTGCATATCACGCCGATACTGCTGCACCTGACCAACAAGCCAAAGCTATTGCAGCAATCGGGCAATATCTGGTTGGACATCGAAGATGCAATGCAAGCGGCCATCCCGACTCCGGTCAGAAAAATGCTTGCAGCGTTATGCAACAGCACCGTCGGACAGATAAGCCTGCGATGTTAGAATAACGCCGGTTTTGGATCAGCCGAAAAACGAGAGAGAGCATGAGCAATTTCAATTCCGCAGTAGTTAGAGAATATCTTTTTGGGCTGCAAGACCTGATTGTCACGCGCCTTGAGCAAGTGGATGGAAAGCGATTTCGCCGCGACACTTGGCAGCGCCCCGAAGGCGGCGGTGGCAGAAGTTGTATTCTGGAAGAGGGCAATGTGTTGGAGCGCGGCGGTGTGGCTTTTTCCCATGTGCTGGGCGACAAGATGCCGCCGTCTGCCACGGCGCACCGCCCGGAACTGGCCGGGCGACGTTGGGAAGCGATGGGCGTGTCGTTGGTATTCCATCCACGCAACCCCTATGCGCCCACCGTACACATGAACGTGCGCATGTTCGTGGCGATGAAAGACGGCGCAGAGCCGGTATTCTGGTTTGGCGGCGGCATGGATCTCACCCCTTATTACGGTTTTGCAGAAGACGCGGTGCATTTTCACCAGACCTGTAAAAATGCGCTCACACCGTTTGGCGATGATTTGCACCCCAAATACAAAAAATGGTGCGATGAATATTTCTACATCAAGCATCGCAACGAACAACGAGGTATCGGCGGGATATTTTTTGATGATTTAAGTGTGCCGGATTTCGATACCGCCTTCGCCATTCAGCAAAGCGTGGGAGATCATTTGCTGTCAGCTTATGTGCCGATTCTGGAACGACGCAAAGACACACCTTATGGCGAACGCGAACGCGACTTTCAGTTGTATCGCCGCGGTCGCTATGTTGAATTCAATCTGGTGATTGATCGAGGTACCATTTTTGGTTTGCAAACCAACGGTCGCACCGAGTCCATCTTGTTGTCCATGCCGCCACTGGTGAAATGGCAATATGACTACCATCCTGAGGCGGGTAGTCCGGAAGCGAAGTTATATGAAGACTTCATCGTGCCCAGAGAGTGGGTGTAAAACCGGCTTGCTCTCATCATCCCGTTATTTTTTTCGCAACACAATCCCGCGAAACCATCCTCCGGCCAACAGCGCTGTGTCGCTGATCACCTGCAAGTCGGGCACTTCAGCCAGCACGTCTTCAAAAACCACATCCAGTCGCGTGGCCAGTCGTTGAAACAGCGGGTTGAGCGCGCGACGTAGCAGAGCGGGCTGTTGCGGACGCAGGAATTTGTCGAAAATGATGATGGTGCCGTTTGTTTTTAGCACGCGCGCCGCCTCACTCAAACAAAGTGCAGGTTGTGGTACCACAGCAAGTATCAGGTGTAGCAGCACATAATCATAGTGTTGGTCGGGAAAGGGTAATGACATGCTGTCACCCAATACCCAATTTATGTTTAGCCGGGCGTCGCGGGATTTGGCGCGTGCCAGCATCGCAGCATTAAAATCCAGTGCGGTGTAGTGATGTACCTTGGGTAATAACGGCAGATCAAGCCCGGTACCGACTCCGCTTAACAAAACATTGCCCGCCACATCTGCGGGCAAGGCGCGGAGAGAGCGATGACGCGCATCCAGTAAAGGACGAGCCACAACACAATCGTAAAGCGGTGCAATCAGGCTGTAGCTCCGCTTGAGTAGCGGATTTTTACGGTAGGGTTGGTTGTAATCGGTCATGATAACAACTTGATACCGGTGATTTTTGCTTGCGTGATTGCTTGCGCCAGCGCTTTGATTGCTTGTTCGCGCCCGTAACTTTTACGCCATGCCAAAGCAATGCGGCGTGATGGCGCCGGATTGGCGAAAGGAATGATTTTCAGTAAACGGCTGGCGTAACGCGCACTGTTCGCCGAGGCTGGCAGGACAGTAATCCCCAAACCGGAGGCAACCATATTACGAATGGTTTCCAGCGATGTGCCTTGCTGAATTTCAGCCCCCTTGCGATGCAACTCCGGACAAGCTTCAGCAACTTGGTTGCTGAAGCAATGGCCTGAGTCGAGCAACAGTATTTTTTCAGTGGAAAGCTCCGGAGCCTTGATACTACGTCGATTTACCCAGTGATGATCGTTGCTGACCACCACCTCAAATGGTTCGTCGTACATGGCTTGGGTAAGGATGCTGCTGTCTCCGAATGGCAAGGCAATGATGATGGCGTCAAGTTTGCCATTGCGCAGCAGGGTTTCCAGATTGGCAGTGATATTTTCTTCTACTTCCAGCGGCATTTTCGGGGCAAGCTTCTTCAATGCGGGAATCAGGTTGGGCAATAGATAAGGCCCCACGCTGTAGATAATGCCGACGCGCAGCACACCGCTGAGTTGATCGCTGCCTTGTTGGGCGATACCACGAATTTGTTCCGCGGCCTCCAGGGTAAGCTGGGCTTGCTCGACGATTTTTGCGCCGATCGGCGTGATACTCATATCGCCTTTGCCGCGCTCAAAAATTTTTACTTCCAGCTCTTCTTCCAGTTTTTGTATGGCCAATGACAGCGCAGGTTGGCTGATGAACGATTTTTCTGCGGCGCGGCGGAAATTGAGTTCCTGTGCCACGGCAACGATATAACGCAACTCGCTCAGGGTCATGTCGACACCTCTGTAATGTTTCCTAAGTGATTTGCATAGTAAATCATTTCATTGTGAACAATCAATTAGATTTATTATTTTACGGCGGCTACATTGCGGGTCGTAAGAGGCAACACCTTAATCAATTACTCAGGAGAATATTATGCAACGACCAGAAATAAAGACAATGGCCAATCTTGAATCGGCTTTTGCCGGTGAATCGATGGCGCACATAAAGTATCGTTACTTCGCAAAAATTGCACGTGCGGCAGGTGATGAAGAGACGGCCCATATATTTGAGGAAACCGCTGCTCAGGAAGTACAGCATGCCTTTGGACATCTGGATTTACTTTATCCAAAAGAAACCATGACCCCGGCACGCTGTTTGCAAATGGCTATTGCAGGCGAAACTTACGAATACACCGAAATGTATCCGGGTTTCCTTAAAACTGCGCAGCAAGAAGGCAATAGCGCGGCAGTATCCGAGATGCAGGAGCAAATCGCTGAATCCAGGGAGCACGCCGAGCGTTTTCAGGCAGTCTTGGCAAAAGCGGCAAAACGCTTTGCCGCATTGGCCAAGGTAGAAGAGCGCCACGCAAATCAATACAGCGCCGTTTTGGCCAAAATTGCGGTTTAACCGAAGGAGAATATGATGAAAGTTTGGCAATGTGTGGTGTGCGGTTTTATTTATGACGAGAAGCTTGGTTTGCCAGGCGAAGGTATTAAAGCTGGTACGGCTTGGGCGGACATCCCGGCTAACTGGGCATGTCCGGATTGCGGTGTAGCCAAAGCCGATTTTGAGATGGTTGAACTGAAGGCTGCATGAGGATACTCAGCCTCCTCTGAGACTGAATATCCGACCGGTCTGTTATCAAGACCAGATTTGGGTGAAGTAAAATGCCAAAAGTGACAGAAAATTCAAAGGAGAACATCATGGCCAAGTCGAAAATCAATATTGGTATTTCAGAAAAAGATCGTAAAAAAATTGCCGATGGGTTGGCGCGTATGCAGGCAGACACCTACACGCTCTATCTGAAGACACACAATTTCCACTGGAATGTCACCGGACCCATGTTTCAGACCTTGCATCTGCTGTTTCAAACGCAATACAACGAGACATGGCTGGCGGTAGATTTGCTTGCTGAGCGTATCCGTGCGCTGGGTTTTCCCGCGCCGGGCAGCTATAAAGAATTCTCCGCGCTCACTCAAATCAAAGAGCACAGCGGTGTGCCGAATGCCAAAGAGATGATACGTCAATTGGTGGAAGGACAAGAAACGGTAGTGCGTACCGCTCGTTCTATTCTGCCGATTACCGAGGCGGCGGGCGACCAGCCTACCGCGGATTTACTGACGCAGCGCATGACCGTGCATGAGCAGAACGCATGGATGCTGCGCAGCTTACTGGAAGACTGAAGGAAAAATGAAACCTGTCGTCGTATTGGGAAGTGGTTTGGCCGGCTATACGCTGGTGCGTGAGCTGCGTAAACTGGATCATGCGACCGCAATCACATTGATATCACGTGATAGCGCCGATTATTACTCCAAGCCGATGCTCTCTAATGCCTTTGCCCAAGGCAAATCTGCTGCTGCGCTGGTGAATACGGCGGCAAGCGAAATGGCCAGGCAGCTGGACATTACCGTGCTGCAAAATACCGAGGTATCGGGCATACAGCCTGAACTTAAACAGCTGCAAACCAGCGCGGGGGTGATTGAATACGAGCGTTTGGTATTGGCCTTGGGCGCAGACCCGATACGTCTTCCGTTGCACGGCGATGCAGCCGCTGCGGTGTTATCGGTAAACGATCTTGAAGATTATGCACGCTTGCGCGATTTGCTCGTCGCAGCAAAACAAATTGCCATCATCGGTGGCGGTCTGATTGGCTGCGAATTCGCCAATGATTTGGCTGTCGCCGGATATGGTGTCACGGTGATAGATCCGACTGCTTACCCGCTGTCCAGTCTGATACCGGAACAAGCTGGCAGGCAATTGTTGGAACCAATGGAAAAGCTTGGCGTGAGATGGCGTTTCGGAGCGGCGGTGACGGCGGTGGATAAACTGGCATCGGGCTATGCGCTGACATTGGCCGACGGCTCGATTTTGCAGGCTGATGTGGTGCTGTCTGCGGTCGGCTTGCGGCCACGTGTTGAATTGGCGCGTGTCGCCGGACTCACGGTAAATCGTGGCATCGTGGTAGATGCGCAATTACGCAGTAGCGATGCGGCGATATATGCACTGGGTGATTGCGCCGAAATTGAAGGTCGGGTGCTGCCATACGTGTTACCTATCATGCATGCCGCACGGACTTTGGCTCAAGTGTTGGCTGGCAAAGATATGCGCGTGACATTTCCCGCCATGCCGGTGGTGGTTAAAACGCCCGCGCACCCGGTTGCGGTAGTGCCGGTTGCCCGTGATGCACAGGGTGCTTGGCAATTACTGGCAAATGGGTCGGGCGCAAAATTGGGATTTTTTGATGCGCAAAACCAGTTGCAG
>DASRWN010000073.1:0-6100 GCA_035654595.1 Gallionella sp. | reverse complement strand
TGAACCGCAGTACATTGATGGTGTGCTCAATTCGCCGGAAGAGGCTGGAGATGGCGCTGAAGGTATGCTGCTGGATACGGAAGCCGACCCGTTGTATGACCAGGCGGTCGAGATTGTGGTTAAAAATCGCCGTGCCTCAATTTCGTTGGTGCAGCGTCATTTACGCATAGGCTATAACCGCGCCGCGCGTCTGGTCGAGCAAATGGAAGCCGCCGGCATTGTCTCGGCGATGCAGAGTAATGGCAATCGTGAAGTGCTCGCCCCCAAATCAACTTGAAACCAGAACAGGTAGAAATTATATGCTCAAGAAAATATGCCTGACTGCGCTTTGTCTGGTGCCATTCGGTGCGCACGCCGCCGCCATCGAAAAATTGAAATCCTTCATTGCTGCGACGCATTCCGCGCAGGCGAATTTTACTCAGGTGGTGCTGGACCAGAATGGTCAGCAAATCCAGAATGCGTCGGGCGTCATGCAGTTTCAGCGTCCCGGCAAATTTCGCTGGACTTACCAGAAACCTTATCAGCAAATCATCGTGGGGGATGGCGTGAAATTCTGGTTGTACGATGTGGACCTGAATCAAGTGACAGTCAAAAAACTGGACGCGGCGTTAGGCAGCAGCCCCGCCGCTTTGCTGGCTGGCAGTAACGAAATCGAGCACGCTTTTACGTTACAGGAAAGCGGCAATCAGGATGGTCTGGATTGGTTGAAGGCCACACCAAAAGCGCAGGACAGCAGTTCAGACAAGATACTCATGGCATTCAATGCGCAAGCACAACTGGTCACCATGGAATTGCAGGATGCCTATGGACGCAAAACGGTGCTGCGATTTTCAGCCTTGCAGCGCAATCCAAAGTTTCCCGAACAGCAATTTCGTTTTACGCCGCCCAGTGGCGCGGATGTAATCGGCGAATGATCCCGGTATATTCCATTCAAAATAGGTCTGGAATGGTTTTATGGACAACTTGTTTGCTTCCGCTCAACCCGCTGCCCCATTAGCGGAGCGACTGCGCCCGAAAAAAATTGATGAAGTGATTGGCCAAGCGCATTTGCTGGCTGAAGGCAGGCTGTTGCGTTTGGCCTTTCAATCCGGTAAACCGCATTCGATGATTTTGTGGGGGCCGCCGGGAGTGGGCAAGACCACGCTGGCGCGGCTCATGGCCTCTGCCTTCGATGCCGAGTTTGTGCCGCTGTCGGCAGTGTTGTCCGGCGTGAAGGACATCCGCGAGGCCATCGCACAAGCGCAACAGGTATTGCAGCAGAGTGGCCGTCACACCATTCTGTTTGTGGACGAAGTACATCGTTTCAACAAATCACAGCAGGATGCGTTCCTGCCGTTTGTTGAGCAAGGCTTGGTCACTTTCATCGGCGCCACCACCGAGAATCCGTCGTTCGAAGTCAACAACGCACTGCTGTCGCGCGCCCAAGTGTACGTGCTGCATGTATTGTCGGCGGAAGAGTTGGCGCAGTTGTTTGAGCGTGCGCGAAAAATTGCTTTGCAGGAATTGGAATTTGATGATGACGCACGCGAACGCATCATCGGCTATGCGGATGGCGATGCACGGCGTTTGTTGAATACCCTGGAACAATTACAAACTGCGGCTGAAACAGCCGGTGTGAGCAGGATAGACAGTGGTATTCTGGATCGTGCGCTGGCGCAAAATCTGCGCCGTTTCGACAAGGGCGGCGAAGCCTTTTACGATCAAATCTCCGCATTGCATAAATCGGTGCGTGGTTCCAATCCCGATGCCGCACTGTACTGGTTCACGCGTATGCTGGACGGCGGCGCCGACCCTCGTTATTTGGCGCGGCGCATCGTGCGCACGGCATGGGAGGACGTCGGCTTGGCTGATCCGCGTGCCATTCAACTGGCACTGGATGCAGCGCAGACTTATGAACGGCTTGGCTCGCCGGAAGGCGAGCTGGCATTGGCGCAGGCCGTGTTGTATCTGGCCTGCGCGCCAAAATCGAATGCCGGGTATGTCGCGTATAATGCCGCGCGCGCGTTCGTCAGTCAGGATGGCTCGCGTGAAGTGCCGCTGCATCTGCGCAATGCGCCGACCAAGCTGATGAAGCAACTGGATTACGGCAAGGATTATCGGTATGCGCATGATGAAGCGGGTGGTTACGCCGCAGGTGAGAATTACCTGCCCGAGGACATGCCGCAAGTAAATTTCTATCAGCCCAGTCGGCAGGGGCTGGAAGCGAAGATCGCGGAGAAATTGGCGCACTTGCGTGAGCTGGACGCGGCAGAAAAAAACAAAAAGGGATAAGGCAGCATGTTGGATATTCAGGCATTGAGAAACGATCTGGCCGCAGTGGCGGCGCGTTTGGCAACGCGCGGCTATGTATTGGACACGGCGCGGCTCGAACAACTGGAAGCTGCGCGCAAGACCATACAAACACGCACGCAGGAGCTGCGAGCCAAACGTAATACCAGCTCGAAACTGATAGGCGCGGCCAAGGCCAAGGGTGAGGACGTGTCGGCGATTATGGCTGAGGTGGCGAACTTGGGTGATGAACTGAAGAATCTTGAAGCGCAACTGGAGGACGTGCAGCTCAAACTCAAGGTGTTTCTTGAAGTTATTCCCAATACACCGCATGCCGATGTGCCGCACGGCAAGTCGGAGGCGGACAATGTTGAGATGCGCAAAGTCGGCGCACCGACCCAATTCGATTTCAAAGTGAAGGATCACGTTGAGCTGGGTGAAAAGCTGGGATTGGATTTTGATACCGCCGCCAAGATCAGTGGCGCGCGCTTTTCGGTACTAAAGGGTGGGTTGGCACGGCTGCATCGCGCTCTGGCGCAGTTCATGCTCGATGTGCATACAGAGCAGCACGGTTACACCGAGGCTTATGTGCCTTACATCGTGAACGCAGAATCCATGCGTGGCACTGGGCAGTTGCCGAAGTTCGAGGAAGATTTATTTAATGTTCCAATGCCAATAAATAGGTCAGAAGACCCAACAACCCATTTTTTTGCAACACATCGTGTTTTCTATCTCATCCCCACCGCCGAAGTCCCTCTGACCAACATGGTGCGCGACGAGATCGTGCCGTTGGAAAAACTGCCGCTGAAGTTCGTGGCGCACACGCCGTGCTTCCGTTCTGAGGCCGGTTCATACGGGCGCGATACGCGCGGCATGATCCGTCAGCACCAGTTCGACAAGGTGGAGCTGGTGCAGATGGTGCATCCCGATGAGTCTTATGCCGCGCTGGAACAATTGCTGGGTCATGCCGAAGTTATTTTGCAGAAATTGGGTTTGCCGTATCGTGTGGTGAAGTTATGCACCGGCGACATGGGGTTTTCCGCCGCGCTGACCTATGACATCGAAGTGTGGCTGCCCGCACAAAACACCTATCGCGAAATTTCTTCCTGCTCTAATTTCGAAGCATTCCAGGCACGGCGCATGCAGGCGCGCTTCCGCAACGAACAGGGCAAGCCGGAATTGCTGCACACCTTGAATGGCTCCGGGCTGGCAGTGGGGCGTACTCTGGTTGCGCTGCTAGAGAATAATCAGCGTGCGGATGGCAGTGTTGCTATACCGGAAGTGTTACGTCCCTATATGAACGGACTGAGCGAGCTTACTGCGGTTGTTTAGCCTATTTTTTCGCCATGTTTTCCACGGCAACTTTAAGCGGCGAGTCACTTTTCAGTATCGTACCAAGTTCGTGCAGTGCATTTCGAGCCGAGTTGCCGAGTTTGCGTTGCATTGCTTTGGGCGGAGCGCGGTTATAGGCAACTTGCACCTTAACCCGGATTCCGCTAACCTCGCACCCCCTGTTTTGTAAATTGGCTGCGATTTCTGGCGCCAGTTGACGCAATTTTGCGGCGATAGTGGCATTCGTGCTGGCAATGCTTAACGTCCCGAATTGCAGGCCGATGACCACGCTGGCTTCGGCCAGCTGCGGCGCGACGCTGACAAAGTGTTGCTGCAAGGCAGACAAAATCCGGGCTTTGTCCAATATTGAATGGAGCTCCGGAGAGCTGTTGAATAGTGATTTCAGGTGCTGTGCCACGGTATTCTCAAATTGGATCAGAAGGGGGAGGCATGAATATTATTCTAGTTTCCAGTCGTTTGGCAAAGGCTCGCAGTATCACACTGGGCAAGCCGCATATACTATTTTTCATGCTGCTGTTGTGCGTGCTGGTGCTGGTTGCCGCAACTGCTTTGCAGTATGCGCTGGTACATTATGCGCCCGCCGTGCTGGGAACAGATGCGCGGGCACTGTTAATCAACGAGCAGAATGAAGAACGGCAAAAGCAGCAGTCCTACATGCACAGCAGCCTAGATGCCATGGCAGCGAAATTGGGCCAAATGCAGGCGCAATTGCAACGTCTGGACACGTTGGGCGGCCGTCTCGCCAAGCTGACCGGAATGAAACCGCAGGAATTCATGTTTGACCAGCCGCCTGCGCAAGGTGGCCCGCTGGTCACTCCATCTGCACAGCAAATGACGGCAATGGATCTGGAGCAGGAGTTGCAGCACTTGACCCAGATTGTCGGTGATCGCAGCGACAAGCTGACTGCGCTGGAAACCATGTTGATGCAGAACCAGTTGAGCAGCAAACTGCTTCCCTCGGTTGCCCCGATTAAAGAAGGCTGGTATTCGTCCAACTTCGGTTGGCGCATCGACCCCTTTACCGGGCAGAGAGCCATGCACGAAGGAGTGGATTATATGGTTCCAACCGGGACGGCAATCTATGCTTCGGCGGGCGGTGTTGTGGCATACGCGGATAACCATCCGCAGTATGGTAATATGGTCGAGATTGATCACGGCAACAACATTGTTACCCGTTACGCACATGCTTCGAAGCTGTTGGTCAAGGTGGGTCAAATGGTGCGGCGCGGTGACAAGATCGCCGAGGTAGGCAGCACTGGGCGCTCAACTGGTAGCCACCTGCACTTTGAAGTTCGTTACAAAGGTGTCGCTCAGAACCCCGTGCGTTTTTTGCAGAACGCAGCCGCTAGTAGATAGCAACGAAATTTTTGGAGTCGCCACGGTGACTCTGACCGAGGGTGAGGCGATGATAGCCCCTCACCCTTTTTATTTGTGGTTGAGAAAACAAAAAACATGATTTCAAGTGCACTGAAAAAAATCTTCGGCAGTCGCAATGACCGCTTGCTCAAGCAGTATTATGCAGCTGCACAATCCATCAATAAACTGGAAGCCGACATTGCCAAATTGAGCGATGACGAACTGCGCCAGAAAACTGAAAGCTTCAAGCAGCGTTCCGCGCAAGGCGAATCACTGGATTCGTTATTGCCGGAGGCCTTTGCCGTGGTGCGCGCAGCGAGCCGCCGCGTATTTGGCATGCGTCATTACGATGTGCAGTTGATTGGTGGTATGGCGCTACATTTCGGCAAGATTGCCGAAATGCGCACCGGTGAAGGCAAGACGCTGATGGCGACTTTGCCGGCTTATCTGAATGCGCTGGGCGGACGCGGCGTGCACGTGGTAACGGTAAATGATTATCTGGCCAGCCGTGATGCCGAGTGGATGGGCAAGCTGTACCGTTTTCTGGGTTTATCAGTGGGCGTGATTCTGTCGCAGATGCCCCCCGACAAAAAGAAAACTGCCTATGCCGCCGACATTACCTATGGCACCAATAACGAATTCGGTTTTGACTACTTGCGGGACAACATGGCAACACAGGTGGAAGAGCGTTTTCAGCGACCACTTAATTTTGCCATCGTGGACGAGGTGGACTCGATCCTGATTGATGAGGCGCGTACCCCGCTGATCATTTCCGGTCAGGCCGAAGATAACGTTACGGTCTATGCGCAAATGACTTTGCTGGCCGCTAAATTGCAACGTCAGCAACAAGCAGATGGTCCTGGCGATTTTAGTGTAGACGAAAAAAATCACCAGATTTTGCTGACCGAAACCGGCCATGAACATGCCGAAGAATTGTTGGCGGAAGCGGGCCTTCTGGTCATGGGCGGCAGTCTGTACGATCCGGCCAATATCACGCTGATACACCATTTGTACGCCGCGTTACGCGCGCAGCATTTGTATTTTCGCGATCAACATTACGTAGTACAGAATGGCGAAGTGGTCATCGTTGATGAATTCACCGGGCGCCTGATGTCGGGGCGGC
>DASRWN010000072.1:0-19238 GCA_035654595.1 Gallionella sp. | reverse complement strand
CCTTCGAATCGTTGCGTCTGCGCTTCTGCCGAGGAAGGCGGCGGTTGAGTCCCGGAACGGGTGTAGCTCGCAAAAAGCGAGTTGTTCAATGTATAAACACCTGCCGCAGTGATCTCGGGGTTAGCCTCGAGCGGGTTCAGGTAGTCCTGCGCCGCCTTGGAATCGTTAAATTCAAGCGGGGCGGTCACGCTCGCCGCCAGTATCTCGGCTTGCGCCGAGATTTCCCCCGTTTTCTGCGTGCGGTAAACATAATTATCGTATGCGACGATCACAGCGCCGGTCAGCAGCAGGGCAATGGTGCTGGTGATCACAGTGACCAGTGTCAGTTTTGCGCGAATACGCATATCCGTCAGCCAACGCATCTATCGTTCCTCCTTTGATGATCTTCGCTTGACGTTGAGCGCCAGACTCAACAGCTTGGAACTGATGACAAGGCCGTTTTGCGCTGCACTCTCGTCATCAATATAAAAACGCACGCGGTCATTCACGATGACGAAATCAATGATCCCCGAGTCCGATCCATACCCACGAGCATCACTTACGGTGAGCACGCTGCTGCCGTGAACAGTGGCAAGAATCTGAGCCACGTGTTGCGCGTCGGAATCGCCGATGTAGAGGATGTGGCAGCCGGAATCCCGCCCCACAGTTTTCAGCTGGCGGATGACGACGTTGTGGCCGTTGATACGCTCATCGGCCACCGCCTTGTCGAGAGAATCCCCGAACGGATTCTGTCCGGCAATACACAGATTGAAAGGGCTGGTCGGCGATGAAAACGCTGTGCTCGGCCATTCGACATAAAGCCCAAACTTGAGCAAGAATGCGGCCTTCAGGGCGTATTCCTGTACCTGTGCATGAGCTGTGGCGATTGCGCCGGGTGCCAGCACAATGCAGATAAGAATGACCGCAGCCAAACCAGCGCGCGGACGAGAGCATGTTGCTGCACGTCGCATGGTCTTTATAACTTCCATAGTATTTTCACGTAAAAAATCCGGCCGATTTCACTGCCCGTAGCAGTCGTTCCAAACTCACGGTGTCGTTTGTCGAGCAAGTTGTATCCTGAAATCGACAGCTCCACGTCTTTGGAAAGTTTCCAGCCCAGATTTTCGTCCAGCGCCACATAACCGGGAACATTCTGGCTCGGCAGACTAGCCACCGAACGCAAGGCAACATCAAGATCCACGCCATGCGCGAGATTCATTATTGAGCGCAGCGAAAATTGGTAACTCGGATCGGTATCGGCGGCGGCCAGGCTGGTGGTGTCGCCGCTGCCCGGTTTTAAGTGCAGATCCTTCCTGAGGTAGGTGTAGCCAGCCTTGAGCTGCCACCATTCGTTCATGCTGTAGTTTCCCCAGGTTTCGACGCCGTAGGTGTTGCCCGCCAACAGGTTGCCCAACACGTTGGTTCCGCCAACAGGTTCTATGCTGCGCAGCCTGTCGTAAACGTTATAGAAAGTGGAAACGGAAAGCGATGTTTGCGCAGACGGCTCGACACGATAACCAATTTCATATGCGGTCAGTTTCTCCGACTGGAAATCCGGCCCGCCGTTGAGAAACGTGTGGGGCGCACTGCCCGGGACAAAGAACTCAGTGTCAATACGAGAAGGCGTGCGCACCGCGCGTGAGATGGCCGACCACAACAGAACCCGATCGCTCTCCTTCCACGATAGACGTACGTTGGGCTGCGCTTCCAATCCGGTGTAATTGTTTTGTTCAAGCCTCGTTCCAACGGTCAGTTTCAGACGCTCGGCAAGGGTAATATCGTCCTGTGCGAAGATATTGGCCAGAGTCAGGTTCTTGTCTGCCGGCAGAAAAGCCAGTAACGCGCTATTGGTAACCGCATCCTGCGAGTAACGGTAGCCACCGCCCCAGACGATATCGTGCCCCGTTTTCCAGTGAAAGCTGTGCTGCACGTCAATGTCGTAGGTGTCGAGAACTTCACCGAAGGTGCCGGGGAAAATACGCCGGGTGCGGTCGTAATAGGTCTGGACTTGCAGTGACGCGCCGTCCTGCAGCGTCCGGTTCCAGCGTGCGAGCAAATTGCCGCCGGAAATTTCCTTGTCATCAAAGACCGCCTGATCAATAGAACCATTGTAGGCGTCTCCCTGTAACGTCAACGCATCGCCGCTTGCAGCCCAATCCGTACGAAATCCGAGCTGCCCCTTATGCCACGCATCCGCTACCTCGGTACCGTTCGCCGTGGTCGTGTTATCGCGATTAAATTTTTTGCCGTAAACACGGTAGGTTGCGTCCTCCCCCAGCTTGCCTCCGTAGCGCGCACCGGCACCGTTTTCGGCATTGCCCGTGCCAAGGCTCACCAGCCCGCCTTGCGTGTCGCTGGATTTTTTACTGATGATATTGATAACACCATTCACCGCATTCGCGCCCCACAGTGTGCCACCCGCCCCGCTGATGACTTCGATACGCTCGATGTCCTCTATCAGCACGTCCTGCACGTCCCAGAATACGCCGGAAAAAAGCGGCGTATAGACGCTGCGCCCATCAATCAGTACCAGCAGTTTGTTGGCCGTGGTACTGTTAAAACCGCGAGCCGTGATCGCATACTGGCTCGAATCCACGCGCGCAACCTGCAGGTTCGGTGCCAGACGTAAAATTTCCGGGATGCTGGTAGCGCCGGAACGGCGAATGTCTTCTCGCGTGATAACGTAGATTGCGGCGGGCGCGTCACTCAAGAGTTCCGATTTTTTCGATACCGTTGAAACTTCGATGTTGGCCAGGTCTTCAAGCGACAGGTGAGAGAGATCCACAGCCGATGTCGATTCTGTCGCGGTATCTGCGGCCGCCGCCTCGGCAACATTGAGTGCAAGACAGGCAGGAACAAGTATCGATCCAAGGATAATGACCGGTCGATGCCAACCGGCGGGTCTCCTGTGACTGGTAAGAGCAGCTTCGTTCATCATCATGGTTCTCCGTTACTCTGTTGCACTTTGCTCTCTTACAACTTGTATTGCGCCACCTGTTGTATCTCCTACCCAGCTACCTGTTCCTGCACGATCAACTTCTCGTCGGTCAAAAGTTTTTCAGCATCAAGAACGACGACGCGCTCCGCAGTCACCCCTTGCAAATAGTCTTCGCGAATGCCCGTCAGGGTGGGTAGGGACGGCTGAATGTCGGCACGCGGAATACGGCGCACGCCGTTAATGGCATCGGCTACAACACCGAACACCATGCCTTCCGATTCGAGCACGATCACCTTGTTAAGATCGGTCAGCCCCTTTTCTGGCAGATCGAAAAATTTTTTGAGGTCGATGACCGAAAGTATCTCGCCACGCAGGTTGACGATGCCAAGCACAAAGGTCGGGGTGCAGGGTAGCGGGGTGAGTTCTTCCAGCGGATAAACCTCACGAACATACTCTGATGCGACGGCATACCGCTCATAAGCAAGGGTAAATTCAACTACTTCGATCCATTTGTCGGCCGATTCCACCTGCACAGACTCCTGTGCAAGCGCTATCGCCCTTTTCTCCAATATCTGTTTGGTTTCACTGGGGGTTGGTGCCCAGATATGCTCGATTGCGACGCGCGCCGCTTCCAGGCGGCTTTCTACCTCGCGCCAGTCAACGGTGGCGGCTCTATTTTTATGCGGACTTTTCTCGCGGGTATTCATGTGCAGTTTATAACTTATCTTTATGATTTATATAATTAAATTCTGTATCGTAATGTTGCACTTAATCAGCACGAGCATAACTGCCGCCCCTTTCATTCAATTTGTCCGGCACGGCCCAGATTCGCCCCATTCCGCGAGAACAAATCAAATCAAACATGGGCATATATAGAACCTGTCCGTTCGGACAGGTGCGCTAACCCTCCAAGTTCTGTTCCCATTCGCAAGGCGCGCGGATCAGGTTGTCCCGTTCGTTGATTTATTCTCTAAAAAATCCAGGGGAAACCAAGAATGGACTACGAAACCATACGCTTTGATGAAGGTTCTTATTGCGTCCGCTCGCTTGCAGGGAGGGAGGATCACCTGAAGGCAGGACGCCTCCGGCATGAAGTATTCTGTAAGAATCTGAAGTGGGTTCCGCCCTGTACGGACGGGCTGGAAACGGACAAACACGACCCGTTCTCGATTTCGATAGGGGTGTTTTCGGCTGACGAAGAGCTGCTGGGGGTGTTCCGTCTTTTGCCCCCCAGCCGTCCATTCATGCTGGAGTACGAATTTGCCCCGCTGCTTGCCTCAGGTTATCGGGTACGCAAAGAATTGGATACTGCCGAGGTCACGCGGTTTACAGTAGCCCCCAACCTCCGGCAGCACGGTATCTCCCCCGGACACATTTCCCGGCTGATGTACAAGGGGATGTACCAGTGGTCACTGGAAAACGACGTTCGCTATATCTACGTAGCGGTCGAAAAGCGGTTCTGGCGCGCCCTGGTTATTGCCGGTTATCCGTACGAACCAATTGGGCCGGTCACAACACTTCCACCAGCTGGCGCAGAGTCGGTTGCGGCGATTCTGGATTGGGAAAATTTCCGCGTCGAGAGCAGACAGAAGCGAGCCACGTTTCTAGACTGGATAGAGGCCCGCCACTCCGCCTCTGCTCCAATGCATGGGCGATGGCCTGCCCACGCGTCGAACTTTGCAGTTTTTCCAGAATATTCTTCACATGGAATTTCACCGTCCGCTCACTGATGCCAAGAATACGCGAGGTTTCCCAGTTGGTCTTTCCTTCTATCAGCCATTGCAACACCTCCCGTTCGCGAACGGAAAGGAGTGAACGTGAATCCGACTGGGTAAACGCTGTACGCATCAATGCCACATGTAGATGGGGTATGAGATGAGCAAGTACAGCCATGTGCCTAGGGTGCTCGCCCATGTCTTCTCCGGCGAAAGAGAACAGGCTGCCCAGGGTCTCTGTACCGCTGCGCTGTCCCAGAGTAGCTCCTTCAGATAGTCCGTAACTGGCGGCATGCTCAATGAAGGATAGCCCGGGATCAGCCACAACCCCCCGGTAGGTTTTCGACCAGAGCTGCGGCTTGAATTGCGTGAAATGTGTGAGCAGCACAGGATCTACCGTCGCATAGCCATTCTCGAGGTAAGCCCCAAGCCATTCGGTGGAGTAGCTTACATTGACCAGTTTGGCGACGCCTTTGAGCGTGGTATGAGTGTCTATTTCGCCGAGAAAAGCGATGATATTTGCACAAGGAACTAGCTCGCGCACACGCAACAGCAGGTCGCACATTCCTTGGTCGGAACAGATGCCCATCGCATCGTGTGAGATTTCGAGCATGTCTTGCAGCTCGCATTTGCTGATATCCAACTGGTTCAGTTTCATCGCGCTTCCTTTCTGAATTAACTCCACCTCATCCCATATTGACGTGTAACTATCTCATATGCTTACCACCGTATCCTGCGGTAAAATTTCCAGTAAAGATGCGACTATCTCGGCCAGCCGCCCGGCAGTCAGTCCATCCGTCTCCGGCAGAATTTCCTGCGGCAGGTGAGTGCGCAATAGCAGTAGCACATTTTCAAAATGACGCTGTGCCTCACGGTAGTGCCCCTGCGACTGATGCAGATTCCCCAAGGAAAAGTGGGCCAGCACAAACCGTGGTTCGAGGTAAAGAACGCGCCCCAATGACTGAGCGGCGATTTCGTGCTGTCCCTGCTCCTGCAAAATAGTGGCCAAAAGATAATGGTGCGCCGGATTCAATTTGTCGGTAACGATTGCTTTTTCACACCACTCTAGCGCCTCATCCAAGTTGCCCTGATCGGCACAGCTGCGTGCCATGCGGGCAGATGCCTCACACCCTTCCACCAGCAGAGCGGGCTCCGGTCTAGCTGGTGGAAGCGGTACAGCATCGGAAGGAGCTGATTGTGTTGCAGCCGCAATCTCGGCACCCATGAGAAACGTGGCTTTGTATGATTCAAGCGGCAGCAAAACCGGAAGTTCGCTGGCACGAGACAAAGATTCGACATTTGCTGTCTTGTGGTATAGCACCGCCCCGGGAAACTCGACCGGCATAAACGATGGCGATAAGGCGCTCGATACTTCCGCTGGACTGACAATCAACCAGCCGCCATCAACCAGCGCGCGGTAAAAATTGTCGACCACCTGTTTTGCGCGTTGTGCAGTGAAGTACATCAACACATTGCGGCAAAAAATCACATCCATCGCACCGGTGTTGTTCGATAGTGACGGATAAACATCGGCGGCAAAATTGAGATAGGAAAACGTCACCATCTTTCTGATACGTGGATGCACCTCGAATCTTCCATCCCTGCTCTTGTTGAAGTAGCGCTCGCGAAGCCAGACTGGCACATCACGGAATGACCATTCGCCATATACCCCCTGCGCCGCCTTGCGCAGGAATTTCGGGTTAAAGTCCGTCGCCAGAATGGTAACGTTCCAATCTTTGAGATCAGGAATAAGCCTGTCGAGCAATATCGCGATGGTATAGGCTTCCTCGCCCGTGCTGCAGCCTGCACTCCAGATGCGCAAACGCCTCTCGTTCTGACAGCGTAGTTGCAACAGCTTTGGGAGAATATGCTCCTCAAAAACCCCCAAACTCTGCTTCTCCCGGAAAAAACAAGTCTCCCCTATGCTCAGGTGGCTGGCGAGAATCTCGTTCATGTGGCGCGTGAGCGGGGCCGACAAAAGCCAATGTGCGCATGTTTCTCGATCCAGGCAGTTGAAATCCGGCGCTGCCTCAGCAATCCCACGCTCGAGATCGCCCCAGCGATCTTGCGGGAAGTACAGACCGGTTTGCATGGCGACAAATTCGCTCAGCCGTGACAACAGTGGAGAGGGTAGTGTCGGGCGCATGTCTCGTCTCAGGAGGTTTCCAGCACCTGATCCAGAGAATTTTCTTCCTCCAGTGAAAGAAAGCTATCCAGGTCGTGGATGAGAATCATGCCATCGGCCAGCTTTATCACGCCGTCCACATATTCAATTTTGGGGAGAATATCTTCTGTTTCGATCAGGCTCTGTGCAGGACTTGCGATGACATCCAGCACCGCGTCTGCCACCAGCGCAACAGTCCGCCGCGCCGTATGCGCGACAACCAGCTGGTCAGTCAGTACAATCTCACGCTCCGGCAGGGAAAAACGCCGCCGCATGTTGATGACCGGAATGACCTGCCCCTGAACATTGACGACGCCAAGAACGATGTCCGGAACCTTGGGCAACGGAGTGATCGCTACCATGCGCACTACCCTGTCCACCATTGACAATTGCAGGGCATAGCGCTGCCGATCCAGAACAAAAACGATGAGGTAATTTGGTTTCTTCATCGCGAGCTTGGAACGTTATTCAGACATGACCAAAAATGGGCGGGATTTCACTATCCCTCTGACCATTCGTCACATCACCTTGCAAGACTAAAGAAATTTTTCTTTTCATTTAGTTGATCTTCCCAGAGGGTTGCAACAGTTACCACATTAAAAGAATAAATCCTACAAACTATCCTGCTTTTGAGAATTTTGCTCATCGCTCAACAGACCCGTAGTCGACTCTATCACTGATTTGACCGTTGTACGAATAAAATCAACAAGTACTTTTCGCCCTGCTCACTTGTTCGCTCCCAACCACAATCACAATCACAATCATCAAGGGGAGCACCGCCACCATAACGTTTCCCCACAAAAAAGATTTTGACTGGTGTGCATATTTATGTATAATCCGCGCCTTCGTAAAGGCCGCAATAAATCGAGGTTGTTATGTATGCAGTTATTAAAACCGGTGGCAAGCAATACCGTGTTTCCTCCGGTGAAACATTAAAAATCGAAATTCTCCCCGGCGAGGTAGGTAGCCCTATCGTGCTGGATAAAGTGCTGCTGGTAAAAAATGGAGAAAAACTTTCGGTGGGTAAACCCTTGTTGCTTGGCGCTTCGGTTCAAGCGACTATTGTTGCGCATGGTCGCGGCGACAAAATACGCATCTTCAAAATGCGCCGTCGCAAACATTACCAAAAATCGCAAGGCCATCGTCAGAGCTACACCGAAATCCGGATTGACGGTATCTCTGCATAATTCTGGGCATCATTCTCGCTAGGGAGCGGATAACATGGCATCAAAAAAAGGCGGCGGTAGTACCAGTAACGGACGCGACTCACACTCAAAACGACTGGGCGTAAAAACTTACGGCGGCGAATTAATCAGCGCAGGCAGTATCATCGTGCGTCAGCGTGGTACTGAGTTTCACCCCGGCGATAATGTCGGCATGGGCAAAGATCACACGTTATTTGCCAAAATCACCGGCAAAGTCGTATTTGCAATCAAAGGCGCGCAACAGCGTAGGACTGTTTCCATCGTAGCTGCCTAAACCGTGCTACTTGGTGAAAATCAGCCCTATCGCGAGATGGGGCTTTTTTATTTGTGTCAGCCAATATGAAGTTTATTGATGAATCAAAGATAGAAATTTTCGCCGGGAAAGGCGGCAATGGAATCGCCAGTTTTCGACGTGAAAAATATATCGATAAGGGCGGTCCCGATGGCGGCGATGGCGGGCGCGGCGGCAGTATCTATGCCCAGGCCGACCGTAACATCAACACGCTGGTAGATTATCGCTTCGCCCGCATGCACCGGGCTAAAAACGGCGAATCAGGGCGTGGTTCGGATTGTTACGGCAAGGGCGCAGATGACATTGTGCTGCGTATGCCGGTGGGTACCGTGATTACAGACATCAATAGCGGCGAGATGATTGCCGACCTCACCCACGACGGCGAAAAGGTGTTGCTCGCACAAGGTGGCATCGGCGGACTAGGCAATATTCATTTTAAATCCAGCACCAACCGCGCGCCGCGTCAATGTACCGCCGGCACTGAAGGAGAAACGCGCGAATTACAGCTGGAGTTAAAGGTGCTTGCCGATGTGGGTTTGCTGGGCATGCCCAACGCCGGTAAATCCACTTTCATACGCTCGGTTTCTGCTGCCCGCCCCAAGGTTGCCGATTATCCATTCACCACACTGCATCCAAATCTCGGCGTGGTACGTGTTTCGAATGAAAAAAGTTTTGTTATCGCAGATATTCCTGGGTTGATTGAAGGTGCTGCAGAAGGCGCCGGGCTGGGACATCAGTTTTTACGGCATCTGGCGCGCACCCGTGTGCTACTCCACCTGGTGGATATTGCACCGCTTTATGATGGGACCGATCCCGTTTCTGAAGCACGCGCAATTCTGAATGAGCTGAAAAAATATGATCTATCCTTGTATGAAAAGCCGCGCTGGTTGCTACTGAACAAAGTCGATCTACTGGAAGACCGTGCTGAAAAAGTTGCCGTATTTCTGAAGGAGTTCAACGATTTCGACCGCTACTTCGTCATTTCGGCAATCAACGGTGAAGGCTGCAAGGAATTGACTTATGCCATTATGGAGCATTTGCAGAATATGAACGCGTTAGAACAACAAGCTACCGCTGAAAGCGCACAGGAAACTGACGCAAGCTCTATTTGATACACAAATGAAAAATATCTTGACCGGATGCAAACGCATCGTAATAAAAGTAGGTAGCAGCCTGGTAACGAATCAGGGTGCAGGGTTGGATCTTGCTGCCCTGAGCAACTGGGCGCGCCAGATCGCAGCGCTCAATATCAGTGGTCACGAGGTCGTGCTGGTGTCATCCGGCGCGATTGCCGAAGGCATACAACGCCTCGGCTGGCTCACGCGCCCCACTTCCATACATGACTTGCAGGCCGCCGCCGCAGTGGGCCAAATGGGCTTGGTACAAGCCTATGAAAGCTGTTTTCGTAAACACAATTTGCATGCTGCGCAAATACTACTGACACATGCAGACTTGGCCGATCGTGAGCGCTATCTGAATGCCCGCGCAACGCTAACCACTTTGTTGGGCTTGCGTGTTATCCCCGTCATCAACGAAAACGACACCGTGGTCACCGATGAAATTAAATTCGGTGATAACGACACACTCGGCGCATTGGTGACAAATTTAATCGATGCCGATGCGCTAATCATTCTCACCGACCAGAATGGACTTTACACCGCCGACCCACGCAAATATCCAGACGCAACCCTAGTAAGCCACGCACAAGCGGGTGACGCGCAACTGGAAAGCATGGCGGGCGGCGCAGGCAGCCACATCGGGCTGGGCGGCATGCTGACCAAGATATTGGCAGCAAAACGTGCGGCACGCAGCGGTGCACATACCGTCATTGCCTCAGGGCATGAACGCGATGTATTGCTGCGTCTACTGCAAGGAGAGCATATCGGCACGCTGTTGACTGCGCCCACCCTGACGCTGGCGGCCCGTAAGCAATGGCTGGCCGATCATTTACAGGTTGGCGGTAAATTGATGCTGGATGCAGGCGCAGTAAAAGCTCTGCGCAGCGGAGGAAAAAGCTTGCTGCCAATAGGTGTAAAAAACGTTATCGGCGAATTCGAACGCGGCGCAGTGGTTACCTGTGTAAGCGAAGACGGACAGGATATCGCACGCGGTCTGACCAACTATAATGCCCAGGAAGCGCTGCGTATTATTGGTCACGCCAGTCAGGAAATCGAACAACTGCTCGGCTATGGCGGAGATGCTGAAATGATTCATCGCGATAACCTGGTTTTGCTATAAAGCCATGTCCGCAAATACGCCAAGATGATCTATTGCAGTATTTTTATAACGACCTGAGTATGTTGTATAGCAGATTGGACAGCCTGAATAATCTCTTTCCCTGCTCCCGAGTCTGCCTGTGATTCAAGAGGATACTGCGCCAAGACGGTCTCGGCAAACTCGCGTATGGTATTCAAGTGTCCATCTGTACCGTGTTCGAGCCATTGCGGGCCAACCGCCTGCAAGTACAATATCCCACCGCGCAATGTAACTGCCAATAAATAAAATTTATCCTCTCTAGCAAATACTGCGGGATCGTGAACTTTAAAATATTGGCTAGCCAGATTGCTCTGTGTGACACCTAGTTCGGCAAACTGTTTGGCTATACTCTCGATGAAATTTTGCGCACGGTTAAGCTGGGCTGCCAGTTTGATATGATATTGACCAGGTCGCTGAATAACGACCGGGTTATCTAAAATAATAGGCCTGGCACGACGAATAGTAAGTATCACCAGCGTGATAATTGTTATAGCAAGCAGTGACTCGCCCATGAATATCCTGCTGAAATTTTGAATGTGTTACGAAGAAATTTACCGAACTTCTGACCAACTGGTATGCCTATAGTTCACCCTTGGAGGTATGAACTTCCATCCATTTCTTAACACGGTTGGCATCACCAACGCGAGTTAGTTTTCCCCACGAATCAAGCAGCACAATAATGACTGAGCGCTGGTTGATGGTTGCTTCCATCACCAGACAACGCCCCGCTTCATTGATATACCCAGTTTTGCTCACGCCAATATTCCATGCAGAACTCCTGACCAGCGGATTGGTATTAGTGAAGCGCAACGCCCGGCCACGCAATCCGTCCACGGAGTGACTGGCGGTAGTGGTATATTGATGGATCAGGGGGTAGTTTTGCGCGGCAGCAACCATCTTCACCAAATCCTGAGCAGTTGATACATTGTAACTACTCAATCCGGTTGGATCCAGAAACCGGGTATCCAACATACCCAACTCGCGCGCCTTGTCATTCATGGCCAATATCGCTGCTGCTGTCCCTCCCGGATAGCTACGTGCTAAAGCAGATGCAGCACGGTTTTCAGAAGCCATTAAGGCCAGTTTGAGCAACTCGCTACGCGTGAAGGTCATCCCGACCCTCAAACGTGAGTGTGTTCCCTTGAGTGTGTCCTGATCAGCCGCATCGACACTCACTTGTTCGTCTAACGGCAGACCCGCGTCCAAAACTATCATCGCAGTCATCAACTTGGTAATAGAGGCAATGGGCGTAACAACGCCGGCATTTTTATCGTACAGCGGCTGTTCGCTTTGTTCATCGTAAATCAAGGCAATATTGGAATGCAGCCTGGGCGACGAAACATTTGTCAGCGACACGCCCGCCAGCGCACGGCCCGGCTTGAGGTGATCAAGACCCGTTTCGGCATGCACAAGGTGTGTTGCCAGCAAGGAACTGGCCAACATCAATGTCCATAATATTTTATTCATTCTCGAAAATACTTCCGCTGGTAACGATGGAATGGGCTGAAGCATACCTTAAATTCAATATAAATCAATCGGCAGTCTGCGCTTGCTCTTCTTGTTTCTGAAGATTCCACATCTGCGCATACACATTTTTATGTAATAGCAGTTCTCGATGCGTACCGCGCTCGACAATACGCCCCTGCTCCATGACCAGTATCTGGTCGGCATCTACCACTGTAGACAAGCGGTGCGCGATCACTAAAGTGGTACGATTTTGCGAGATGGCGCGCAACTCAGCCTGTATCGCTTTTTCTGATTTCGAGTCAAGCGCAGAAGTTGCCTCATCGAAAATCAGAATAGCCGGGTTCTTCAAAATCGCACGCGCGATGGCCACGCGCTGCTTTTCTCCGCCAGACAGCTTCAGGCCACGTTCACCCACCATGCTGTCATAGCCTTGCGGTAACGACGCGACAAAACTGTGGATATGCGCTGCCTGAGCCGCAGCGATAACTTCTTCACGTGTGGCATTCGGTCGACCATAGGCAATGTTGTAGTAAATAGTATCGTTAAACAAAACGGTGTCTTGGGGCACGATGCCGATAGCCGCACGCAAACTCGTCTGCGTCACGTTACGGATGTCCTGACCATTGATCCTGATACTGCCTTGCCCGACATCATAAAAACGAAACAACAAACGCGATAGCGTGGATTTACCTGCGCCACTCGCTCCTACCACAGCGACTTTATGTCCGACCGGAATCGTAAAATCCACGTCGAATAAAATTTGTCGGTCTGGTGCATAAAAAAAGTTGACTTGCTCAAATCGAATTTCCGCACTGTCTATATGCAATGTCGTTGCATCCTGCGCATCGGCAATTTCACGATGTTCATATAGCAAACGAAACATTTTCTCCATATCTGCTAATGAGTTGCGGATTTCACGATAAACAAAACCTAAAAAATGCAGCGGCATATACAGCTGCAACATGAATACGTTCACTAGCACCAGATCACCTAATGTCATTTTCCCCTGCACGACTTCTTCAGCCGCCAACAACATCAGCCCAGTGACGCCAAACGCGATGATGACACTTTGTCCGGCGTTGAGCAGTGACAGTGATACCTGATTACGTACTGCGGCCGACTCCCAACTTTCCATATTTTGGTCATAACGATGTGCTTCATATTGCTCGTTACCAAAGTATTTAACCGTTTCGTAATTCAGCAAACTATCTATGGCACGCGTATTAGCCTTTGAGTCCAGATCATTCATGGTGCGCCGCACCACCATCCGCCACTCAGTAATAAATAGAGTGAAAATGATGTAAATCACCAAAGTCACAAACGTGATTACGGCGAACCACGCATCGTATTTGCTGAGTAAAATTGCCGCAACCAGGCCAATTTCCAACAACGTTGGCAGTATGTTGAATAGTGTAAAGTTAAGCAAAAACCCGATGCCGCGTGTGCCGCGCTCGATATCGCGCGACACGCCACCAGTCTGCCGATCCAGATGGAAGCGCAAACTCAAACTATGCAGATGCTCAAACACCTGTAAAGCCACGCGCCGAATAGCGCGTTGAGTGACCTTGGCAAAAATAGCATCGCGTAACTCGCCAAACAACGTACTGAACAAACGAAGCAATCCATAGCCAATAATCAAAAAGACTGGTATCAGCAGCACCGCATGGGATTTATCCATCGCATCAATGATTTGCTTTAACATCAGCGGAACGGAGACATTGGCCAGCTTGGCAGCCACCAACAGACTCATCGCAATCAGCACACGCCCTTTGAACTCCAATATATATGGCACCAGTAAACGTAAGCTGTACCAGTCGGAACGTGCAGATGATGTTATTAAAGGCGGGGGTGGCTCAGGTCGCATAATTTTCTTGGCTGGAGTAGGAGCGAGATTATAGGGTAGTTCTATATTTACGATGTTTATTGAACGTCGAGGAATCAACCGCACAGAAAAAAACGGGCATCCGTACAGGATGCCCAAAAGAGGAGGAGAAGCCTGAAAGCACAGAGCAGGAGCCCTGGAATTGCTTTCAATTACTTATGAGCAAAGACCGTGCCACATAAATTACTCAATACTATTAATAGGTTATTAATCATCCTGATTCCATCGAGCATCCCTTTGCACCATATTCACCCTTGCATGCACTGATTGGCGACATGTTGTATTTCACAATGCGCTTTGTCCCCGATAACCTAGCATCCCGACCATCAAACGCAATAACGCATAACTAAAACGTGTGAGCATGCGCTTGGCAATGCCCAATTTTTTCCAGTGCATGACATCTATACAGAGCCCATCTTGGGCAATTGCATCAAAAAGAGATTGCCTTAATTCACCCGCAAAACCAGCATCTTTAACCACCAGATTGGCTTCGCGCCCGAGCAGCAAACTAAACGGATCGATATTGGATGACCCCACCGTTGCCCACTGCCCATCAACCACAGCTACTTTAGCGTGCATGTAATTAGCCTGATATTCATAGAGTTCGATACCTGCCGCGAGCAACTGGTCATAAAGCGCTTGCGTGGCATAGTGCTGTAAACGATATTCCACCTTGCCTTGCAACAGCAACACGACCCGCACGCCACGCTGCGCCGCATTAATCAAGGCACGGCGAAACAAACCGCCAGGTAAAAAATAGGCGTTTGCAATCAGTATTTCCTGTCGCGCGTCTGCGATGGCATTGAGATAAGCGTTCTCTATATCACGACGATGGCGTAAATTATCGCGCCGTAAAAAAGCAACATTGGATAAAGCCGTGTGTTCTGCTGGCCGGTGCAACAAGTGTCCTAAATTTTCTCCGCGCTTATGAAAATTTGCCCATGAAACCACCCCCCACAAATGACGCATGGTCGACCGAATCTCAGTGGCCACCGAACCTTGTATTCGTGCTGCGTAGTCAAGTCTCGGTAAACTGGAATCAACACGCTCCGGAACATCATCGATAACATTGATCCCGCCGATGAAAGCGACCGTACTGTCTATAGCAACCAGTTTGCGATGCAGCCGTAGCAGACGACGTTTCCGATTACGCCGAAAGGTGAACGGAGATATTTCGCGTCTGAACCACTGCACTTCCACCCCTGCCGCACGCAAATTCTCCACCCATGAGTTGGGCAACCCCGCTGAACCAAAGCCATCCACCAGCAGGCGCACCCGCACGCCACGCAGGGCGGCACGCTGCAACGCATCCGCAACCATACGGCCGATCCGATCGGCGGCGAAAGTATAGGTTTCCAGATAAATTGAATACTGCGCTGCATCAATATCGGCACATAATTGCGGAAAATATTCCACACTATTCTGCAATAGTGTGACCTGATTTTCTGCAATTTGATGGGTTTTACCCATTATGTTTCAGTCTGGTCGATAGCGCTGCATGATCGGATAGACGCTGCCATGCCCCGCCTACATGTACGTTGCTGTGTAACACATCAAAACCTCTGACGTAAATCCGGTCCAGGCATAGCAGCGGTAACCGGGAAGGAAAGCTCCGCGCTGATTTCCCACGATGCAATTGAAACACGTCATGTGTATCCAATTCGGCGGACAGTATCCGACCCAACTGATTGCGCCAATCGTTGAAATCACCCGCGATAATAAGTGGTACATCAGACGGAATTTCATTGTGCACATAATCGACCAATGCCTTTATTTGTGCTTGGCGGCCTTTTGCGAACAACCCGAAATGCAGGCACAAACAATGCACAGATTCCTGCTCTGCCAGTTTGATTTCACAATGCAAGAGCCCGCGGCTTTCAAAACGATGTGCGGAAACATCCGTATTCAAGGACTGCAAAATCGGGAAGCGGCTAAGGATGGCATTGCCGTGATGTCCCGCCTCATACACCGAATTTTTACCATAGACGGCATGTGGCCAAACTTCTTCGGCAATGAAATCGTGCTGAGCACCACCCGGATAATTTCGATATAGTTTATTACGCTGTGTGTATGCCCCTTGAACTTCTTGCAAAAACACAATGTCAGCATCCAATTCCCGAAGACGCTCCCTCAGTTCATGCAAAACCACACGATGATTGAAGTATGACAGTCCTTTGTGGATGTTATATGTGGCGATAGAAAGAGTCTGCACATTCGGCCCACTTTATGCATTGCCTATGCCGCTGGCAGGCAGATTGATCTGTCTGGCGAAGTCCAGCATACGCTCAATAGGCAGCACGGCCTGCCGCATGATCGCCGCGTCAATATGTATCTCATTTCGTCCGGTAGCCAATACTTCTGCAAGATTAAATAGTCCGTTCATTGCCATCCAAGGGCAATGTGCGCAGCTCTTGCAGTTTGCCCCGTTACCTGCGGTAGGCGCCTCGATGAACAGCTTATGTGGTGACAAGCTGCGCATCTTGTGCAGGATGCCATTGTCAGTAGCCACAATAAATTCCTGGCTGGCTAATTGCTGCGAGGCTTTGATAAGTTGTGTGGTCGAGCCGACCACATCCGCCAGATCAATTACTGCTCTGGGTGACTCCGGATGCACCAGCACTTTTGCTGCAGGGCGCTGTGTTTTAAGCACTGCCAATTCTGTCGCCTTGAATTCGTCATGCACGATACAAGAACCTTGCCACATCAACATTTCTGCCCCGGTCTGTTGCTGGATGTAATTACCCAGATGGCGATCTGGCGCCCACAGCACTTTTTTTCCTTGCTCTTTGAGGTGCCTGACGATGGGCAGTGCGATTGAACTGGTCACCATCCAGTCGGCACGTGCTTTAACCGCCGCACTGGTGTTGGCATAAACCACCACTGTGTGGTCAGGGTGGGCAGCACAGAACGCAGAAAATTCATCCGCCGGACAGCCCAAGTCCAACGAACAGTTCGCGTCCAGATCCGGCATCAATACACGTTTTTCGGGGTTCAGGATTTTTGCCGTTTCGCCCATGAAGCGCACCCCCGCTACAACGATAGTTTTGGCTGGGTGTTGATGACCAAAATTAGCCATATCCAGAGAATCTGAAACGATACCGCCGGTCTGTTCCGCCAAATCCTGCAAATCGGCATGCACATAATAATGCGCGACCAGCACTGCATTTTGTTCGCGCAGCATGCGTCTGATACGCGCAATCAATTCTATTTTTTGCTGCCCACTCGGTTCGCGCGGGGTCTTGGCCCACGCAAGCGCCGTACCACTGCCTGGGTGATCGTAAGACAAGGAGATGACATTTTCGCTCATAAAACCTTTCTGATCACACGCTGTGGCAATTGTAGTATCGCGGCACGGTTGCTCGGTGAAAAGACTTTCTCGGCCGCATCGCGCCACACCAGCCATTGGTAACCTAAATGCTCGCGCGGGGCGAGTTGGACAGTAACTTGATGTGGTAATTCCAGGCCAAAAACATGCTCTGTATTGTGCGTCGTTCCGGGCGGGTAACGATATTGCCACTTGGGATAAATTTCATACACATTCTGCGTCTGCCAATCGGTCAATGAATACTGATTGGCGTTTAGGCCGGTTTCTTCTTGCACCTCTCGAATCGCAGTCTCAAACAACCGTTCATTGCCTTCCCGGCCGCCGGTAACAGATTGCCAATAGCCAGGGTGATCCGCGCGCTCCAACAGCAGCACATTCAGGTTGGCATCATAAATTACCACGAGTGCAGAAACAGGCTGTTTAAACACCATTTGCCTAGAGCTTGGCATGACTTATTTCATTAACTCACTCAACAGTGCAGCACCCATGCAAATCAATCCCGGACCACGAATGAAATCAGATCAGGCGAAGAATACCCAGAATATTTTTTTGTGTTGCTGCCAATACAGCACAGTATCTGCAAAAATATCCTGTACGATTTCCCTGTCATTTGCAGAAAGGCCCAACGTGTCGCTGGCATGGCGTAATAACAGCACATATCCTTCTGCTTCTACCCACGACAAGTCACACAAGGCATCGACCAAAGCGTCCCAGTTTACGCCAAATCCTGCCGGGAAATTGACTGCCTGCGCCAACATTGCAAGCAAGCGTTGCTTCCCCTTCACACCATTGAGATCGACATCAAATAGCGCATAGCCTGTTTGCTTAATCGCACTGCGCAGCTGATCCGGATCACATTGCAATGTATAGCAGCCCGCCGCATCCAGATTACAGAGTTGCTGCGCCAGTTCATCCATGGTTAATCACGAATACGCTTAAAAGTCTGGTAATGATCAGCAGTGTAGTAATACTCGTTGGCCGCACCGCTGATGATGCGGCGTGCACCGCGATTATGCGCGCCCGGGTTTTTCACCGTGTATTCGTGATAATAGCCGCGTGGACGTTTTACCAATATTCCCTCAAAATTGTTGAATACCACGCCATCTCGCGAATAGGCAAAAGGACCTCCCTGTTTAATCGCCCGCAAAACCGCACGCGCTTCAACCGGCAGTTCAACCGTCCTGATGACCTGCAACTTTGAATCAAGCTGCTGAGCTTGATTTTCAACTCTGCCGAATGTTTCTTGAGTCTGAAGTACGGCTTGCGCCGGAAAGTGCGGCGCCATCAGTAATAACATTAAAGCAGCGCGCAGCACTATCAGCCTTTGGAAATATCGGCGGTCACTTCTGTTGTGGTTTGCACTTGTTGACGCAGCCGGATATGCAAGTCGCGTAACTGTTTTTCATCCACCGGACTGGGCGCCTGGGTCAACAGGCATTGCGCACGCTGAGTCTTGGGGAAGGCAATCACATCCCGTATTGATTCCGCGCCGGTCATCATCGTAACGATACGGTCCAACCCGAATGCCAAACCACCATGCGGCGGTGCGCCGTATTGCAACGCGTCAAGCAAGAAACCAAATTTGAGCCGTGCCTCTTCCGCGTCAATGTTGAGCGCGCGGAATACCTGGGACTGCACTGCTTCCTGATGGATACGCACGGATCCGCCGCCAAGCTCCCAGCCGTTCAAGGCCAAGTCATAGGCCTTGGCCAGACATTTGCCCGGGTCACTTTCCAACAAGGTGAGGTGCTCGTCTTTGGGGGCGGTAAACGGGTGGTGGCAGGCTGTCCAACGTTTGGCTTCTGCGTCGTATTCAAACATCGGGAAATCCACTACCCAAAGCGGTTTCCAGGGTTCGGCACTGAGGAAGCCCATAGTCGCGCCTTTTTCGTGACCGATCTTGCTGCGCAGCGCACCGATTGCGTCGTTGACTACTTTTTCCTGATCGGCACCAAAGAAAATGATGTCGCCATTTTGGGCGCCAGTGCGCTGGATGATGGTTTTTAGTGCTGTTT
>DASRWN010000071.1:0-6779 GCA_035654595.1 Gallionella sp. | reverse complement strand
GGAAACGCCTTTATTGGGAGTAGTCAGCCGTTTCACCCAGCAAAAAGGTCTGGACCTGTTGCTTGAAATTGCACCGCACCTGATTGAGTTGCCTGTGCAACTGGCACTGCTTGGCCACGGCGATGTGAAGGTGCAGCAAGCTGCAAGAGAGTTAGCGCTGCGCTATCCGGGCAAAATCGCTACTGTGATAGGGTTTAACGAGGAGTTGTCCCATCAGATTGAGGCTGGGGCGGATATGTTTGTCATGCCGTCGCGCTTTGAGCCGTGTGGTCTGAATCAACTGTATAGCCAACGCTACGGTACACCACCTATCGTGCATGCCACTGGCGGTTTGGTCGACTCGGTAGTCGACTGCACTGCAGAAACTCTGAAAAACGGCAGCGCTAGCGGTTTTATGTTCAAGGGTATGACGACTGAAAACTTATATGCTGCAATACAGCGTGCCGTAACTTTGTATCACAATACACGGCAATGGAAAACTTTATGCAAAAACTGCATGAGCAAAAACTTTAGCTGGAGCGCCAGTGCCGAAGCTTATCTTGCCATTTATTCCAGGCTGCTTTCTTAGCGGAAAGTTGCCTTGAGGTTGTGGCGTCTCTTGATAACGTCTTTGCTATCTCACTGCCATGGTAACTCTTGTGCGCTGTGACCTGTTCTGCAGAGTCATCGACAACTATGGCGACATAGGCGTTTGTTGGCGATTGGCGCGCCAGTTGGCTAACGAACATGGCTTGCTGGTCAGGCTGTGGATAGATGACCTAAATAGCTTCGCCAAGCTCTGCCCGGAAGTTGATGTCACGCTGGAAAAACAGCATAGGCGCGGGGTAGAGATACGACGCTGGCAAACCCCTTTTCCTGATGTGCAGCCGGCTGATCTCGTCATTGAGGCTTTTGCCTGTCAGTTGCCCGAATCATATATCGCGGCCATGACCAGAATGAGCGCACAGGGCGATACAAAAGCAGTATGGGTCAATCTGGAATACCTGAGCGCGGAAGACTGGGTGCAGGGTTGTCACGGCTTGCCTTCTCCGCATCCTGAGCTGGCATTGACCAAGTATTTTTTCTTTCCCGGTTTTACCCGCCAAACGGGTGGCTTGCTGTTGGAGCGCGATCTGCTGGCGCGACGTGATGCGTTTCAAAACGATATCGCACAGCAACGAATGTTTTGGCAAACCGTTGGGATCGACATGCCAGCAGCAGCGACGCTGAAGGTATCGCTATTCAGTTACACCCATGTCCCACTGGATGGACTGCTCGATGTCTGGATGAATAGCCCGCAGGCCGTGCTATGCATGGTACCGGAAGGCCTGATTGTGCCGCAGATCAGTCGATATTTTGCCGATTCCGCGCCACAGGCAGGTAATCATTACGCGCGTGGCAATCTCCATGTGCACATTTTGCCATTCGTCGAACAAGAGCAATATGACCTGTTGTTGTGGGCATGTGATATCAATTTTGTGCGTGGTGAAGATTCTTGTGTACGTGCGCAATGGGCAGCACGCCCGTTCATCTGGCAAATCTATCCGCAACACGATGGGGCGCACTGGCAAAAACTGCAGGCATTCATGGATATCTACACGGCACGGCTTGCCCCATCAGCAAGCCGTGCGGTACAGGCTCTGTGGCAGGTGTTGAACGGCGCCACAAAAGTCGAAATAGCTCAGGCATGGGCAAATTTTATTGCTGTGCAAGTTGAGCTTAAGCAGCATGGCAATATGTGGGCCAGACAGTTAGCTGAAAATAATCTGGCTTTGAATTTACTGGATTTTTACCGGAAAGTTGGTAGAATCCGCGCCTCGAAAAATGAGGAATAGTTCATCATGAAAACAGCACAAGAAGTTCGCGCAGGTAACGTCATCCTAGTCAACAATGAGCCTATGGTGGTGCTCAAGGCCGAATATAGCCGCTCCGGCCGTAATGGTTCGGTGGTTAAAATGAAGATGAAAAATCTGCTAACCGAGTCGGCACAAGAAACCGTGTACCGCGCCGATGACAAATTTGATCAAATCATTCTGGATCGCAAGGAAGTCAGCTATTCCTACTTTGCCGATCCGATGTATGTGTTCATGGATGGCGAATATAACCAGTACGAGATAGAGGCTGAAAGCATGGGTGATTCAATCAACTATGTTGAAGACGGCATGGCTTGCGAAGTGGTGTTCTACGAAGGCAAGGCGATTTCGGTTGAGCTGCCCAATACTATTGTCCGTGAAGTTGTTTATACCGAGCCGGCGGTGCGCGGTGATACTTCCGGAAAAGTGATGAAGCCTGCCAAGATCAATACTGGCTTTGAGTTACCCGTTGCGGCTTTTATAGAAATAGGCGACAAGATTGAAATCGACACCCGCACCAACGAATTCAAGCGTCGCGCCTGAGTTCAGCTAATACACTAACAAAAGGCCAATCATATGATTGGCCTTTTGTTTTAAGGCTGTTGATTAACAGATGCAGCGGGTCCGTCATCAGCCAACCTTGAACATTATTCCTTTTTCATCGGGCAGGTTTGCATGCCCAACAGCGTGTAGGCCGGGCAAAAAGAAAAAATGGCGGTCAACAAAGGGGCAACACCAATCCAGCCCCACACGCCAACCACGCCGGTAGCGGCTAACGTAATCAATGTTATCCCTACAACTGCGCGTAATGTGCGATCAATAGTGCCCACATTGCATTTCATGCTTTGCTCCTTTTTGAGTGATGGTGAGGTCATGGTATAGGAAATCAAGGCAGCCCGGTCATTCCGGGCGCATCTGCGGAAACAATATCACGTCACGTATGCTGGCGCTGTCGGTAAGCAACATGACCAGCCTATCAATACCGATACCCTCTCCTGCGGTTGGTGGCAAGCCATATTCCAGGGCGCGCACGTAATCGTTATCCTTGAACATGGCCTCCTCATCTCCCGCGTCCTTCGCGGCAACTTGCGCATCGAAACGTGCGGCTTGGTCTTCCGCATCATTAAGCTCGGAGAAACCATTGGCAATTTCACGCCCGGCGATGAACAGCTCAAAACGCTCAGTGATTTCAGGGCGCGTGTCGCTACTGCGTGCCAGCGGCGAAACTTCCACCGGGTAGTCGATGATAAAAGTTGGCTCGAACAAATGAGATTCGGCAATTTCTTCAAATAGAGACAACTGCAGCCCGCCTGTGCCGTCGGACGGTTTATATTTGGCCTTCAGATCTTGCAACTCGGCAAGCAAAAATTCCCGGTCGTTGAGTTGTTCTGTACTGAACTGCGGGTGATATTTCTGAATTGCCTGTGCCATGGTCAGGCGGTGGAACGCCTTGCCTAAGTTTAGCTCTTTACCTTGATAGCTGATGAGCGTAGTGCCCAATACTTGCTGCGCGACTTCACGGAACAGGCTTTCGCTGAAGTCCATCAGATAACGGTAATCGCGATAGGCCTCGTAAAATTCCAGCATGGTGAACTCAGGATTGTGGCGCGTAGACAAACCCTCATTGCGGAAATTACGGTTAATCTCAAACACTTTTTCAAAACCGCCCACCACCAGACGCTTCAAATAAAGCTCAGGTGCAATACGTAAAAACATCTTCATGTCCAGAGCATTATGATGTGTTTCGAAAGGTTTTGCTGAAGCCCCTCCGGGGATGGAATGCATCATCGGTGTTTCCACTTCCAGATACCCGTGCCGGATGAAAAATTCACGTATCGTTTGGATGATCTTGGTGCGCATGACAAACACTTTGCGCGTGTCTTCGTTGGTGATCAGATCAAGATAGCGTTGGCGGTATTTTTGCTCCTGGTCGGTCAGGCCATGGAATTTTTCCGGCAATGGGCGTAGTGCTTTGGTCAATAAACGCACTTGGGAGACTCGCACCGAAAGTTCGCCGGTCTTGGTTTTAAACAGTGTTCCGACTGCACCAAGTATGTCACCCAGGTCGTAATGCTTGAATGCATCATGTGCTGCTTCACCGGTATCACCATTGCTGATAAACAACTGGATGCGTCCGCCCATGTCTTGCACGGTGGCAAAACTGGCCTTACCCATCACACGCTTTAACATCATGCGTCCCGCCACGGCAACCTTAATCTGTGCGGCTTCCAGCTCGTCATGGGTTTTCTCGCCGAACTCGGCGTGTAAATCGTTGCTCAGGTGCTTACGCTCAAAATCGTTCGGAAAGGCAACGCCATTCTTGCGCATGGCAGCCAGTTTGTTACGGCGCTCAGCGATAATCTGGTTGTCGTCTGGCAGGATTGGCTCGGTAGTCATAGTAATTCCCTAATAGTTTATTGGCTTATACGCCTTGCTTTAAACTCGCGCTGATGAAATCGTCCAGGTCGCCATCCAGAACGGCCTGGGTATTACCGACCTCGTAATTGGTGCGTAGATCCTTGATACGTGATTGATCCAGCACGTAGCTGCGAATCTGGTGTCCCCAGCCGATATCGGTTTTACCGTCTTCCATCGCTTGTTTTTCTTCGTTGCGCTTGCGCAGTTCGGCCTCGTACAAACGTGATTTCAGCATGGCCATCGCCTCGGCGCGGTTACGATGTTGGGAGCGGTCGCTTTGACATTGCACCACGATATTGGTCGGAACGTGGGTGATGCGCACCGCTGAATCGGTCTTGTTAATGTGCTGTCCACCCGCGCCACTGGCGCGATAGGTGTCCACGCGCAAATCGGCAGGGTTAATTTCGATTTCGATGGACTCATCTACTTCCGGGTAGACGAACAAGCTGGCGAACGAGGTGTGACGACGATTGCCAGAGTCGAACGGTGATTTACGCACCAGACGGTGCACGCCGGTTTCGGTGCGCAAATGACCATAGGCATAATCGCCAGTTACTTTAATGGAGGCGCTCTTGATGCCGGCTACTTCGCCGTCAGACAGCTCCAGCACTTCGGCCTGAAAACCTTTGCGCTCGCAGTAGCGTAAATACATGCGCAGCAGCATGGAGCCCCAGTCTTGTGCCTCTGTACCGCCGGAACCGGCTTGAATATCGATGAAACAGTTATTGGCATCCATGGGGTGCGAAAACATGCGGCGAAATTCCATGTCTGCGACGCGTTTTTCGATATCCTGAATGTCGGCACTGGTAGCTTGCAGGCTGGCTTCGTCATTTTCTGCCTGCGCCATTTCAAACAGCTCGGCTGCATCGGCCAGATTTTGCCGGATTTGCGTTAGACCCAACACCACGCCTTCCAACATTTTGCGTTCGCGCCCCAAGTCTTGGGCGCGCTTGGCATCTTGCCAAATGGCAGGGTCTTCGGCGAGTACGCTGACCTCGGTTAAGCGTTCTTGCTTGGCATCAAAGTCAAAGATACCTCCGCAATTCTGTGCTGCGCGAGGCCAGGTCTTGCAGTTGGTGGGTGAGGGCGTTAAGTTGCTCGGCTTCCATAATTTTTATTGCGTACTTGGGAGGGGTCGAATTATAGCGGAATTCAGCACGCTTATTGCCAGTGGCGAATGATGAGTTGCACACTGCGGTTGCCATTATATTCGTTCACAGCAAGGCTGTAAGCCGCATGAATGCTATCCGGCAGGGGCTCTGCGTGACCAAATAAAATCGCCTCAATGAATTTCCCCTGATTGGATAAAGTCGCCCCTGACATAGAAGAGTCAAATTTGCCGGTATACGGGACGTCCAGCAATTGCTCCCGCAACCGGCTGGTTTCGCCAGTCACTTGTCGCAGCTGCAACTTGAGATGCTTTTCGCCAACCACGCGCTGGTTTTGCACGATGAAATCGTCATCGAACAGCGGAGCAGGGAAGCCTTGTCCCCAGATTTGTTGCTCCAGCTGTTGTGCAAATTCAAGCGTCATGTTTTGCGTTGCTAACATCCCATCGCTTTCGATGCGTTGCTGCAAATCGTTGGCATTCAGCAAGCTGCGTACCACGGCTTCGAAAGCCACCACAAAATCCGGGTAATGTTGTTGTGCGATGGTTAATCCGGCCGCTGCCGCATGCCCGCCGAATTTTTTGATCAGCGTGGGGTGGCGCTTGCTGACCAAGTCCAACGCATCGCGTAAATGCAATCCGGCAATGGATCGCCCCGAACCTTTCAACTCCGCGTCACCATTTGCAGCATTTTCCTGAGCGCGTGAAAAGGCGATCACCGGACGATGAAATTTTTCTTTCAGACGTGAGGCCAGGATGCCGATCACGCCCTGATGCCAGCTTTCATCAAACAGCGCGAGGCTGTAATTGTCGTTGTGGTCGATGTGTTCCAGTGACGCCAGCGCGTTGTCTTGCATGTCGGCTTCAATGCCGCGCCTTTCCTGATTGAGCGCGTCCAGCCTCGCAGCGTATGCACTGGCTTGACCGGCGGCGTCGGATAACAGGCAATTTATGCCCAGACTCATATCTTCAAGCCGCCCGGCAGCATTGAGGCGCGGGCCGATGGCAAAGCCCAAATCCTGACCGGAAGCACGTGCCGGATTTTTTCGTGCAACTTGAAATATCGCCCGGATACCAGCGCAAGCGTGTCCGGCACGAATGCGCTGTAAACCCTGCTGCACCAGGATGCGATTGTTGTGATCGAGCTTGACTACGTCGGCAATCGTGCCGAGCGCGACCAGATCGAGTAATTCAGCAAGCTTGGGCTCGGGCTGATGGGCGTAGGCACTGCGGGTGCGCAGCTCTGCACGCAATGCCAGCAACACATAAAACATCACCCCTACGCCCGACAGGTTCTTGCTCGGAAAGGAGCAACCAAGCTGGTTAGGATTAACGATGCAGGCTGCATCCGGCAGCGCATCGCCCGGCAAATGGTGATCCGTGATCAGCACCTCCATGCCAAGCCGGTTGGCCTCCGCTAC
>DASRWN010000070.1:0-13420 GCA_035654595.1 Gallionella sp. | reverse complement strand
AATGTACCATTAACGGACTTGGCGAACGTGCCGGTAATGCAAGCCTGGAAGAGATTGTCATGGCGGTAAAAACTCGACGGGACGTATTTAACTTGGATACACGCATTGATACCGCACAAATTGTGCCGACCTCAAAATTGGTTTCCATTGTTACTGGCTATCCGGTACAGCCGAATAAAGCCATTGTCGGAGCAAATGCCTTTGCGCATGAATCAGGTATCCATCAGGACGGTGTTATCAAGCACCGGGAAACCTACGAAATCATGCGTGCAGAAGACGTGGGCTGGAATGCCAATAAACTGTCATTAGGCAAGCTTTCCGGACGTAGTGCTTTACGGCAAAGGTTTAATGAATTGAATATTGAATGGGCATCGGAACAGGCATTCGATAATGCTTTTCAGCGGTTCAAGGATTTGGCCGATCGTAAACATGAGATTTTCGATGAAGATTTACAGGCGTTGGTCAACGAGGAAGCGACCACACAAGTCAGTGAATATTATCGTTTGGTATCCATGCGCGCACATTCTGAAACGGGTGTGTTGCCAACGGCGAGAATAGTGATAAATTCAGGCGATGTCGAAAAACAGGCTGAAGCACAGGGCGGCGGGCCTGTGGATGCTACCTTCAAAGCGATTGAACACATCGTCCATAGCGGGACCGAATTGCAATTATATTCGGTGAACAACATCACCAGCGGTACAGATGCGCAAGGCGAGGTGACGGTGCGATTGTCCAAAGGCGGACGGATAGTCAATGGACAAGGCGCAGATCCCGATATTGTGGTGGCCTCTGCCAAAGCCTATTTGAATGCGTTGAATAAATTGCACGGCAAACGGGAACGCGCCCACCCCCAGTTGTAGGCGCTAAAGGTGCAGATCAGCTTGAACAATGGGCTGAGATACATTTGCCGAGCCACGCCCAACAGTTTTAAGGAGCCTTGTTTTAAGGGCGTTGGTTTTTATGCAAACGGGCCAAGGATATGGCCTAAAACCGGGCAGGAAGCAAGCAATTTGCATGGTTTGCTTGTATATTGACTCTGCCACGAATGTGCGATAAACGGCAAAGTGTCCTTATTGCACAAGGGCTTCGAAACTGTGTTTGTATTCGTAGTAAAAAGTTTTGACTCCACTCATAATATGCGCTATAAAGATCGCCCAGTTACCATGGTATGCGCTGACGGTCTGGCACGTGAGCAGAAATTCAACTGTTTGTTGTGGTTCGTAGTAGGTAGTAGCCTACGGCTGTGGTTTTGCTGTAGTATTTGCAGTGGTAGTTAGTAACAAGGAAAAGAAAGTGTTTTAAGGTACCCGTTGCTAGCGGGTTTATTTATACATTTGGAGGATGGAGCGATGACTGACTTTGATAAAATGAGCAGGAGAAGTTTTCTAAGTATTTCGGGCAAAGCTGGTTTGTCCACATTGGTGGCAAGTGCTGTAGGTACCAATTTTGGTATGGTGTCGGTGGCTGAAGCTGCAATGGGCAAGGGCAAAGTGACCCCTTTCCGTTTCGCGATTATGACTGACGGCCATTTGTTTAGTCACCCGGATCACAAGTTTGATGCGCTGATGGCAAAAGCAGTTGATGATTGCAACAACATGAATCCGAAACCAGATTTCGTGCTGTATTGCGGCGACATTGCACAAAATGGTCTTGATGAGCAACTGGTGAAGGGTAAGAACATACTGTCCAAGTTGACCATGCCTGTGAAATATATTCCTGGCGAGCACGATTGGTATCTGGACATGGGCGCTGCATGGCGTGGCCATTTCGGCCCTGATGTTTGGTCTTTCGATCATAAAGGTGTGCATTTCATCGGGATGAATTCCATTCTTGTGAAGGATTTCTGGACACCAGCCGGAATGTCAGCAAAAGAAAGAATGGGCACGATGGAAATGCTGGAAAGCCCGATTGCCGGACCTTGGGGCGTTCACGAAAAGACACTCGCTTGGCTGAAGAAAGATGTAGCTAATCTGCCATCCGACACACCTGTAGTTACCTTTACTCACGGACCACTTTGGGATTACTACCCACGTTGGAATTTCCAAACTAAGGATGCTCCTGAAATTCGCGAGATCCTGTCGAAATTTGAACGCGTTATGTCATTCCATGGTCACGTTCATCAAACGATTTACAACAAGATCGGTAACATGGGTTCTTGCGGCACGATGTCCACTTCCTGGCCATGGCCTTACCCAGATGTGAAACTGGCTTACCCACAATCACAAATGAACCGTTCTGACCCAGGTGCCTTTGAAGATGGCGAAGGTTCCCAGTACATCGATCTGGAAGGTGGCTTTGAAGGTTCGATGCACTACAATCCGTTTGGGGATATGTTGACTCCATTCATGAAAAACGGTTTCAAAATCTAAGGGGGGATAGAGAGATGATTAATACTAAAAATGTTCTGATGGGTCTGGTAGCCCCTGTTGCTTTGCTTGGATTGCTTGCAGCTAACCCTGCAGCAGCCAGAGAGCCTTTTACCAAAGCTGAATTAGCAGATCAAAATGCTGCTCGCTTGGCTGCGGTAGATCATGGCCGTGATTTATGGCACGGTTCCTTGGGTTCGATGCAATCAAACGGCTTGGCATGCGGTAATTGCCATCCGGATGCTGCAGCGTCGAATCCTCAAACTTTCCCTAAATTCCAAGCGGATTTGGGTAAGGTTATCCCGTTGCGTGACATGATCAACTGGTGCATCATGGTGCCTCAAGCTGGTACAGCATTGGATGTAAATGGCGACGACATGGTAGCAATGGAAGCTTACGCTTTTGCACTGTATACCGGTAAAGCGATTACTCCAGGTTTGGCTACTAAGCAAACTACTGGTATCAATGTAGGTTCTGGCGTTGGCTATCCTAAGAAGGGTTCCGGCGTTGGGTATGACACTGAAAAATAAGTAAGCGATGTGGCGGTGATCTTAGGGTTGCCGTCATACTTATTTCTTGGTTAAGACGCACAATTAAAAAGCAAGTGGGCGTTCCCCACTTGCTTTTTTACTAGTTAACAGTAATCAGGAGTTGAGTAATGAAAGCCAGATGTTTACCTCTTTTACTATTGCTGGTTGGTTCGCCTGTGATGGCAGAGCAAACTTGCGATACTCGGTCCTATCCTTTATCTGCACCGGATGCAAGATATATAGATAATGGTGACGGAACGTTGACAGATACAAAAGTAAATATGATGTGGATGCGTTGTTCATTGGGCCAGAATTGGACAGGTACAAGCTGCGCTGGTACACCAAGCGCATATACCTGGCAATCTGCCCAGGATGCAGCGAAAGAACTGGATGAAAAGGGTGGTTTTGCCGGTCACGCCGACTGGCGTGTCCCGCATATCCCGGAATTGGCAATGATTACTGAGCGCCAATGCGAGAGTCCACGTATAAACCTTAAGCAATTCCCAAATACTCCGTCCGTTTTTTATTGGACAGCCACAACCCGCCGCGGCGCGGGCCTGGAAGCTCAGGCTTATGAATTGAGTTTTGGTCCGGAGGGCGCAAAATATGCCGAAAAAACTGAGGCCAATTTAGTACGCTTGATGCGTAAGGCACAATAATCTAAAACAGGATTACACTCTGCAAACGGGCCGCTGACTGCGGCCCATTTTTTTGTCAGTTGAACCGAAAAGTAGGCATCAAGGCTTCAAACCATGCTTACCCGGAGAGTTTTAATGCTGTCAAGGCCAGTCTTTGCCAGAGGGCAATGGTGTTGCTTGAAGAGGTGAACAGCACCGCAGGCTTACCCACGAGGGCGTGTTTTATCCATATACCGCCCCAGCGCCATCCCAAAAATATTTCATCGCTGCTGTCATGTTGCCAAAGCGAGTTGGACTTCCCAACGCCAAGCTAATACAGTCTTCCAGGTCACGCGTTTCGACGTAGGGCGCGCCATCATCAGGCATATCCGGTTCTGTCGCTTCGCAAACTGTAGAAACTTTGGGGACGGTTGTTACGCGTGCTCGTGCGCCGACTACTTGTTCTATCCCGCGAGCAATGAACGGCGCCCTTTGCCGGGTTGCGCCGTATTGACTGTAATACAGCACCAGAATTTCTTTGTCGGTTATCATGCGGCAATCATAAGGTTTTTGTCTGGCGCTTGGTGATGCCATTGCAAATGTGGCAGTAGTCAATGCACAGAAAAGGATAAGGCATGAAAAAGAATTGGCTGGATTTTCAGCGCTATATACATTTTGTCGCAGCCCGATTTGTTCAAGATCGTTGCTCACAAATTGCGGCAAGCCTTACCTTTACCACGTTGTTGTCACTGGTCCCTCTGATTACCATTGCGCTTACTTTATTTTCTGCCTTCCCGGTTTTCGCAGATTTTTCTGCCCAGATTAAAACATTCTTGTTGAGTAATCTGATGCCGGACACAGGCGGGAAAAATATTACTAAATACATGCAGCAGTTTACCGAGAGCGCGGCACGGCTTACTGCAGTGGGAATCAGTTTTCTGGCCATCACGGCAATGTGGATGATGTTGACGATTGATAAAGCTTTCAACGTGATTTGGCGGGTGTCACGCTCGCGACCATTATTTAAACGCTTGGTCATTTACTGGGCGGTTCTTACGCTTGCGCCATTGCTGGTAGGAGCGAGTTTATCGCTTACTTCCTGGCTGGTCGGTTTGTCCATGGGTTACGCTAAACACATTCCCATATTTGGTGTGGGCTCGCTTAAGGTGTTACCAGTTTTGTTTACCACGCTGGCGTTCGCCTTATTGTTCAAGTTGGTGCCTAACCGATATGTTCCGCGCAGCCATGCCCTGATTGGAGCCATGGCGGCGGCAGTGGTTTTTGAGACGATGAACCGCGTGTTCGGGTATTACATCAGCCATTTCCCAACATATAAATTGGTTTATGGCGCATTTTCCAGCGTGCCGATTTTTCTGATGTGGGTTTATCTGTCCTGGCTAACCATCCTTTTTGGAGCGGTTATTGCCGCGTCGCTTTCTCATTGGCGCGCACCAGCAGAACATCATTTTTCCCCGGTGTTAAAAATGCTGGGAGCCATCAGAATTTTACGCATCATGGCGATAAACCTGCGAGATGGAAAAGTGACGAGCTTCCCGGCTTTGTCAAAAAAGTTATGTTTGGGCTATGACACACTGGAAGAAATGCTGGAGGTACTGGAACAGGCCGATATTGTGCGCAAGGCCGAAGGGCAGGGTTGGCTTATGATGCGCGAGGCCAGTCATATTAAAGTGAATGAGTTGTTACGCTTGTATGTGTTGGATCGAGATGCATTATCTACGCATAATCAAGTTGACCCACTGCAGCTTTGGCTGATCACTTGTATTGAACAGATAGAAGCAGGTACCACGATGACCTTGCAAGAGCTATTTACTGATATCGCTACGATGAGGGCCTATCCGAGCCCACCAGATAAGATTTAATACGCGCTGGTTTAACCAGCAGGAGAATAACAGTGAAATTTTTGGAAGCTTTCTTTGAGTGTTCGTTATGGAATAGCCGCTTTGCAATAATTGCCCCGGAAGGTGAGCAGCTTGCTGGTCGGTTTTGCCATATTTTATATGGCTGCGGTAGAAAAGAAGATGATAGCGAAGGCGCTATAAAACATGGCCATTAATTTTTCAATGGAACCCGGGAAAGCGGTGTTAAAAAGCTGGCTGGCAGTGGCGTTATTGGCGTGCTCCTGGTCTGGATATGCGGCAGAGTTCTCGTTACAGGATATACAAGGAAAAACTCACCACCTTGCAGATTATCGTGGCAAATGGGTGCTGATAAATTTTTGGGCAACATGGTGTCCTCCTTGTTTGAATGAAATTCCTGAATTGACCAGTTTATATAATCAGCACAAGGACAAGGATCTGGTGGTAATAGGTATTGCCATGGATTTCGGGGCAGCAAAGATGGTTGCTGATTTTGCTCAATCACATGGCATCAGCTATCCGGTAGTGCTCGGTAATCATAAAATTGCGGCGCAAATCGGCGATGTCGTGGTATTGCCGACCAGCTATTTATATGATCCCAAGGGACAGCGTGTGACATCGCATATGGGTGAAGTGACGCGTGCGGGTGTTGAAGCTTATATCAAAAAAAGAAAATTTAACTAGCAAGTGAATAGTCTTTTTCAGCAGAGTGCACCGGAAGCGCCCAATGGTTGCGCCATGCCCTAAGCACAAGATTGGGGTATTCCGGCTTTCCCAGGCTGCCGTTGTAGCGACCCAGTGCGCGATACAAGTCGCGGTTTTCTACATCCACCAGATAGTAACGCAGGATGACGCAGCCGTAGCGCAGGTTGGTTTTTAGATCAAACAGATTTTGTTGAGGGACGCCAATTTCTTTTACCCAGAATGGCATTACCTGCATATAGCCGCGCGCCTGGGTGCTTGATACGGCATATTTATTAAAGCCGCTTTCAACTTCGATCAGCGCCAACACCAGTTGTGGATCCAGTCCAGCGCGTGCCGCTTCGTAATGCACCGTTTTGAGAAAATCTATCCGGTATTTTTCATCAGGTAAGCGCTTCTGCAGACGGTGCGACATTACATTTAACCAATAGTTTTTTTCATATGGCGTGCCAAAAGCGGGCTCTGGTTCTGTTTGATCTGAAACGTTGCGCTGTAATATTGTACGAACGCTGGCTGAAAGTGGTGTATAGACTTGCCCTCCGGCAGATGCGGTGCGCGTGAATAACAACAGGCCCGCCATGCAAAGCAGTAAGGCGAATCTACCAGAGAATAATTTTATGGCTGTACGCACAGCCTTGATTGTACGAACTCCAATGCATTTTGCAAGGGGATGGACTGCGCTGTTGCATCGCGTCGCCCTTGGTATTCCATTTCATTTTGCTTTAACCCGCGCTCACCGATAACGACGCGATGCGGGATTCCTATTAGCTCCATATCGGCAAACATGACTCCGGGGCGCTCATCACGGTCATCCAACAACACTTCGATACCCGCCGTTTGTAGTGCCGCATAAAACTGCTCTGCCTTGTTCCGTACGGCCTCACTTTTAGCCATACCTATCGGTACGATGACAACCTGAAAGGGGGCGATGGTGGTTGGCAAGATGATGCCCCGTGCGTCAAAGTTCTGCTCAATGGCCGCTGCGACGATGCGCGAAATGCCTATGCCATAGCAGCCCATTTCAATACTCTGTGATTTTCCCTGAGCATCTAAATAGTTTGCTTTCATGGCTTCGGCATATTTGGTGCGTAACTGGAAGATGTGGCCGACTTCAATACCCCGACAAATTTCCAGATTCCCCTGCCCATCTGGTGACGCATCGCCGGCAACGACATTACGTATATCCGCAACAAGATCAGGCTCTGGTAGGTCACGTCCCCAATTTACGCCGGCAGTATGAAATTTTGCTTTATTCGAGCCAACAACAAAATCACTCATGGCAGTCACAGTGCGATCTGCAATGATACGAGCACTGGTTCTATCTATTCCGACCGGACCGAGGAACCCGGGCGGGCAGTTAAAAAAAGTACGAATTTCCTGTTCCGTGGCAAAGCGGAAATCGGCAAGGCCGGGTAATTTTGATACTTTGACTTCATTCAGGCTGTGGTCGCCGCGCAATAACAGTATGCACATTGCGTCATTCGCCATCAATGCAATTAATTTAACGGTACGCTGTAACGGAACATTGAGCAATTCCGCTACTTGTTCGCAGGTGGTTTGCTTTGGTGTTTCGATGTCACGCATTATTTCTGTTGCTATCAGGCGAGGAGTCGTTGGTGCGACTGCTTCAGCCAGCTCTACATTTGCGGCGTAATCGGAAGCAGGGCAATACGCCAATGCATCTTCACCTGCATCGGCCAGTACGTGAAACTCATGCGAACCGCTGCCGCCTATTGCGCCGGTGTCGGCAGACACCGCACGAAATTTGAGTCCCAGGCGAGTGAAAATCTGGCTATAAGTATCATGCATGGCACGGTAAGTTTGTTCCAGACTGGAATAATCTGCATGGAAAGAATAGGCATCTTTCATGACAAACTCGCGCGCGCGCATCACACCAAAACGCGGTCTGACTTCGTCGCGAAACTTGGTTTGAATTTGATACAAGTTGATCGGTAATTGGCGGTAGCTACGAATTTCACGGCGTGCAATATCGGTAATAACCTCTTCATGGGTCGGTCCGAAACAGAAATCGTTTTCGTGGCGATCCTTGATTTTTAACATCTGCGGGCCGAATACATCCCAGCGACCGCTTTCCTGCCACAACTCTGCAGGCTGTATGGCGGGCATCAATAACTCGATTGCGCCGCTGCGATCCATTTCTTCGCGCACAATATTTTCTACCTTACGCAGGACACGCAATCCCAGCGGCATCCAGGTGTATAGGCCACTGGCGAGCTTCTTGATATAGCCGGCACGCAGCATCAACTGGTGGCTGGGCAGTTCAGCTTCAGCGGGGGCTTCTTTAAGTGTTGAAATAAAGTAATTTGAAACACGCATGATTTGTGACGCACACAGTTATAAATAGAGTCCCGATTTTACCGTGAATGCACCGAATGCGTAGTTTTTGCTCTTGGCCGGCCACCTTTTTTAGCCGCGCAATGGGTATATACGCTTTTCATTGGAGATGAAATATGAAAGAATCCAAGTATTAAATTAACCGAGTAGAGTGACAAATGATAGACCGTGACGGCTACCGGCCGAATGTCGGTATCATTATCACGAATGATAAAAATCAGGTGTTCTGGGGAAAACGTGTGCGTCAGCATGCATGGCAGTTCCCGCAGGGTGGTATCCAATATGGTGAAACCCCGGAACAAGCGATGTACCGCGAGTTACATGAAGAAGTCGGCTTGAAACCGGAGCACGTGAAAATATTGGGACGCACCCGAGAATGGATGCGCTACGATGTGCCACAAAACTGGAACAAGCGCGAATCGCGGGGTGGATATCGTGGGCAAAAACAGATTTGGTTTTTGCTGCGCCTGATGGGTCGTGATTGTGATGTCTGTTTACGCGCCTGCGAGCATCCTGAATTTGATGCGTGGCGCTGGGCTAATTATTGGCTGGATATTAGCGCGGTGATTGATTTCAAGCGTGAAGTTTACACACAGGCGCTTAACGAGCTGGTGCGCTATTTACCGGATACGGCAAAATTTGTCATGCACAAAGGCAAGTCGTTAATCGATTAAGACTATTAAAGGAAAAATTCCGACATGAGTAAAGAATACCACGCCCTCAAATTCTATCCATTGAAAACAGGCGCAAATTTTATTCGTCCTGCACAACTTTTACCCGAGTTGGTCAAACTATCCAGCCCGGCACTTGAGGCAATGACTGATTTAACCAAGGTATCGGTGGTTAGCGTGCGCGCCAAGACCTCAATGGATAAAGCCAATGCCAAAATGATACGTTATGGTGTGCGCATGTTACTGGTGCTGGACGATGCCGAGCAAGTGGCAGGTTTGTTGACAGCGACTGACGTGCTGGGCGAAAAACCAATGCGGTTCTTGCGAAATATGGGCGGTACGCATTCTGACATCATGGTGCGTGACATCATGACCGCCCAGAGCGAGCTGGAAGTGTTGCATATAGGTGATGTGAAAAAAGCATCTGTGGGCAATATCATCGCCTCTCTGAAGCAAGCTGGCAAACAGCATGGGCTGGTGGTTGACGAAGGGCCGGACGGCAGGCAAATGGTGTGCGGTTTGTTTTCCATTACACAAATCGCGCGCCAATTGGGCGCGCAAACTCAAACCTTTGAACTGGCGCACACCTTTGCTGAAATCGAAGCGGTGATTGCACGGGGCTGACTCCAAGCCCAGCCAAAATTGTTCGCGCCATGCGCGAACAGTAAGGTGGCACGGCGTATCAGTGTTTACCAGTACTGCCGAAACCACCCGCTCCGCGTTCACTTAACGGGAACTCTTTGACCAGATTAAATTTTGCCTGCATCACCGGCACAATCACCAGCTGCGCCATGCGCTCCATAGGCATCAGCGTAAACGGTATCTGGCTACGATTCCATAGCGAGACAAAAATCTGTCCTTGATAATCCGAGTCGATCAGGCCTACCAGATTACCCAACACGATGCCATGTTTATGTCCCAGGCCAGAACGCGGCAAGATCATTGCGGCATACCCAGGATCACTCAAGTGAATCGCAATGCCGCTCGGAAAAAGCTCGCACTGATTGGGCTGAATCACCATGTTGTGCTCGATGCAGGCGCGTAAGTCAATTCCAGCCGAACCGGAAGTGGCATAGCCGGGCACATTGTCATGCAAACGCTCGTCGAGAATCTTGATATCTACGCTGAGGCCTTTCATTTTTTACCCTCCCTAACCCGTTGTCCTATGTGTTTTACCAATTGTCTTGCCAGCGTCATTTTATCGGCGTGAGGCAAGACGTGTTGACCACTGTCCTCGAACAGAACCAGTTCATTGTAATCACTGCCAATGGCGTGCTGCACGAGATTGCCAACCAGTAACGGCAATTTCTTTGCGCGACGTTTCTGTTCTCCGTTCTCTATCAGATTTTCACTTTCTGCCGCGAAGCCAACGCAGAAGGGGGGCGTTGGTGAATTCGCCACCAACGCCAAAATGTCCGGATTAGGGATGAGATTCAATGCGAGCGCTTCTGTGGTTTTTTTGATTTTTTTCGTGTTGGGCTGCGCGACCCGATAATCGGCGACTGCCGCCACGCTGATGAAAATGTCGCAATCGCTCAGGTGTTGTTGCACCGCCGCCAACATCTGATTGGCATTGACCACATCAATGTTTTCTACCCCATGTGGTTTGGCAAGCATCGTTGGCCCGGAAATCAAAATCACCTCGGCACCTTGTTCCTGAGCTGCCTGGGCGATGGCATAGCCCATTTTTCCGGAACTGCGGTTGGTGATGCCGCGTACCGTGTCTATCGCTTCGTATGTAGGCCCTGCGGTAACGAGGACTTTCTGTCCGGCAAGTTGCCGATCAACATATAGCAATGCGGAAATATCTTGTGCCAGTTGAGCGGCTTCCAGCATTCGTCCCATGCCTTCTTCGCCGCAGGCCTGCACGCCATCATCCGGGCCGAGCACTTGAACGCCATCGGCAAGCAGTTGTGCAATGTTGCGTTGCGTGGCCGCATTCAGCCACATCGCGCGGTTCATCGCCGGGGCGATAATCAATGGACAATCGCGGGCCAGACACAGATTGGACAATAAATCATTGGCCAGGCCATGCGCTAATTTGGCGATGAAATCTGCGCTGGCCGGAGCAATCAGGATCGCATCAGCCACACGGCTCAGATTGATATGCGCCATACTACCTGGCGTGCTTGCGTCCCACTGATCGGTGAACACCGGGTTACCGGAAAGGCCGTGCATGGTGGTTGGCGTGATGAAATGTCCCGCCGCCTCAGTCATTACCACTTGCACCTCTATACCTTGCTTTACCAGCAGGCGCAGCAATTCAGCCGCTTTATAAGCGGCTATGCCACCGGTGATGCCGAGCACGATGCGCTTTGTCGGTTCTTGTTTCATAATGCTGTGCATATTACAAGAAAAGGCATCACTAAAACTACCGTAGCTACTGTTGTTTCAACAAAGGAGGGTGGCATGGCAATTACCGATTGGCCTGAAGGAGAGCGGCCCAGGGAAAAATTGCTGCTGCAAGGCGCGGTATCATTATCCGATGCGGAGTTACTGGCAATTTTTTTACGTACCGGCGTAACCGGGAAAAGCGCGGTCGATTTGGCGCGTGAATTGCTCACCGAGTTTGGCAGCTTGACGCAGTTGTTCGCCGCCGGTGAAACGGATTTTTGCGCAGTGCACGGCATGGGGCAGGCAAAATACGTGCAACTGCAAGCCGTGCTGGAAATGTCGCGCCGTGCGTTGAAAGAAAAATTGCAACGCGGCGACGTGTTGAACTCGCCGCATACCGTGCGCGATTATTTACAGTTATTGCTGGGCGGACGGCAACAGGAAGTTTTTCTGGTGTTGTTTCTGGATACGCAGCATCGGGTAATCGCCGCAGAAGAATTATTCCAGGGCACGCTCAGCCAAACCAGCGTCTATCCCCGCGAAGTGGTTAAACGAGCATTGGCGCACAATGCGGCGGCGGTCATTCTTGCGCATAATCATCCCTCCGGGGTGGCGGAAGCCAGCCAAGCAGACCAGCTATTAACCACCGCACTTAAGCAGGCGCTGGCGTTGGTAGATGTGCGCGTGCTGGATCATTTCGTCGTGGCCGTTGGACAAACGATGTCGTTTGCAGAAAAGGGGCTGATATAAAAAATGCTGGCTATGCGATTGCCGATGGCGTAATTTTTATGCCTGCCCGGGTTATTCGCTTTCCAGTCGGTCGGATGTGGTGAACGTCCAGGTGCGGGTGATGGTGAGGATATCGACATCTTTACTGATGTCCGGCGGGAGGGGCGCATAAGGAGCCGCGAGCTTGACGATTCTGACCGCTGCGGCATCAAGAATACGTTGCCCTGATGGGCGGTCTACTATGACATCCTCAATGCTGCCATCCGCGCGTATCGAGACACTCAGCGTCAATTTCCCAAAAAGCTGTTGCTGTCTGGCTTGCTCCGGATAATTCAGGTTACCGATGCGCTCAACCTTGACACGCCAATCCTCAATGTATTGGGCAAAGCGATATTCCTGCGTCTGTGCACCAATATTTTTTCGGCGCGGCAGTTTCTGGTAGTAATCCATATTTTTGTTAATTTGCGCTTCGAGGCGAATGATCTCCAGGCTTTTTTGCACCAGATCTTCTCCGCTCATGGCGGCATCGGGTTGTTGCTTTTTGATTTCCGGTGCGGCAATCTGGCGATCACTTTTAAGTTGGGTTAGCAAGCGTTTTGATTCGGCCTCCAGTTCTGTAACGTGCTTGGCCGTTTGTTCCGGTGTGAATCGCTGGGCATTGCTGAGAGCGGGAAGAGCACTTTTTAACTGGCGATCTTCTGCGGTGTTCCCGCCGCCGTCCAGATTGGCCTGTGCACGTGCACGCGCCTTGACTGGCTTTGATTTCGTTTTTGCATTGACCAATACGACTTGCAAGGGTTGCGCCAGATTGGTTAATTGTTTTGCATCGGGCAACGTGAGTGCGATTCCAAATAAAGCAAAAGCATGCAGTGCGACCGAAAAAATCATCGCCAGCGAAAAGCGCGCCTGCAAACGGGCTAGCAAACTGCTGCCTCCAGCACTTCCATAAAGCGGGCATGGATATTCAGGTCAAGTAAATCCAAATCAACGATAGCCAATTTGACCAGCGTGTTGGCAGGTGTTTCCGGCAGTGAGGTAACACGAAAGATGAGCGGGATATTCAATAGTTTCACCAGATTCTCACGCATGACGCTTGCCTCTACCTGCTCCATGCCCTCCTGTTGCAACCAGCGCAAACACCAGTATTTTTCCATGTCGCGCTGAAACTCGTTATAGATGCCGTACATGGTTTCAAAATCACGCATTGCGACAAACAGAGCATCATCATTTTTTGCATAT
>DASRWN010000069.1:0-7641 GCA_035654595.1 Gallionella sp. | reverse complement strand
CGCATCGGCAACAGTTGTTACCTTGCCACGCTTAAACATCTGCAATGCCCCTGCCGCCGCGTATTGCAAGGTCTTGCGCCGCACATCAACTTCAGTCAGATAACTATAGTGCAGCAGCGGGTGGCTCAACCGTCCGACAACGCCATCCAGTATCACATGTTCATGCACGATGTCGTCAGAGAAACGGCCTTTACGGGTTCTGAATAGCCGCAATACATAATCTGGATACCAGCCGCAATACCTGATGAATGCGCCACAAAACTGCGAAAGCCGCGGCACATAAAAACCGTCTTTCTGATCGCCCTGCATCGCTTTAATCAGTTCAGACGACAGTTCAGACGTAACCCGCTCATCAGCATCTATCGAAAATACCCATTCGTGAGTTGCATAAGACAGGGCGCGATTTTTCTGCGCGCCAAAACCCGGCCAATCATGCTCATAAACCTGCGCGCCCATTTCACGGCAAATTTCTGTTGTGTCGTCGCTGCTGCCAGAATCTACCACGATGATTTCATCTGCCCAACGTACCGACTCAATACAGGCACGAATATTCGCCGACTCATTTTTGGTGATAATGATGACGGAGACCTTAGCCATGTCTTTGGCCGGTTTTCAGGTTGGTAAAAAATATCGCGGTCATAAAGGCAAAAAACAAACCGTCGGCATGATTCAATAGCGAGGAATTAAACGTACAGCTGACCAAATAGGCCAACACCAATCCGCGCGCGGCATCCTGGTCAAACGGATTACCCAACCGGGTTGCACAATGCCACTGGGTATAGAATAAATACAACAATAACGCTAATCCTGCCACGCCGGTTTGCACTGTAATTAGCAGATATTCGTTGTGTGGATTATGTGTCTGCAAGACACCTTGCGTCTGTTTGGTAAATGCCGCGGCAAACCCACCCGTCCCGACCCCAAACCAGGGGTGTTGCTTCACAATGTTCAAGGTGTTGTAGTAAAAATTCAAACGATCTCCAATCGATGTTTCTTTACCATCATTCGGCTGCCACGCTTGGAACTCCGAGGCAACTAAACCGACCCGGTCTTGCAGGCGCGAAGATGTAAAAAATACGGCTGCTATCAGGCTAAACAACAGCAAAATTATTGCTGCGCCCTGTCGCCAATTCCATGTTTTACCACGTTGATGCAGATATCTTGCCAACGTTGTCCAACCGAACCAAGCCAGCAGTACCAATAAAATCAGGTAGCCGGTGCGACCTCGCACCATGAATAACACATTCACCAATGCCAGTCCGGCAAACACTCCCCACGCCAGGCGCAACCTGATTGAAACCGTTGCACGTAATTTCAGCAGCGCAAGAAATGCCACAAACGCCATCATGTTGTTTTGCGTGATGTGGTCGCGAAAAATGACCGGATCACCTGCGTCAGCGGACGCGACCATCCAATGTTGCACCGGCAATAGTTTTAATCCGATCAGGTACGATAACAACAACGTCAAACCCATCGCAGCAAGAAAAGCATACTGCGCCCGGTGCCTGAACGTTTCACCAGACAGCATCAACATAAACAATGGAACAAATGCCAGGTCGATATATTTACCCAGCACATCGGCAACTTCCCGCCACGGCGCGGTGCCATAAAATGCCGCAACGCACAGCACGCCAAACAGTAACCAGGCAGCACGCGCTACCGGATTTTGTGCAACGATTTGCCAAACTGCGCGCGCGTTGAACAGTATCGCAACCAGCACAATTGCCAACAATAAATTATCCAGCGCCGTCGAGATGGTCACACTGACGCCAATCAACACAGTGCTAACGCGCAATGGAGGCAACACAAAACGCTGTAGCCAATTCATCGGGGAGCTATCCTCATTGATTATGCCGAACCCTGTTGAGGTTGATACTCTGCAACCCACTGCGTTAGTGCCACACGCACTTGCTCGTCAGGCAGCGTAGTCGCAGCAGTCCATTCCAATAACCCTTCCAACCATGCTGCATCGGCCTGCCGCGCCTGTGCAATGCGCAGCTTGGAATGCTGGGTCGGCAAAGTATGTTCGTTATCGGCGAGCAATTCTTCATAAAGTTTTTCACCGGGTCGCAGACCAGTAAACTCGATTCTGATTTCATCTTCGGTGAAACCGGACAGGCGTATTAGATCTTTTGCCAAATCGACAATCTTTACCGACTCGCCCATATCCAACACAAAAATCTCGCCGCCTTGCCCCATCAGGCCGGCTTGCAATACCAATTGGGCCGCTTCGGGAATGGACATGAAGTAACGCGTGATGTCGGGGTGCGTCACGGTAATCGGCCCGCCTTGCGCGATTTGCGCACGGAATTTTGGAATTACGCTGCCGGTACTGCCCAACACATTGCCAAAACGCACCATCACGAAACGCGTATCACCAGACGGTTGCAACGCCTGACAAACCATTTCTGCCAATCGTTTGCTCGCGCCCATTACATTGGTGGGGTTCACCGCCTTGTCGGTGGAAACCAGCACGAATTTGCTGACGCCATATTGCTGTGCCGCGCGGGCAATCGTCCAGGTACCCAGTACATTATTACGTATCGCCTGCCAGGCATTATGTTGTTCCATCAGTGGCACATGCTTGTAGGCTGCCGCGTGGAATAACACGGTCGGCTGATGTTGCGCAAAAACTTCACCCACCCGCGCCGCGTCACGTACATCGCCGATCAAGCAGACAAAATTCAGTGTTGGAAAAGCCTGCTGCAATTCCTGCTCGATGCTGTACAAGGCAAATTCATTCAACTCGAACAAAACCAGCTTGGCCGGGGCAAAACGTGCAATTTGACGGCATATCTCGGTGCCGATAGAGCCGCCCGCGCCGGTCACCATGACCACTTTTTTATTCAATAGATCCTGCAAACCCGCATTGTCCAGCATCACCGGATCACGCCCGAGCAAGTCATCCAGTTCGATTGCACGTAACTGCGACACGGCCACTTTGCCGCTCATCAGATCGTCGAATGATGGCACGGTAAGCGCTTTGACTTGGGCTTGGTCGCATAGCTGAATCACATGTTTGCGCTGCTGGTGCAAACTGGACGGCATTGCAACGATGACTTGTTTAATACTGAAATGATCGACCCAATGCGCCAAATCATCGATCCGGCCCAACACCTTCGCGCCATTCAAGACAAAATTTTGTTTGTTGACATCATCATCCAGAAAACCGACCAATTGCCACGCCGGATTTTTAGCCAACTCTTTGGACAAACTCACCGCCGCATCACCCGCACCCAATATCAGCACTGGTTCACCGGACAATTTCATTTGCCCGGTTTCTTTCCACATCCGATACAACAGGCGGCTGCCACTCATAATCAGCATCAACAGCAGCGGATTCAACACCAACACCGAACGCGGCACAACCAGCCCGCTACGCAGCATCCATAATGCAAACGGGAACAGTGTTGCCGCCAACAGCACGGCCAGCACGATGCGGCGCAAATCATTCAAACTGGCATAGCGCCAGATGCCGCGGTACAAGCCAAACCGCCAGAACACCGCCATTTGCAGAACCACAATCCAGGGCAGCGTGCGTTGCAGTTCGGCCATAAAATTTGCTGGCAACTCAAAATTAAAACGCAACAAATAGGCGAGCATCCATGCCAACGCGGCAGCTATTGCGTCGTGCAGCATTGCCAATGCAGTGCGTAAATTCGATTTACGCAACATCGACATCTTCTTCCTGTCTGGCTTGATGCAGACGCCAGCGCTTGTCCAGCCACATCGACAAGCCCAGGTAAACCGCGCCCCACCAGGCCAGCATATTTCCTTGTGTAACGGCATCCTGTTTGATGCCCCACAGCGCAGAGATGCCCGCCAGAAACATCAACAAATATTCGGCCAGCGCAGTGTTGCGGTGTCCCCAGCCAATTTTCACCAAACGCTGATAATAGTGACTGCAATGCGCTTTGGATAATTTTTCACCACGGCGCAAACGGTGCAACAAAGTGAAAGTTGCGTCGGCTATGAATGGCGAGAATACCAGGATCGGAAACCAGAACGGCCAATAGGCCTGCTGCCAACCCCATACGCCGAAGGCCGCTGCGAGAAAACCCAGCGGGATGGAACCCGCATCGCCCATAAATGCCCTGGCCGGATGAAAGTTATAGTAGAGAAAGCCCAAGGCTGCTGCGCCAACAGAAAAACTCAGCATGGCATACGCATCATTGCCCTGCATCAATGCGGCAACGCCATACATACTGAAACCAAACAGGGTCATGCCGCCGGCCAAGCCGTCCGAACCATCCATAAAGTTATACAAGTTAGTCATCCACACGATGAACAACAAGGCCGGTGCACACCATAGCCACGACACACCTGCCCCCCATAACACGATCAACGCCGCCAGAAAATGGCCGATCAACCGCGTCGTGACGCTCAAGTTGCGTATGTCATCAAGCAGGGAAAGTACGAATAACCCCAGCGCCGGTAACACGACCCACCACTCCCAGAATTTGAACAGCAACACCCACCCGGACAGTATGCCCGCCATCATGCCGATGCCGCCGATGCGCGGTATCGGCTCGCTGTGCAAGGATCGCTCGTTGGGAATGTCCTGAATCGTGCCGTCTTTTTTCAGGGTCAGAATCAACACAAGCATCAAGGTAACAAATGCGGAAACAAGCGGTGCGTAATGCGTCATATGTTTTGTTTCTAATTAAACGGGTGATATTTTAACAGTTGCGGCGGCAATCCCTCCCGCGTTTTTGCCCAATAGTGCCAGCACCTCGCGACTGACCTGCTGCGCGGTGATTAACTGTTGGCAGGGCGGAATTCCTCGCGGTGTTTCCAGCCTCGGACAATCGCGCTTGAAGCATGGCGAACAATAGATACCCGTGGTCAGGTGTCGGCAGGATTTGCCCAGAATGCCACTGTAAGCCGGATCGGTTGGACCATGCAGCATAACGCCGGGAACATCCAACGCTGCCGCCAAATGTCCGATGCCGCTTTCGACACTGACAAACGCACGCGCATGCAATACAACACTCATCAGTTCGCCCAGCGACAATTTGGGCAACACCCGCACCTGTTCACCGCCGGCCAAATACAAACGCTGCGCGCGCAAATGTTCGTCCTGATTTCCCCACGGCAATACACAGCGCCATCCCTGTGCAGCCAGCAGGCCAATCAATTCTGCCCAGGAGGATTCCGGCCAATATTTACTGCTCCAAGTCGTGCCATGCAGCAAGATCAGATAAGGTTGATTGACGATAACTTTGAGTTCAGTACCCACATCGGCCATTAGCCGTTGATGTCGGAACGCAGCCAAACCAAAATCAGCGGGCTGGATGATATCTGCCGCAAAAATCTGCGCGACCAGTTGCCGGTTTTTTTCGATGACATGCAGCCCCTGCTGTACCTTGGCGGTATTCTGATAAAACTGCGCGGCCAGTGATTCCCGCGCACTGTTGGCGTGAAAGCCGTGCACGCCAACCCCGGCCAAGCGCGCCAAAAATGCACTCTTGAGCAACCCTTGTGCGTCCAGCACAACATCATAATGTTCTGCACGCAGCTGCCGACGTAAATGACTCAAAATGCGTGGCAGTTTCCACCAGATTTTTTTGTGTCCGCGCAGCGCAATGGTGATGACTTTTCTTACCGCCGCATGCCAGCCCACCATTTCGGCGAAGGCTGGCTCTGTCAACCAATGAATTTCCACATCCGGAAAATGACGCTGCAAGTCACTGACCGCCGGAAACAAATGCAGAATGTCACCCAGCGAAGACAGCCTTACGATAAGAATTTTCACGCAGTTCCTCAGTGTGGTCAGTATCTATTGGGCGCCGCCGCCCTTGGGCAATTTATCTGCGACCATCCGTTATATATCCGACCCCGGTTATTCGATTGGGATTTCATCACGCGTCGAAAATTGCCCCTTTGGAAACAGTTACCTCACGACCGTCGCACGAAAGGTAGGCTATTTTATCCGTTTAATGGCTGCGCAGATGAATATCAAAGAAACTAATGGTGCGTTGCCACGCCAGCTTTGCCGCCGCCTCATCGTAGCGCGGGGTGGTATCGTTGTTAAAACCGTGCTGCACACCCGGGTAGACGAATGCCTGATAGGCGACGCCAGCAGCTTTCAGCGCGGCCTCATATTTCGGCCATCCACTGGTGATACGTTCGTCTTGCTCGGCATAGTGCAATAGCAGCGGCGCCTTGATCCTGACTGCATCTCCTTCTGGCGGTTGCTCCCCATAAAAAGACACCGCCGCATTCAAATCTGGCAGACGCGTCGCCAGAAAATTGGCGACGCCGCCACCGTAGCAAAAACCCACTACACCGACTTTGCCATTGCCTTCGGGAAGTTTTTTCAACACATCAAACGCAGCAATAAAGTCTTCCTTCGTCTTGGTCTGATCAAGTTTGGAAAAGAGCTCGCGCGCTGCGTCCTCGTTCCCCGGATAACCGCCCAATGGAAACAATGCATCCGGTGCAAAGGCAATAAAATTATCCAGCGCCAGGCGGCGCGTAATATCCTCGATATGCGGATTCAATCCACGATTCTCATGCACCACCAACACCGTCGGCAACTTGCCTTTGGTTTTTACAGGCAGCGCCAGATAACCAAGCGATTTACCGTAACCCTGAGGCGACGGATATTCCATATAGCTTGCCGTAATTCGTGGATCATTGTTTGCAACCTGTTGTGCCGAGGCAAAATCCGGACTCAGTGCATCAAGCAAGCCCAAGGCGCTGACACCAACAGAGAACCGGGTGACCGATTGTAAAAAATCTCGACGGGAAATATCACCATGAACATATTTGTCGAACAGCTTTAAAACCTCAGGAGCAAAATCATCTGCCGTTTTACGTTTCACGCTCATCATAAATCCTCCGTAATAACCATATGTTTCATCTAATTCCCCTTTGAAAAACCGGATAGCCTCAAATACTATGTCAGTTTTGAGCGGCAGATTTTCCGTTACGCCATAGGAAACGCTCTATTCTCATCACTAAATACGGCCGGATTATGGCAAAACAACAACTCATGCACCACAGTTTCGCTTATCATGGATTTCATGCAGAATTGCGGCAAATACATTTCGTGCGCCGTTCGTCACATGATCACACGTGCGATACGACACATGCTGATAAATTAACTATCAATCAAGTAGCCAAATGGCAACTATCCTCGAAACCACAGGCAGCAGCGCCCTAGCCAAACTTTTTGCAGCTGACGAAACTTAATTAAAGAACGCAAATGCATTCTGCCATGCATGGAAGAGCTTACATCATGAAAAAAATTATCATCACGGGTGGGGCAGGATTTATCGGTTCAGCGGTGATACGCCAACTGCTTGCTGAGAGCGACCATTTCGTCATCAATGTCGACAAGCTCACTTATGCGGGCAATCTGGAATCGCTCGCCGAGGTTTCTGATAGCCCGCACTATTGCTTCGAACAGGTAGATATTTGTGATGCAGCCGCGCTGCGCGCCGTGTTCGCCAAGCACGCCCCGGACGGTGTCATGCATCTGGCTGCCGAGTCGCATGTGGATCGTTCTATTTTCGGCCCGGGCGAATTTATTCAGACCAATATCGTTGGGACGTTCAATGTGCTGCAAGCAGCGCGCGAATACTGGGATGGTTTGCCGGAAACCAAAAAGCCCCTGTTCCGCTTTCACCATGTTTC